>DATKNX010000216.1:0-4690 GCA_035541085.1 Gemmatimonadales bacterium | reverse complement strand
GGCGTGAGGTCGCCGTTCTCGATCGAGAAGTCGTGCTCGAGGACCAGGATCTTCTTGGGCGTCTCGTACGCCGCGAGGTCGCCCAGCATCTTGTACACCTCGCGCTCCATCTTGGCCTGCACCTCGGGCAGCCGGATCAGGCCGCGGTGGTTGGCGAAGGCGAGCTGCTTGTAGACGGCCCAGCGCTCCAGCTGGTCGAAGTTCGGCACCACGAGCATGATGCAGAACTTCCGCCGGTCGCCGAGCATCACCGCGTTGGCGACGTACTTGTTGTGCTTGACCATCTGCTCGATGGGCTGCGGCGCCACGTTCTTCCCGCCCGCCGTGACGATGAGGTCCTTCTTGCGGTCGGTGATGCGGAGACAGCCCTCCGCGTCGAGCTCCCCGATGTCGCCGGTGTGGAACCAGCCGTCGGCGTCGAGCGCCTCGCGCGTGGCCTCGGGCTTGTTGAAGTAGCCCCGCATCACGTGGCGGCCGCGGGTCAGGATCTCGCCGTCGGCCGCGATGCGCACCTCGACGCCGTGGATCGGCGGCCCCACGGTGCCGATGCGCACGCGCTCCATCAGGTTCACGCAGATCACGGGCGAGGTCTCCGTGAGCCCGTAGCCCTCGAGGATGGGCAGGCCGGCGGCGAAGAAGAACTTCGCGATGTCGGCCGGGAGCGGCGCGCCGCCCGAGACGAAGAAGCGGATGCGGCCGCCCGTGCGCGCCTTGAGCTTGGCGAACACCAGGCGCTGCGCCAGCGCGTACTGCTGGCTCAGGAGCGTCGGCACGGCGCGGCCCGCCAGGCGGTGGTCCGCCCACCGCTCCCCGACCTCCTTCGCCCAGAAGAAGATCCGCTTCTTGATCGGGCCGCCGGCCAGCGCGGTCTCCAGCACCCGCGCGTACATCTTCTCGTACAGCCGGGGCACCGAGGTGACGATCGTCGGCCCCACCTCCATCAGGTTCGCGGGGACCGTGTCGATGCTCTCGGCGTAGTGGATCGTGGCGCCGGCGTGGAACATCAGGAAGTGGCCGGCCATCCGCTCGAAGATGTGCGACAGCGGCAGGAAGCTCAGCGTCGCGTCCCCGGGGCCCACGGAGAAGGACTCGAGCACGCTCACCACGTTCGACCAGATGTTGTCGTGCGTGAGCATCACGCCCTTGGGGTCGCCCGTGGTGCCCGACGTGTAGATGATCGTCGCGACGTCGTCGGGGCGGGCCGCGAGCGCGTCGGCCTTGAAGCGCGCCGCCGCCCCGTCCCCGTCGGCCTCGGCGCCCATCGCGTACAGCTCGGCCAGGCCGAGGACGCCGGGGCCCCGGGCGTCGGGGTCCATCGCGACGACGTGGCGCAGCGCCGGCAGCTCGTGGCGGATCTCCACGATCTTGGCGAGCTGGGGCGCCGTCGAGACGAAGATCGCGACCGCGCCCGAGTCCTTGAGGATGTAGGCGAGCTGGCGCGCGGGCAGCGTGGGGTAGAGCGGGACGTCGCTGGCGCCCACGGCGAGGCAGGCGAAGTCGGCGACGAGCCACCCGGGCCGGTTCTCCGACAGGATGGCCACGCGGTCGCCGCGCCGCACGCCGAGGCGCTGGAGCGCGAGGCCCGCGCGCCGCACCCGCTCCTCCAGCTCGCGGTGGGTGAGCGAGCGCCACGCGCCGCCGGCCGGCTTGCAGGCCACGGCCTTGTCCTTGTGCCCGTGCCGCTCGATCGCGTCGAAGAACAGGCGCGTGAGCGTGCCCTTCGCGGTGGGCGCGTCCACGAGATGCCCCCCTACTGTTGCTGTTGCGGGTAGAGGACGAACCTGACGGGCGAGCCTCGCACGACGGTCCCGCCGGCGCGGTGCGCCGTCGCCTGGACCACCACCGAATCCGGCCACGTCCGGCGCGTGCGCTTGACGACCACCGAGGCCGTGCCCGCCGGAGGGACCGCGGACGTCACGACCGCCTGCACGAGCGCGCTGTCGCCGAGGAGCACCGTGGCGGAGTCCTGCGTGGCGAACACCGGGTAGACGATGGTGAAGTGGATCGTGTCGCCCCACGCGAGGCCGATGACCTGGCCCGAGTCGGTCCGCGTGTCGAGCAGCTGCGCGGTGAGGGCGGGCGACACGCTGTCCGGCGCGGGCACCGAGTCCACCCCCGTCGAGTCGAACACGGCGATCGAGTCCGGCGCGCGCACCACGTTCACGGTGAACGGGGCGGAGGAGAGCTTGCCCGCGAAGGCCACCACGCGGCCGATGCCCGGCACGAGGCCCACGAGGCCGAGGATCGCGCTGTCCACGGCGAGCGTGGAGTCGAGCGAGACGATCGAGATGCCCTGGCCCGGCACCGTGTCGCCCGCCTTGTTCAGCACGACGACCGTCACCCGCATCGTGTCCTGCTCCTCGAGCTGGAACGGCGGGAGGCGCGTCGTCTCGATCGCGACCGCGACCGGCGCGGAGAAGTCGGTGGAGTAGCCCTGGCAGCCCGCGGCCAGCGCGAGGAGCGCGCCCGCCGCGAGGGGCGTCGCGTGGCGGATGGTCAGGCTCCTTCCAGGCCTACGGATCGCTCGGGCGAGGCGGGGTCCTCGATGTCGCGCAGCGCCTGCTCGGCGTGGCCGATCCACTTCTGCGCGTCCACGCCGCGCGGCGGATTGCCGAGGAACGCCTTGAGGTGCTGGGTCGCGGCCTCGAGGTCGCCGCGCTTGAGGAGCAGGAACGCCAGGCCGTAGTGGGCGCCCGCGAGCGTGCCGTCGGCCTCGAGGGCCATCCGGTAGTGGCGAATCGCGTCGTCCACCTTCCCGGTGCGGCTGAAGGCGATCGCGAGGTTCTGCAGGACGCGCGGCTCCCTGGGGTGGTCGCGCAGCGCGAGGCGGTAGCTGGTGATGGCCGCGTCGTAGTCTCCCTGGCGCTCGAGGGCCAGGGCTTCGTTGAGATAGTCGAGGCGTTGCGGCTTGATCGGCCGGTCGTCCGAGGCGCGGCCGCCCAGGAGACGCCGGAAGAGACCCATGGAGCGGCAAGATAGTAATCGCCCAAGGCCTTGGCAACGGCCAACCTACGGGCGGTTTCCGGCCTCCGGGTTCCGGGGTGCGGGCGCGGGGGCGATATTCCTGCGAACCCCGGACCCCGGATCCCGGACCCCTGCTCGAGGTCATCCGTGCCGCGCAGCCCCAAGCCACCGCAGGCCCGCGCCGTGATGGAAGTCGACTGGCCGTTCTTCGGCGAGCTGTGCCGCGGCCTCGCCCTCAAGGTGTCGGCCGACTACCAGCCGGACCTCGTCGTGGGCATCGCGCGCGCCGGCGTCATCCCCGGCGCCGTCGTCGCCAGCATCCTGCGCTGCGACTTCGCCTCGATCACGACGACGCGCGTGCGCGAGGGCGAGGCGCCGGCCCTCGTCTCGCGCCCCACGCTGAGCCCCAAGGGCCGCCGGGTGCTGCTCGTGGACGAGACCTGCGACTCGGGCGACACGATGCGGCTCGCCGCCTCGGTGATGCGCGAGGAGGGCGCGCAGCAGCTCAAGACCGCGGTCTCGTTCCGCTGCGGCGACTACAAGCCGGACTTCTTCGCGCTGCAGACCGGCGCGTTCATCATCCTGCCGTGGGACCGCTGGGTGGTCGCGGACGGCGCGCTGGTGATCCGGCCGGACTACGCGGCCGCGATCGCCGAGTCGGGCGCCGCGCCGAAGCGGGGCGCGCCGTGAGCGCGGCGAACGGGATGCGCGACCGGCTCACGGAGGCCCTGAAGGGCGCGCGCGCCGGCTACGCCGAGGTGCGCTTCGAGCGCACGCGCAGCAGCCGCGTCGCCTTCCGCGGCCCGCGGCTCGAGGTCGCCGCCGAGAGCGTGGACGCCGGCGGCTGCGTCCGCGTGCTGGAGAAGGGCCACGGCTGGGGCATCGCCTCGTTCACGAGCCTGGACGAGCTGCCGCGCATGGTCGAAGCGGCCCGGGCGGCCTCGCGGGCCGTCGCGCTGGCCGAGCCCATCGCGCTGGCGGAGGTGCCGCCGCGGGTGGACGAGGTCGTGCCCGCCCTGGACGGCGACCCGTTCGAGATCCAGCTGGCCGACAAACGGCGCTTCGTCGAGGGCCTGAACGGCCTGATGCTCGGCGCGTCCGGCCGGATCGCCGACACCCAGTCGAGCTACTACGACGAGCGGCGCGAGTGGTACTTCGCCAACAGCGAGGGCACGTGGCTGCACGAGGTGCGGCCGGAGATCGGCGTGTCGGGGCTCGCGACGGCGCGCGACGGCGACACCATCGAGCGCTACCACGACGGCGTCGCCTTCCGGCGCGGCTGGCGCAGCGTGCAGGGGCTGGAGCCGCTGTTCCAGAACGCCGCCGAGATGGCGGTGAAGCTGCTCTCGGCGCCGGCGGTGAAGGGCGGGACGTACCCCGTGGTGCTCGACCCGCGGCTTGCGGGCGTGTTCGTGCACGAGGCATTCGGCCACCTCTCCGAGGCCGACTTCGTCTACGAGAACCCGCAGGCGCGCGAGATGATGACGCTGGGCCGGCGCTTCGGCAGCGACATCGTCAACATCGGCGACGACGGGAGCGCGGCGGGCCTGAGGGGCACGCTGCCCTACGACGACGAGGGGACGCCGACCCGCAACACCCGGCTGATCGAGCGCGGCATCCTCGTGGGCCGGCTGCACTCGCGCGAGACGGCGGCGAAGATGGGCGAGCGGCCCACCGGCAACGCGCGCGCCATCAGCTTCCGGCACCCGCCCATCGTGCGGATGAC
>DATKNX010000215.1:0-9474 GCA_035541085.1 Gemmatimonadales bacterium | reverse complement strand
GCTCGGCCTGGCGCAGCTCTACCAGCTGCGCGGGCGCGTGGGGCGCAGCCACCGCCGCGCGTACTGCTACCTGCTCGTGCCCGACGAGGTGGACGCGGCGGCGGAGGCGCGGCTCCAGACGCTGGTGCACTACACGGAGCTTGGGGCCGGCTACCGCATCGCGCTCAAGGACCTCGAGCTCCGGGGCGCGGGGAACATCCTGGGGGCCGAGCAGTCAGGATTCGCGATGTCGGTGGGGGTGGACGTGTACCTCCGGATGCTCGAGGACACGGTGCGGAGCCTCAAGGGCGAGGCCCGGGGCGTCTCGGCCGCGCCGCCCGAGGTGCTGCTGGACCGGGCGGCGCTGCTGCCCGACGCGTACGTGCCTGACGACGCGGCGAAGCTCGACCTGTACCGCCGTCTGGCGCGCAGTCAGTCCAGTGGCGAGATTCAACAGTTGCGGGAGGAAATGGTGGACCGGTTCGGCCGGCCTCCCGCCGAGGCCGAGGCGCTCGTGGCGCTCACCCACCTGCGGGTGATCGGCGCGCGTCTCGGCCTCGAGACGGTTCTGGTGCGCGGCGAGGAGGCCCGGCTGGTCTTCCGCGCCGGCGCGGTCCCGCGGCTGGCGAACCTGACGGCCGCGATGGACGAGGTGCAGTTCGACGCCGAGGTGCGGCGGGCCGCGCCATTGACGATGAAGCTCCGCCGGCTCGGCGGGATGCCGCTCGTGGCGGGGCTGGTGCGTGCGCTGTCGCGCGCGGTGGACGAGACAACCCGATAGGAGACACGATGCTTCGCCGCTTCGCGGTGTGTTCCGTGGTCGTGCTGGCCGGCTGCTCGGGCCTGCGCGACGCGATGAGCGCCCACCAGGACGTCGTCGCCCGCGTGGGAACCCAGGAGCTCACGGTCAACCAGCTCGCGCAGCTGATCGCCCCGGTGAAGCAGGTGCCGCTGCGGCGGGACGTCGTCGACCGGCTCGCCGACCTGTGGGTGGACTACCAGCTGTTCGGCCAGGCGGCGGCGCGCGGCGACAGCCTGATGGACAGCGCGACGATGATGGCGGCGAACTGGCCGGCCGCGATGCAGCGCATCGCCGACCGGTACCACGAGGCGGTGATCGTCTCGCGCGCGAAGGTGACCGACCGCCAGGTGGACAGCGCCTACGCGGCCGGCGACGCGCGCTGGCTCGAGCACATCCTGGTGAAGGTCCCGCAGGACACGACGGAGGCGCTCAAGCAGGCGAAGCTGCGCGTGGCCCAGGGGTACCTCGCGCAGATCCGCCGCGGCGCCGACTTCGGCAAGCTCGCCTCCCTGAAGTCCGAGGATCAGGCCAGCGCGCGGAACGGCGGCTCGCTCGGGCTCGTGACCCGCGGCTCGCTGGTCAAGGTGTTCGAGGACGCGGCCTGGGGGCTCAAGCCCGGCCAGGTCTCGGACCCGGTGGAGTCGCCGTGGGGCTGGCACATCATTTATCGGCCCGCGCTCGCCCAGGTGCGCGACTCGTTCGCCGTCGGCCTCCGGGGCCTGATGGTGGCGCGCCTCGACTCGGCCTACTCCGACAGCGTGAACCACGCGGGCGACATCAAGGTCAGGAGCTCGGCGCCGGCCGCGGTGCGGCTCGCCGCGCAGAACCTGCGCGACGCCAAGACCAGCGGCCGCGTGCTCGCGACGTTCAAGGGCGGGCGGATGACGCTGCGCGACTTCGCGCGCTGGCTGCAGGCGTTCCCGCCGCAGACGCGGGCCGCGGTGGGCCAGGCGGCGGACTCGACGCTGGTGCAGTTCGTCCGGTCGGTCGTGCGGAACCAGATGATGATCGCCTCCGCCGAGGAGCATCACATCACGCTCACGCCGGCGGACCGCGACACGATCCGCGAGCTGTACGGCCAGGACCTCGAGCAGATGCGGGAGCGCCTCGGGGTGAACGCGGAGTCGCTGGGTACCGATTCGGCGGGCCGGCGGGCCGAGGTGGCGGCGCACCGCGTGGACGACTACTTCGCCGGCATCGTCGCGTCGCCGGCGACGCACCCGTTCTTCGAGATCCCGGCGTTCCTCTCGGACGTGCTGCGGTCGCGCACGCCCTGGAGCATCTCGCCGGCGGGCGTCGACCGCGCGCTGGCGAAGGCGACGGACCTGCGCGGCCCGACGGCGCCCGGCGGCTTCTCGCCGATGACGCCCGCGCCGGGCGGCCCGCCGGTGGGCGGCGCGCAGCCCGGCACGAACCCGCCGGTGAAGCGGAGCATCCAGTAGGCCGATGCGGCACGCCCGCGTCCTCCTCTGGGCGCTGCTGATCGCGCCGGTGCCGGCGGTCGCGCAGGAAGCGCCGCCGGCCCCGCCGCAGGCGCCACAGCTCGTCGACCGCGTCGTGGCCGTCGTGGGCGGGGCGCCGATCCTGCTCTCGGACGTGCAGGAGAAGCTCCTGATCCAGCAGTCGCAGAACGGCCTGGTGCTGCCGCCCGACTCCGCCGGCCGGATGGCGCTGCGGCGGCAGATCCTGCAGTCGATGATCGACGAGGAGGTGCTCTACCAGAAGGCGCGGCGCGACACCTCGATCACGGTGAACGAGGCCGACGTCATCAGCAAGGCCGACGACCAGGCCAAGGAGATCCGCAACCAGTACCGCACCGAGGCGGAGTTCCGCACGTCGATCGCGAGCGCGGGCTTCGGGACGCCGGAGGAGTGGCGCCGCTGGCTGACGGAGCAGCAGCGCCGCTCGCAGTACCAGGAAGCGTACCTCACGAAGCTCCGCCAGGACGGGAAGCTCAAGCCGCTCCCCGTGACCACCGCCGAGCTGCGCGACGCGTTCCGCGACTGGCAGGCGACGGTGGGGCAGAACCAGAAGCGGCCCGCGACGGTGTCGTTCAAGCAGATCGTGGTCGCGCCGCAGGCCACGCCCGCCGCGAAGGCGGATGCGCTGGCGCGCGCCGAGTCCGTCCTGGTCCAGCTGCATCGCGGCGCGGACTTCGCGACGATGGCGCGGCGCTACTCCCAGGACCCCGGCACGCGCGACCAGGGCGGCGACCTCGGCTGGTTCCGGCGCGGGGCGATGGTGGACGCGTTCGACCGCGTGGCCTTCAGCCTCCGGCCGGGGGAGATCTCGGATCCCGTCGAGACCCCGTTCGGCTACCACCTCATCCTGGTGGAGCGGGTGCAGCCGGCCGAGGTCGAGGCGCGGCACATCCTGTTCGTCCCGGCGGTCGATTCCACGAACATCGCGGTCGCGCGGCTGCGCGCCGACACGGTGTACGCGCTCCTGAGGGCCGGCGCGAGCTTCGACTCGCTGGCGAAGCTCTACGCCGACACCACCGAGCAGCTGCACGTGGACTCGATTCCGCGCGCGCAACTGGCGCAGCTCAAGCCCGTGTACGCCGCGGCGTTGGACTCCGCGCAGGTGGGCGAGGTGGTCCCCCCGTTCACGACGGGCGGCGACACGCCCACCCGCACCAAGTTCGTGGTGGCGATCCTCACGGACCAGCAGCCCGAGCGGGACTACACGTTCGACGACGTGCGCGACAACCTGCGCCAGCAGCTCTCGCAGCAGAAGGGCATCAAGGAGCTGCTGCGGACGCTGCGCAACCAGACCTATGTCACCGAGAGTCTGTAGACCGCAGGACTGCAGTCTGCACCTGGCGCCTGGCAACGGTTCCGAAGCCCGCAGTCTGCGGTCCCCAGTCTAGCTAGAGAGAGGTGCCCGTCCCCACTCCCCGTCTGGCGATCACGCTCGGCGACCCTCGCGGCATCGGCCCCGAGGTCGCGCGCGCGGCCCTCGCCGCGCCCGGCATCGAGGCCACGCTCGTCGGGCCGGACGACCTCGTCGCGGGCGCGGCCGCCGCGCACGTCGAGGGCGTGGGGCCGTGGGACGGCGGCGGGGCGGGGGAGGACGCGGTGGTGCGGGCGGGCCGGCTGACGGGCCGCGCGGTGGAGGCGGCGGTGCGGCTGTGGAGGGACGGGCGGGTGGACGCGATCGTCACCGGCCCGGGCGACAAGCGCGCGCTCAACGCCGCCGGCTACCGGTTCCCGGGTCACACCGAGCTGCTGCGCGAGCTGACGGGCGCGAAGCAGGTCGCGATGATGCTCGCCTCGGACCGGCTGCGGGTCGTGCTCGTGACCACGCACCTGCCCCTCAGGGACGCCCTGAGCATCCTGACGCCGGAGCGGATCGTGGACGTGGGGCGCGTGACGCGGAGCTTCCTGACGTCGTGGTTCGGCCTCGCCGAGCCGCGGCTCGCGCTGTGCGCGCTGAACCCGCACGCCGGCGAGGGCGGGCTGTTCGGCCACGAGGAAGAACGGGTGCTGCGGCCGGCCGCCGCGCAGCTGGGCATCGCGGGGCCGCTGCCGGCCGACACGGTGTTCGTGCGCGCGATGCGGGGCGAGTTCGACGCCGTGCTCGCACCCTACCACGACGTGGGGATGACGGCCATCAAGGTCGCGTCGTTCGGCCGCGCGGTGAACGTGACGCTCGGCCTGCCGGTTCCCCGCACCTCGCCCGACCACGGGACGGCGATGGACATCGCGGGCCGCGGCGTGGCGGATCCGTCGTCGATGATCGAGGCGGTGAAGGTGGCGGGGGAGATCGTGAAACGACTACGGGGAGGTGATGAAGTGATGAGGTGATGAAGTGATGGAGTGATGAGGGCCGGTCTGCAGTCCGCGGTCTGCAGACTGGAGGCCGCAGTCCGTAGTCCGCCCCTCATCACCTCCTCACATCATCACCTCCATCACTTCCTCACCTCCCCGTTGGGGACGTACCTCGCCGTCCCGACCCGCCGCCCGTCCATGGTCACGATCTCGAACGCGCCGCCCTCCACCGGAACCACGTCCCCCGGCTTCGGCAGCCGCCCGAGCTTCCCGAACAGGTACCCGCCGAGCGTGGCGTAGTCGTCGCTCGCGAGCGAGAGGCCGCAGCGCGCGTTGACCTCCTCGAGCGCGAGGCTGCCGGGCTGGGCGGCCCCGGGCGCCGGCATCGTGCCGGTGGTGCGCGCGTCGGCCGGGCGGTCGTACTCGTCGTAGATCTGGCCGACGATCTCCTCGAGCAGGTCCTCCATCGTGAGCAAACCGGCGGTGCCGCCGAACTCGTCGAGCACGATGACCATGTGCACGCGCTTGAGCTTCATGTCGGCGAGCACGTCCTCGACCTCGCGCGAGCCGGGGACGAAGTGGGCGGGCCGCATCAGCTCGCCGAGCGCCTTCGGCGGGCTCGGGCTGCGGAGCGCCGCGAGCACGTCCTTGGCGTGCACGATGCCGACGATGTCGTCGAGCGAGGCGCCGCTCACCGGGTAGCGCGAGCGCCGGGCCGCGGCCACGCGGTCGGCGGCCTCGGCCAGGCTCGCCGTGGCGGGGAGCGCGGTGATGGCGGTGCGCGGCGTCATCACCTCGCGCGCCGTCTTCTCCGAGAACTCGAACACGCCCGCCAGGAGCCGCGCGTCGTCGCGGTCGAGCTTGCCGGCCTTGGCGCTCTGGTCCACCAGCATCCGCAGCTCCTCGGCCGAGTGCAGGCGCTCGAGCGTGGTGGGGGTGCGCAGGCCGAAGACGCGCAGCACCAGGTTGGCGCTCCCCCGGAGCAGCCAGATGAACGGGTTGGTCGCGACCGTGAAGGCGATGAGGGGGCCCGCCAGCCACCGGCTGGTGCGCTCGGGGTACAGCAGGGCGAGCGCCTTGGGCGTCAGCTCGCCCAGCACGACGTTGAGGAACGTGATGCCGGCGAACGCGATCGTGACGGCCACGCCGTGGGCGGCGAGGAGCCGCAGGGGCCCGGGGAGGATCGCGAAGAGCCGCTCGAGGGAATCGGCGATGGCCGGCTCGCCCATCCAGCCGAGCCCGAGGCTGGCGAGCGTGATGCCCAGCTGGGTGCCCGAGATCGAGCGGTCGAGGGCGAGCAGGGCGCGGCGCGCCAGCTTGGCTTTTGCATCGCCGCGCCGTATCATCGCCTCGATGCGGGTGCGGCGGGACGCGACGAGCGCGTACTCGGCCGCGACGAAGAACCCGTTCGCCAGGACGAGCAGCGCGACCACGCCGAGCCGCGTGGCGACCGACTGCCAGGAACCGTCGCTCATGTCCGGGGTGGCAAGCTACACGTGAAATGGGGTCGCCGCATCGGGGCCGCCGGATGACCGAGGCCGGCTGCCTCCAGCCGCTCGAGCGGCCGGGCAGCGCGCGCGCCCTCTCCTGGGCGCTGGCGCTCACGGTCGTGATCGCCGTCGCCGAGGTGGGCGGCGGGCTGCTCTCGCACTCGCTCGCCCTTCTGGCCGACGCCTGGCACATGGTGACCGACGCGGGCGCGCTGGGCCTCTCGCTGTTCGCGCTGTGGATCGCGCGGCGGCCCGCGACGCCCGAGAAGACCTTCGGCTACTACCGGCTCGAGATCCTGGCGGCGCTGTTCAACGGCGCGCTGCTCGCCGCCGTCACGGTCTGGATCGTCGCGGCGGCGCTCGGCCGGCTGCACGAGCCGCCCGAGATCCGCTCCGGCCTGATGCTCGCCGTCGCGGTCGTCGGCCTGGCGGCGAACGTGGTGGCGGTGGTGATGCTGCACCGCGCGCGCGAGGAGAACCTCAACACCAAGGCCGCCTACCTCCACATCCTGGGCGACACGCTGGGCTCGGTGGGGACCATCGTCGCGGCGGTCGTCATCCTCGTGACGGGCTGGCGGCCCGCGGACCCGCTGATCTCGGTGGGCATCGCGGCGCTGATTCTGGTCAGCGCCGTCCGCCTGGTGGGGGAGTCGGTGGACGTGCTGCTCGAGGCCGTGCCGGCCCACGTCTCGCTGCCGCAGCTCAAGGTCGCGATCGGGGCCGTGTCCGGGGTGGCGGACGTGCACGACCTCCACGTGTGGACGGTGAGCAACGGGATGGTGGCGATGAGCGCGCACGCCACGGTGCCGGACCCGGGCCGCCACCAGGCGGCGCTCGAGGAGATCTGCCGCACGGTGAAGGCCTTCGGCATCCAGCACGTGACGATCCAGATGGAGAGAGCAACGGACTGGCACCGCGACACGAACGGGGAGGTGATGGGGTGATGAGGTGATGGGGTGATGACGTGATGATGGCCGGTCTGGAGACTGCGGTCGGCCGTCCGGAGACCGCCGTCCGCCCTCATCACTATCCCCTTCATCACCTCATCACTCCATCACCTCCCCGCCTGGAGGAGCCGGCCCTTGCGTAGGTGCCGACCCCCCCCTAGCTTGCCGCCCGCCACCATATGAGTCGCGCAATCTAGTTTCCCATCCGACGCGGTTCCCCGTGCAAATCCGCAACATCGCCATCATCGCCCATGTCGACCACGGGAAGACCACGCTCGTGGACATGATGCTGCGCCAGGCGGGCGTGTTCCGCGCCGGGCAGCAGGTGATGGAGCGCGTGCTGGACAGCAACCCGCTGGAGCGCGAGCGCGGGATCACCATCCTCTCCAAGAACACCGCGGTGCGCTGGGGCGAGACCAAGATCAACATCGTGGACACGCCCGGCCACGCGGACTTCGGCGGCGAGGTGGAGCGCATCCTGAAGATGGTGGACGGGGTGCTGCTGCTCGTGGACGCGGCCGAAGGCCCGATGCCGCAGACGCGGTTCGTGACGCGCAAGGCGCTGGCCCTCGGGCTCAAGCCGATCGTGGTCATCAACAAGATCGACCGGTCGGACGCGGAGCCCCTCCGGGTGCACGACGAGTGCCTCGAGCTGTTCATGGACCTGGAGGCCTCGACGGCCCAGCTCGACGCGCCGTTCCTGTACGCGTCGAGCCGCTTCGGCGTGGCCTTCACCGAACTGCCGAAGAAGACGGCGAGCGAGCTCAAGGTGGTGGGGCCGGATGCCGAGGGCGACGCGGAAGACCCGCTGCACCCGTTCGTCATCCCGGGCACGCCCGACTGGCTGCGGGGCGATCTGCGCCCGCTGTTCCAGTCCATCCTGGACTACGTCCCGGCGCCGCTGGCGCGCGAGGGGCCGTTCCAGATGCTGGTCTCGACGCTCGACCACTCGCCCTACGTGGGGCGGATCGCGATCGGGAAGATCGAGCGCGGGAGCGTGAAGGCCGGGCAGACGGTGGCGCTGCTGCCGCTGGGCGAGCCGGGCGCGGTGCCCGAGGGGACGTTCCCGCGGGTGAAGGTGGCGCAGCTCCACGGCTTCGAGGGCCTGGCCCGGGTCGAGGTGGACGAGGCCTCGGCGGGCGAGATCGTGGCGCTCTCGGGGCTCGAGGGCGTCGAGATCGGGCAGACGGTCACCGACCCGGAGACGCCGGAGCGGCTGGCCGGCATCGCGGTCGAGGAGCCCACCATCACGGTGGACTTCTCGGTCAACACCGGCCCGTTCGCCGGGCGCGACGGCCGCTACGTCACCAGCCGGCAGCTCCGGGAGCGGCTGTTCCGCGAGGTGGAGCGGAACGTCGCCCTGCGCGTCGAAGAGACGGACTCGCCCGACACGTTCCGGGTGGCGGGGCGCGGCGAGCTGCACCTCGGCATCCTGATGGAGACGATGCGGCGCGAGGGCTATGAGTTCCTGGTGTCGCGGCCGCGGGTGATCACGCGCGAGGGCCCCAACGGCGAGCAGCACGAGCCGTACGAGGAGCTGCTGATCGACGTCTCGGAGCCGTTCGTCGGCACGGTGATGGAGAAGCTCGGGCCGCGGCGCGCCGAGCTGGTGGACATGCGCAACCCGGGCATGGGAACCGTGCGGATGGCGTTCCGGATCCCGGCGCGGGGCCTGTTCGGCTACCGCTCGGAGTTCCTGACCGACACCCGGGGCAACGGCGTGATGCACCACCGCTTCCTCGAGTACGGGCCGTGGGCGGGCCCCCTGGCGGGGAGGAGCCGCGGGGTGATGGTCAGCATGATCCAGGGAACCGCCGTGGCCTTCGCGCTGTTCAACCTGCAGGAGCGCGGGGTACTGTTCGTGCGCCCCACGGAGCCGATCTACGAGGGGATGGTGGTGGGGGAGCATTGCCGCCCGGGGGACTTGGACGTGAATCCGGCCAAGGGCAAGCGGCTGACCAACATGCGGCAGTCCGGGTCGGACGAGGCCGTCTTGCTGGAACCGCCCCGGGACATTACCCTCGAACTCGCTCTGGAGTACATCGAGGACGACGAGCTGATCGAGGTCACGCCGGGGGCGGTGCGGCTGAGGAAGCGCGCGCTCGGCCAGAACGAACGGAAGAAGCTCGCCCGGGCCGCCCGGGCGGTGGCGGATTGAATGTCCCGGAGTCCGAAGGCCGGCTCGAACCTTTTCGGGAGGGCAGGATGAACGCGCGCAGGGCGTCGGAGCCGCGGATCGAGATGCGCGGACGTCGCGGTGACGACGACGAGGAAAAGGAGTTCGAGGATCTCGACGAGTTCGACGAGGACAAGGAGTTCGAGGACGAGGAGCTCGACGAGGATCTCGACGACGAAGAGCTGGACGAGGACGAAGAGGACTTCGACGATTTCGAGGAGCTGGACGAGGAATACGACGACGACGACATCGTCCCGCGTCGCGGCGGCGGCCGTCCGCGGCGGGAATGGGACGGCGGGCAGTGACCGTG
>DATKNX010000214.1:0-13681 GCA_035541085.1 Gemmatimonadales bacterium | reverse complement strand
TGGGACGGCAAGCCCGAGGAGTGGTGGGAGCGGGTGCTGCTGTACGCGAAGCAGTTCTGCCCGCCGAACAAGGCCTCCAAGGCCGTGGGCAACATCAAGCGGGCGGTGTGCTCCGGCCTCGAGGTGCCCTTCGAGAGCGCGCTGGCGATCGAGCGCGAGCTGCAGCAGCTGCTGTTCCAGAGCCAGGACGCGAAGGAAGGCATCGGCGCGTACGTCGAGAAGCGCGTGCCCGCCTTCAAGGGCAAGTAGTGCGCCTCGACCACTACATCGGCGGCGCCTGGGCACCCTCGGCGGGGGGCAAGCGCTTCCCCGTCGAGAACCCGGCGACCGAGGACGTGCTGGGCGAGGTGGCGGCGGCCGACGCGGCGGACGTGGACCGCGCGGTCGCGGCGGCGCGCGCGTGCTTCGATTCCGACGCGTGGCAGAAGCTGGAGCCGCGGCGGCGCGGGCAGATGCTGGCCCGGGCCGCGGACCTGCTCGAGTCGCGGGCCGACGAGTTCGCGCGGCTCGAGACGCAGCAGAACGGCAAGCCGTTCTTCGAGTCGAAGATCGACGTCGCGATGACCGTCGAGACCTTGCGCTACTACGCGGGCTGGGCGGACAAGATCACGGGCGCCACCCTGCCCGTCGGCGCGGGCTCGTTCGTCTACACGCTGAAGGAGCCGCTGGGCGTGGTGGGCGCCATCGTGCCGTGGAACTTCCCCCTGAACCTCGCCAGCTGGAAGTTCGCGCCGGCGCTGGCCGCCGGCTGCACGGTCGTGCTCAAGCCCGCCTCCGAGACGCCGCTCACCGCCCTCTTGATGGCCGAGGTGATGGAGGCCGCCGGCCTGCCGGCGGGCGCGTTCAACGTGGTCGCGGGCGACGGGAAGACGGCCGGCGCGGCGCTGGTGCGGCACCCGGGCGTGGACAAGATCGCGTTCACCGGCTCGACGCCGGTCGGCCAGGGCATCATGCGCGAGGCCGCCGGCACGCCCAAGCGCGTCTCGCTCGAGCTGGGCGGCAAGTCGCCCAACATCGTTTTCGCCGACGCCGACGTCGCGGCGGCCGTGAAGGGCGCGCAGAACGCGATCTTCTACGGCAAGGGCGAGGTGTGCGCCGCGGGCTCGCGGCTCGTGGTGGAGCGGACGGTGCACGACCAGGTCGTGGAGCAGCTGGCCGCGCGGGCGAAGAAGCTCGTGCCCGGGGATCCCTTCGACAAGAACACCCGGCTCGGCGCCGTCGTCTCCCGCAAGCAGCAGGAGACGGTCCTCGGCTACATCGAGAAGGGGCGCGCGGAAGGTGCGGCCCTGGTGGCCGGCGGCAAGGCCGCCACGGTCAACGGCAAGGGCTACTTCGTCGAGGCGACGATCTTCGACGGCGTGAAGCCGGAGATGACGATCGCGCGCGAGGAGATCTTCGGCCCGGTGCTGGCCGTCCTGGCCTTCGACGACGTCGAGGAAGGCATCGCGCTCGCCAACCAGTCCATGTACGGCCTCGCCGCCGGCATCTGGACCCGGGACGTCAGCAAGGCGCACCGCGTGGCACGGGCGATCAAGGCGGGGACGGTGTGGGTCAACACGTACAACCTGTACGACAGCTCGGCCCCCTTCGGCGGATACAAGGCGTCGGGATTTGGGCGCGATCTGGGCAGAGAAGGACTGGATGGGTACCTGGAGACGAAGACGGTCTGGGTCGGCCTCTGATCTGCACTGCAGTCTGCAGACTCGAGACTGCAGTTGAGTTGCGAGACGCCAAGTTGGCAGTGGTTCCCAGTTGGGAGTGAACGGAGTGAGTAGAGAGCCCGTCATCGTTGACGCGGTGCGCACGCCCGTCGGGAGGCACGGCGGGGCTTTGGCGTCGGTGCGCCCCGACGATCTCGCGGCGATCCCGATCCGCGAGCTGGTGCGGCGCACCGGCGTGGACGCGCGCACGATCGACGACGTCATTCTCGGCTGCGCCAACGGCGCCGGCGAGGACAACCGTAACGTGGCGCGGATGGCCGCGCTCCTGGCGGGGCTGCCGGTCGGGGTGCCGGGGCAGACGGTGAACCGGCTGTGCGGCTCGGGGCTGCAGGCGGTGGCGAGCGCGGCGCAGGCGGTGCGGGCCGGCGAGGGCGACTGCTTCGTCGCCGGCGGCGTCGAGTCGATGACGCGGGCCCCCTACGTGATGCTGAAGACGGGCGAGCCGTTCGCGCGCACTCCCCCGCCCTTCGCCGACTCCACCCTCGGCTGGCGGTTCGTGAACCCCGCGATGAAGAAGGAGTGGATCGTCTCGCTGGGGGAGACGGCCGAGGTCGTGGCCGGGCTCCACCGCGTGAGCCGCGAGGACCAGGACGGCTTCGCGCTCGAGAGCCAGCGGCGGGCGGCGGCGGCGCTGCGCGAGGGCGTGTTCAGGGACGAGATCGTCGCGGTGGAGATCCCGCAGACGGGCGCACAGGCGCACAGCCGCACCGTGGTGGACCAGGACGAGCACCCGCGGTCCGACGCCACGCTCGAATCGCTCCGGAAGCTCAGGCCCGCGTTCCGCTCCGAGGGCGGCACGGTGACGGCGGGCAGCAGCTCGGGCATCAACGACGGCGCGGCCGCGCTGCTGGTGATGGAGCGCGCCGCCGCGAAGGCCGCGGGCCTCGCGCCGATGGCGCGGATCGTGGCCAGCGCGGTCGTGGGCGTGGACCCGCAGGTGATGGGCATCGGGCCCGTGCCCGCCGTGCGGAAGGCGCTGGAGCGCGCGGGCATCGGCGTCGCGGATCTGGACCTCGTCGAGCTGAACGAGGCGTTCGCGGCGCAGGCGCTGGCCTGCGTCCGCGAGCTGGAGCTGGACCCCGCGAAGGTCAACGTGTACGGCGGCGCCATCGCCCTGGGCCATCCCCTCGGCGCGACGGGCGCCCGGATCCTGACGACCCTGGTGCACGCGATGAAGCGCCGCCGGGCGCGCTACGGATGCGCGACGATGTGCGTCGGGGTCGGACAGGGGATCGCGATGATCGTCGAACGGGGAGGTCATCACCTCCCCGCAACGGCGGGAGCCCCATGAGCTCGTATCAGGTGGTGGCGGTCGAGATCGACGGTGCGGTCGGCACCATCACGCTGAACCGCCCCGACAAGCTCAACGCCTTCACCGTCGAGATGGTCGAGGAGCTGCGGTCGGCCCTCGATCAGCTCGCCTCGGCGCAGGCGGTGCGCGTCATCGTCCTGACGGGCGCGGGACGCGCCTTCTGCGCCGGCGCGGACGTCGGCCTGCTGCGCTCGCTCGTCGAGCGGTTCGACGAGGCCACCGGCCGGCGGCTGGTGGACGGGATGCGCGGCGTCTCGGCGGTGATGCGCCAGGCTCCGCAGCCGGTGCTGGCGTCCTTGAACGGCGTGGCCGCGGGCGGCGGTGCGAACCTCGCCCTCGGCTGCGACCTCCGGATCGCGTCCGACGCGGCGCAGATGGGCCAGGTGTTCACGAAGATCGGCCTGCACCCCGACTGGGGCGGGACCTTCTTCCTGCCCCGGCTGGTAGGACCAGCGAAGGCGCTGGAGCTGCTGATCGGCGCGCGGATGGTGGGCGCGGCGGAGGCGGAGCGCCTGGGGCTGGTGAACCGCGTGGTGCCCGCGGGCGAGCTGGCCGCGGCGACCCGCGCGTGGGCGCTCGAGATCGCGGCGGCGCCGCCGCTCGCGGTGCGCCGGCTCAAGGAAGCGGTCTACCGGAGCGAGCGTGCCTCGCTGGAGGACATGCTGACGTACGAGCTGGACGCCCAGCTCGCGTGCATGCAGAGCGCGGACGGCAAGGAAGGCATCACGGCGTTCTTCGAGAAGCGGACGCCGCATTTCACCGGGCGTTGAGGAGACGAACCCATGCTGCGTGTGCACACCTTCGACGAGTGGATCGACTACTTCCGCGTGTGGCAGAACGACCTCGGCCTCGAGGCCAAGGAGCTGCGGGAGTTCAAGTTCGAGACCAAGTTCGGCGAGCCGGAGGCCGAGCAGATCGAGTTCGGGCACTTCAAGGGCCAGCGGAAGTGGCCCACGGTGATGCACATCCCCGACCAGCGCATCCGCGACGCGCTCCAGAACCTCATCGTCTACCAGGGCGACACGGAGTTCGCGTCGGTCGAGCAGCAGCGCGCGCTGCTCGAGAACCCGCCCTCCTCCTACGACCTGCTCTCGATCATGCGGGTGATGGCGGAGGAGATGCGCCACGGCTGGCAGATGTCGTACCTGCTGGTCGAGCACTTCGGCGAGGAGGGCAAGCGGGAGGCGCAGAAGCTGCTCGAGCGCCGCGCCGAGGAGGGCAAGCGGCTCCTGGGCTCGTTCAACGAGCGCGTGGACAACTGGCTCGACTTCTTCACCTACACGCAGTTCATCGACCGCGACGGGAAGTTCCAGCTCAAGATGCTCTCGACCTCGGCGTTCCACCCGTTGGCGCGCTCGATGGGCCCGATGCTGAAGGAGGAGTCGTACCACCTGGGCACCGGGAACAACGGCCTCCTCCGGATCGTGAAGGCCGGCCGGATCCCGCCGGAGATCATCCAGCGGTTCTTCAACAAGTGGGTGCCCACGGCGTTCGACCTCTTCGGCACGGACCACTCCTCGTCGGCGCACTGGGCCTACGAGTGGGGCCTCAAGGGCCGGTTCGACGAGCGGGAGAATCCGGCCGAGGCCGACCGGGCGCAGCTCAACGACGCGTCGCGGCGCCTGTATCGCGACGAGATCTGCCGGCTGGTGGACCGCCTGAACGTCTTGATCCCGGACCGCGAACGGTGGCTCAAGGTGCCGGCGCTCGCGTTCAACCGGCGCATCGGGCAGTACGCCCAGCAGTGCTACACGGTGGACGGCGAGCCCATGGGTCGCGAGAAGTACCCGGCCTACCTCGCCTCGGTGACGCCGAGCGTGGAGGATCGCCGGATCCTCGCGGACATCTTCAAGGAGCCCGACTGGATCGCGCCGAAGAAGAGCGATAGTATGGACTCGTGAGCCGTCCCCTCGTCATCGCGCACCGCGGCGCGGCGGGCTACGAGGTGGAGAACTCGCTCGCCGCGTTCCGGAAGGCGGGCGAGCTGGGCGCCGACGCGGTCGAGCTGGACATCCACTCGACGGCGGACGGCGCCCTCGTCGTCCACCACGGCGAGACGATCGGCGACCACCACATCGCGCACTGCACGCTCGCCGAGGTCCGCGACTACCCGCTCGCCAACGGGGAGCCCATCCCCACGCTCCCCGAGGCGCTGGCGGTGATCCTGCCGCGGATGATCGCCTACGTGGAGATCAAGTTCGTCGCGAAGGCGTGGGACGAGCGGCTGTTCGAGACCATCGAGCGCTCGGGCGCGCCGGACCGCATCGCGCTGCACGCCTTCGACCACCGCATCATCCGCCGCATGGGCGAGAAGCGGCCGTTCATCCGGCGCGGCGTGCTGTCGGCCTCCTACCCCGTCTACCCGGTCCGGAGCCTGGAGGACGCCGACGCGACGATCCTCTGGCAGGAGCACCACCACGTGGACGACGCGCTCGTGACACGGTTGCACGCGGCCGGTATGACCCTGCACGTCTGGACGGTGAACGAACCGGCCGAGATGCGGCGCTTCCTGGCGCTGGGCGTGGACGGGATCTGCACCGATTTCCCGGACGTGGCCCGGGCCGCCGTCGCGTCCCTGCCCGCGTGAGCGGCGTCCGCACCGTCGCGATCGCCGGCGCCGGCACGATGGGCCACGGCATCGCGCAGGTGGCCGCGCAGGCCGGCTACGGCGTGCGGCTCGCCGACCCCGTGGCCGGTGCCGCGCGCGCGGCGCTCGAGCGGATCCGCGCCAACCTCGAGGGTGGCGTGCGCCGCGGCAAGGTGACGGCCGCCGAGCGCGACGCGGCCCTCGCCCGGATCGCCCCCTTTGACGACGTCGCCGCAGCCGCCGCGGGCGCCGACCTCGTGATCGAGGCCGCGCCGGAGGACCTCGAGATCAAGCGCGGGCTGTTCGCGCGACTGTCGGCCGCGGTGCCCGGAGCGGTGCTCGCGACCAACACGAGCTCGCTCTCCGTCGCCGCCATCGCGTCGGCCGCGGCGAGCCCCGGGCGCGTCGTGGGGATGCACTTCTTCAATCCCGTGCACCTCATGAAGCTGGTCGAGGTGGTGACGCACCCGGGCACCGGCGCCGAGGCGCGGCAGACGGCCGTCGAGGCAGCGGTCCGGATGGGCAAGGAGCCGATCGTCGTCCGCGACTCGCCCGGCTTCGCCTCGAGCCGGCTCGGCGTGGCGGTCGGGCTCGAGGCCATCCGGATGGTCGAGGACGGGGTCGCGACGCCCGAGGACATCGACAAGGCGATGACGCTGGGCTACAACCACCCGGTGGGGCCGCTGCGGCTCACCGACCTCGTGGGCCTGGACGTGCGCCTGGCGATCGCGCGCTACCTGCACGAGAAGCTGGGCCCCCGCTTCGCGCCGCCCGCCTTGCTGGAGCGGATGGTCGCCGAGGGCAAGCTCGGGAAGAAGAGCGGACAGGGTTTCTACACGTGGCCCGAGCAATGAGCCGCGGCGCGTAGTCTTTCACTGTTTCCGAGGGCCGACACTCTGGGAACCACTGGCAACTTGCCGTCTCGCAGCTCACCCGATCACTCGGTGTCTCAACCCTCAGCGCCTGGTGTGACGGACGTGCACGTCCACATCCAGCCGTGGCGCCAGCTCAAGCCCGAGGTGATGGAGGCGATGCGGCGCGGCAAGGAGGACCATTGGGAGTTCCTCCTCGCGCTGATGGACGACCCGAAGGCCCTGCTCGAGGTGATGGACCGCGCGGGCGTGTGGCGCGTGGGGCTGGTGAACTACCCGAGCCCCGACCTGATGGGCTTCACGGACGAGACCAACGTCTTCGCCGCGCGCTACGCCGAGGCGGCGCCCGACCGGCTGCTGCCGTACGGCGGCGTGCACCCGCGCTTCGCGGGCGACATCAAGGGGCACGTGGACGAGCTGCTCGACCTGGGGATCCGCTGCCTCAAGATCCATCCGCCGCACCAGCTCTTCCCGGCGAACGCGCACACCCAGGGTATGCAGACGCTCGGTGCGCTGTACAAGCGGTGCGAGGACCGCGGGCTGCCGGTGATGATCCACACCGGCACCAGCGTCTTCCCCGGCGCGCGTTGCAAGTACGGCCACCCGATGGAGCTGGACGACGTCGCGGTGGACTTCCCCGACCTCACCATCCTGATGGCGCACGGCGGCCGGCCGCTGTGGATGGACGAGGCGTTCTTCGTCCTGCGGCGCCACAAGAACGTCCACCTCGACGTCTCGGGCATTCCGCCGCTCAAGCTGCTGGAGTACTTCCCGCGGCTCGTGGAAGTGGCGGACCGGGTGCTGTGGGGCACGGACTGGCCGAGCCCCGGCGTGCACGAGATGCGGCGGAACATCGAGCAGTTCCTGTCGCTGGACCTGCCGAAGCAGGTCCAGGACCGGATCACGCGCGACAACGCCCTGAAGGTCTTTCCTTCGGCCTAGGCGGAGGAGTGCGCGAGGGGCCGCCGGGGCTCAGGCCCCGGTCTGTCGCTCGCCCGGCGGCGGCGCCGCTGGGCCCTCGCCCGAAGGCGGGGCGGCATGGCCATCGCCCGACGGTGCGCCCGGCGCGCCGCGCCGCTTGACCTCCGCGATCTGGGCCTCGATGCGGCCGGCAGCCTCCTCGCCTTCGGCGATGCGGCGCGTCAGGCCCTCCACGTCGCCCGGCGCGGCGGCGGTGCCCTTGGCCTGGCGGTAGGTCAGGTAGCCCAGGTCCCGCGCGGCCGCGTCCATCCGGCGGCGCACCCGGGACAGCTCCACGCGCAGCTTGCCCTCGTCCAAGGCCTGGTTGGCCTTCTTGCCCAGGGTCTCGAGCCCGGCGGCGAAACGGTCGATGAGGCTCATCGCGTCCTCCCGTGAGCAACCCTACGCCCGGGCGCGGCCGGAAGTTCCGCCGGGTCCAGCACGACGCCCTTCCAGACCGTCACGTCGTCCACGACGGTCAGGGTGCCCACGGACCGGCCCGAGATCACGAGGGTCCAGTGGGGGCCCGTCCCGAAGGTGGCGTGGGCCGGGGGCATGGCCTCGATCCCGTCGGCGAACCAGCGGATCTCGCCGCTCGCATAGGCCACGAGCCGGTAGCGGTGCCAGCGGCCGTCGGCCAGACGCCGAGGGAGCGGCACCGAGTTGTAGGCCGGGGTCGCGTCGGTCACGACGGCCATCATCTGGCGCCGGGCGTCGTTCGGCGTCGGCGCCTCGAGCGATATGGCGGCGGCACCGGCGGCGGGCTCGGGCGCCCCGCCGCGGTGGAACGAGTCCGCGGGCGCGGCATACAGGCCCACCTTCACCGACTGCCACAGCGGCTTGCCGGCGGGGATCGCGGCCCAGTACTCGACCGTGAGTCCGCTGTCGAGTGCGAGCGGCATCCGGAGCGCGATGCCGCTGGCGTGCGTGTAGGCTCCGCGGTTGAGGAGCGCGGCGGAGGCCGCGCGCCCCGCCCGCGGCTCGGCGGCGGGGGCCGGCGTACCGTAGCCGCGCCACCGCCGCGGGTCGATGCCGTGCTCGAAATCCTCGTGCACGAGGACGCGGGTCGGCGCCGCGTCCACGCGCACGAGCGCCGTGTCGTCCATCCGCTCCAGGCCGATGCTGGCGACGATCGCCGCCCGGCCGGGGCGGTCGGCCACGACGTTCCCGTCCTGGTCCACGCGGGCGACGGTCGAGTCCGACGAGAACCAGCGCACCTGCTCGGGGCCGAGGGGCCGGCCGTTGGGCCCCATGCCCTCCACCTGCAGCGTGCGGCTCGCCCCCACCGCGAGCACCAGCGAGTCCGGCCGGACGCTCAGCTTGTGGAGCGGCGGCACGCCTCCCGGCACGAGCCACGCCACGAGGCGCGGCGGCGCGTCGAACGATGCCACCAGGCGCGGCTCGCCGGCGCCGTCGCGGTCGGTGACGTACACGCCCGACTCGCGGCCGCCGACCGAAACGGCGACATAGCGGCCATCGGCCGACCAGACGGGGCCGCTCTCGACGGGGCCCGGGAAGGTCACCTGCACCGGCCAGCCCTGGGGCCGGGCGACGCCGATGCGCAGCACGTGCGTGTCCTCGGTGAGGCACGCCAGCCGCTGCCCGTCGGGCGACCACGTCACCTTGGTGGACCGGTTGCACCAGTCGATGACGGCCACGACGCGGCCCGACAGATCCACCACCGCGGCCTCCGACCGGCTCTCGCGCGCGCGGAGCAGCAGGATCCGGTCGCCCAGCGGCGCGGCCCAGGCGCCGTCGTAGGCGGCGGAATCGCGCGCGATCGTGCGGATCACCCGGCCGGCGCCGTCGAGGAGCAGCAGCTCGTGCGCGTAGCCCCCGGCCGGGGTGACGAGGCCCCGCAGGACGATCAACGCGGAGCCGTCGGCCAGCCATCCGACCGGCGCGACGTCGCCGTCGAAGCGGGCGAGGACGGTGGTCTGGCCGCGCGCGAAGTCGCGCAGGCACACCGCGACCGGTTCCTGGTCCGGCAGGCTGCACGGCATCGCGGCGGCCCGCAGGTCGGGCCGGACCATGTCGGGATAGAACCCCTGCCTCGTGGCGGCCGGCAGCGACCCGAGCGGGGCCGGACGGCCGACGAAGGCGGCGCTGACGGCGAGGGCCCGCACCGAGTCCGGCCGCCCGGGCATGCCCCAGCCGACGACGATGTTGGCGCCGCCCAGCGGCAAGGCTGCGACGCGCGAGCGGAGAATCGGCGCGAGGACGAGCGTGCCGACGGCCGTGAGCGCGACGAGGGCGACGGCGGCCGCCGCGACCGCCAGGCGCTGGCGGCGCGCCGTGCCGGTCCGCTCGTCGAGCCAGCGGCGCGCGGTCCAGGCGCCGCTCAGCGGCCGCGCCAGCGCGCGCTCGAGCTGCGCCCGCGCCTGCGGCGGCGCCGCCGCGATGACGCGGCGCAGGCTCGCCCGCCCCGATTCCCGGCCGGAGGCGTGCTCCGCCTCCTCGGCGGCGTGTGCCGCCCACAGCACGGCGTTCGCGCTGTCCCCGGCCCCCACGGCGTGGATGGCCGCCACCATGTACTCGCCGGGCACGCCGTGGTCCGCGAGGTCCGCCGCGAGTCGGGCGGCCCGCGCGTGCAGCCGGATCGCCAGCTCCGCGGGCGCGAGCTCCAGCGCGGCGGTGCCGATCTCCTCGTGCGCCAGGGAGGCGGAGCCGTCGTGCCGCACGATGAGGTGCCGGCGCTCCAGGACCGCGAGGGCCTCCTCGGCCTGGTCGGTTTCGAGGCCGGCGACCTCGGCCAGCGCGGAAAGCGACGCCTCGCGCCCCCACACCGCCAACGCGGTCAGCGCGTGCAGCAGCCGCGGCCCCAGCTTGCGCAGGCGACTCCGCAGAATGTCGGTGCCGGAGGCCGGCAACGGCAGGTCCGTGGCGCCCGGACTCAGCGCGTCGGTGCGCGTCCACCGGCCGTCGCGCACGACGAGGTAGCCGGTGTCCTGCAGCTCCTTGAGCAACTCCACGAGGTAGAGCGGGATGCCGTCGGTGTGCTCGACGAGCTGCTCGGGGAGGCAGCAGCCCGACACCTCGGGCGTCAACTCGGCGATGCTGCCCAGGAGGTCCGCGACGTCGCCCTCGTCGAGGGAATCGAGCGCCACCTCCTCGACGGCGTCCGACGCCGCGAGCGAGCGCAGGGCGAGCGTGGTGTCGGGCGAGGATCCGTGGTCGCGCGCCGTCAGCACGAGGAGCAGCGGATGGCCGAGCGCGTGACGCGCGAGCCGGTGCGCGAACTCGATGGTGGTGGGCGAGGCCCAGTGCATGTCCTCGACGTGCAGCGCGAGGGGCGCCTCGCGGGACACGGCGGCGAAGGCGTCGAGCAGCGCGGCGGACACCGCCTGCGGCAGGATCGGCAGCTGGCGCGGCTCCACGGCGCCGCGGAAGCGCAGCGCCACCTCGGGAATCAGGGCGGCGAGGATCTCGAGGCTGGCGGCCGAGGCGCCGCCGAGGCCGGGCGCGGCGTGGGCCTGCCGCAGCAGCTCCAGGAACGGCCCGAGCGGGTCCGACTGCTCGAGGACGTAGCACGACGCCTCGAGGACGAGCGCCCGGTCCTGGCCGAAGCGTCGCACCAGCTCCCGCGAGAGGCGCGTCTTCCCGATGCCCGCCTCGCCGGTGAGGAGCACCGCGCCCCCGCGGCCGTCCTGCGCGGCCTTCCAGCGCTCGACCACCGAGTGGAACTGGGTGGCGCGGCCGACCATCTCGGGGATGCGCAGCCCCTCGAAGGAGGTGCGGTGCTCGCGCACCGCGACGGGCGCGAGGACCCGGGCCACCGCGCGGTCGAGCGCTTCGGCCGCCGCCTCGCCGCCGGTCTCCGCCGCCAGCCGCCGCGTCTGCTCCGCCGCGGCGCGCGCGCGCAGCGGGTCGCCCGCGAGGGCGAGCATCTCCACGAGGCGCAGCCTGGCGTCGAGCGAGCCGGGATCGGCGGCCAGCAGCTGCTCGGCGTACCGCGCCGCCGCCGACCAGCGGCCGGCGTCGGATTCGCGCGCGATGAGCGTGCGCAGCACCTGCCGGCGCTCCGCCGCCACCAGGGCCCGTACGCCCTCCGCCCACTGCTCGAACTCGCGGGCGCCCGCCAGCGCCACGTTGGCCAGGAAGTCCTGCTCGTAGACCGCGAGCGCGCCCTCGAAGTCGCCCGTGCTCACGCGCTCCCGGAACGTGTCCACGTCCGCCTCGATGTCCTCGCGGCGCAGCGTGAGCACGTCGTCGCCCCGGAGCAGATCGTGATCGGTGGCGTGGCGGATCTGGTAGACCACCTGGCGGAGCGCGCGCCGGCCGTCCGGCTGCGAGGGTTCGCCCCACAGCAGGCCGACCAGCTCGTCGCGCGTGGCGCGGGCCTGGGGGCGCGCGAGCAGATAGGCGAGGACGGCCAGCTGCTTGGAGAAGCGGATGCACTCCGCCCCGTCCGCCACGCGGGCGAGCCGAGGAACCGGAACGAGCATGGTGAGTGCGTACTTCGGCACGAGGCCTCACGCTGTGGAGTGCCGTGGCCGACCGTAGGTCTTACCGCTGCGATGCGAGCCTTGCAACTATGGTTCCACGCCCGGGGAGTGCGGAAAACGCAGTCACACAACACAACGGCCCCCGGTCTCCCGGGAGCCTTATGTCGCTGCCACCTGCCCGGTCCGGGCGCCGATACTCTGGCGCTCGACCGGCTATGTCCTGCCGGGCCTCGGTGCCGATGCTCTGGCACCTGGCCGGCTATGTCCTAAGCCGCCGGCTCGACGCTGACCGCGCGGCGGCCCTTGCCCTTCCACTCGAACGTCACCATGCCGTCCACCAGGGCGAACAGGGTGTCGTCGCGGCCGCGGCCGACGTTGCGGCCGGCGTGAATCCTGGTGCCGCGCTGGCGCACGATGATGTTGCCCGCGAGCACCCGCTCGTTGGCGTAGCGCTTCACGCCGAGGTACTTGGGCCCCGAATCGCGCCCGTTGCGGCTGCTGCCTACGCCTTTCTTGTGCGCCATGACCCGATCTCCCGGTCAGCCCAGGTCCACGGAGTCGATGCGGATCTCCGTGAATCCCTGGCGATGACCCTGCTTCTTCGCGTAGTTCTTGCGGCGCTTCATCTTGAAGACGATGACCTTCTTGTCCTTGCCATGCCGCACGACTTCGGCCGTCACCGACGCGCCCTTCAGCACCGGCGTCCCCGCCCGCACCGTCTTGCCGTCGGAGCCGAGCAGCACCTCCTCGAAGGTGAGCTTCGCGCCGGGCTCCGCCGTGAGCGACGGAATGTGGATCTTGCGGCCGGGTTCGGCGCGGAACTGCTTGCCGGCTGTCCTGAAGATCGCGTACATGGCTGTGCTCGTCTCTTTCAAGTCCATCGCAGCCGTTAACTGTAACCCCGGGGCCACGTTGAGTCAACGGCTGTTGGTCGGTCGTGGGTGGTAGGTGATTGGCCCCACCCCCACCACAACCTAGCACCCACAACCCACCAACTCCTGGTCGCCTCAGGCGACCAGGTAGTGCTCCGTCACATCACGCCCCGCCGGCTGGCTCATCAGCTTGAACTCGTCCAGCTTCATCATCGGGTCGTCGCGGACCTCGAGGTCGATGCCGGTCTGCTGCTCGAGGTTCTTGAGGAAAGTGGGCTCGTCCTCCAACAGGTAGAGCGCCACCTCCGGGTGCAGACGCACCGTCATGCGCGGGTCACGGTTCTGGACCGCGGCGCGCCGCAGGGACCGCTCCAGGCGCCGCACCACCGTTTCCGGCATGAACACGCGGCCGGTGCCGCTGCACGTCGGGCACGGCTCGGTCATGGACTGGATGAGCGAGGGGCGCACCCGCTGGCGGGTCATCTCGATCAGGCCGAGGTCGCTCACGGCGAACGCGCGCGTGCGGGCGCGGTCGCGCGCCAGGTGCTGGCGCAGCTCCTGCAGCACCTTGTCGCGGTTGCCGCGCGACTCCATGTCGATGAAGTCGCACACGATGATCCCGCCCACGTCGCGCAGCCGCAGCTGGCGGGCGATCTCGCGCGCCGCCTCGAGGTTGGTCTTGAGGATCGTCTTCTCGGGGTCCTTCTTGCCGGTGTAGCGCCCCGTGTTGACGTCGATCGAGACCAGGGCCTCGGTCTGCTCGATCACCAGGTAGCCGCCCGTCGGGAGGTCCACCCGGCGGTTGAACAGGCTCCGGATCTCCGCCTCGACCTCGTACTTGTCGAACAGCGGCGGGTCGCCCTGGTGCAGCTCCACCCGCTCCTTGAGGTCCGGGCCCACCTGGTCGAGGTA
>DATKNX010000213.1:0-12086 GCA_035541085.1 Gemmatimonadales bacterium | reverse complement strand
GAGCTGGACCGGGACTGGGACGAGTCGGTGAAGGGCCTGATCCTGAACTCGCCGGGCAACCCGACCGGCGCGGTGTACACCCTGGCCGAGCTGAAGGCGATCGCCGAGTGGGCCCGGCGCAAGGGCGTGTGGATCGTCGCCGACGAGATCTACCGGCGGATCCACTACGGCGACGGCGTGGCCCCGTCGTTCCTCGACCTGCCCGACGAGCTGCTGGAGCGGGTGGTGGTGGTGGACGGGGCCAGCAAGGCGTACGCGATGACGGGCTGGCGGATCGGCTTCGCTCTGGCGCCGCGCGAGCTGGCGAAGACCATGTCCGCCCTGCAGTCGCACACCACGTCGGGCGCCAACACCATGGCGCAGTGGGCGGCGGCGGAGGCGTTCGGCAACGACCTCCTGCAGCCGGAGGTGGAGGCGATGGCGGCGGCGTTCCGCCGCCGCCGCGACTACCTGGTGGCCCGGTTCCGCGCCGAGCTGCCGGGCGTCGAGTTCGTGGAGCCGATGGGCGCCTTCTACCTCTTCTTCCGCGTGGACGACGTGTTCAGCGCGCGGGTGCCGGGCGCGACGGAGTTCTGCCGCCGGCTCATCGCCGACGAGGCGGTGGCGCTGGTGCCGGGCGCGGCGTTCGGCGACGACCGGTGGGTGCGGCTGAGCTACGCGGCGAGCGACGAGGCGCTCAAGGAGGGTGTGGACCGGCTGGTGCGGGAGTTCGCCCGGCTGCACGCGGAAAAGGCGGAGGTGAGCAAGCAGAAGGCAGGCTAGTTGCGAGACGCCGAGTTGCGAGCGGCCATGAGACGTCAGGGTGAGGGGGCAGTCCGGTTGTCGGTACTGACTTCCGGACTGCCCTCTCTCCGCTCCCGACTCGTGACCACTCCCTGCTCGGCGTCTCGCCACTGACCTCGCACCTGACATCTCGGACCCGTTTTCTCCCCAATTTCGAGGCATGCTGGCTGCCTTTCGGGTGGCGGCCTATACTAAAGGCCGCATTTCACTTGAGGTCGGCATGGGTCTGGGCGGGCGGGTCGTCGAGCGGACGGGCCGGGTGCCGCACATCTCCTATCGGTGGGATCCGGAGACGGACATCCTGACCGGCACGATCCGCAGCGACGCCAAGAAGGCGGGCGGGCTGACCGGCTCGGTGGAGCTCGAGGGGAGCGACGGCTCGTTCATCCTGCTCGACGTCGCGGGCGGGGCGATCCACGGCGTGGAGGTCGTGGTGTGGCCGGACGTGCGCACCGCGGCCACGCTCACCGCGCCGGCCCAGGTCGAGAGCGGCGACGTGATGCTGCCGACGCGCCGCTCGCAGCCCTCGGTCGCCGCGGTGGAGGTGGACACCGCGCTGACCATCGAGACCAACGCGGCGGAGTCCGTCTTCCACGTGCGGCTCGGCCCGGCGCGCCCGAGCCGGGCGGTGCGGGTGGCCGACGGCCTGCTGGTGGAGGTGGACGAGCGCGACGAGCTGGCGGGGCTGTGGCTGCTCGACGTGCCGCCGTTCCCCGCCGACGAGCCGGCGGCGTGATCACCGCGATCGTGCAGGTGCGCTGCTCGCGCGACCTGATACCGGAGACCGCGGAGGCGATCGCCGCCATCGAGGGCGTGTCGGAGGTGTACTCGGTCTCGGGGGAGTGGGACCTGATCGCCATCGTGAAGGTCAAGGCGTTCGACGACATCGCCAAGGTCGTGACGGAGCGGCTGGTCCGGGTGCCGGGGATCATGCGCACGCACACCATCAGCGCGTTCCGCGTGTACTCGAAGGCGGATCGCGAGGCGGGCTTCAACCTCGGCGAGCGCTAGGCCGCCGGGTTCCGCGGCGGCGCCCCGTTCCATGAGAATCGCGCACCTGGCGGACGTGCACCTGGGCTTCCGCCAGTTCCAGCGGCTCGACGCCGTCGGCGTGAACCTGCGCGAGGCCGACGTGGCCGCCGCGTTTCGCCGCGCGGTGGACGCGGTCATCGCGCAGCACCCCGACGCGGTGCTGATCGCCGGCGACCTCTTCCACTCGGTGCGACCGACCAACCGCGCCATCATCGAGGCGTTCACCGGGCTGCGCCGGCTGCGCGAGGCGCTGCCCGCGGCGCCCATCGCCCTCATCGCCGGGAATCACGACACGCCGCGGTCGGTGGAGGCCGGCTCGATCCTGAAGCTGATGGGGGCCCTCGGCGTGGACGTGGTGGACGACGCCACGCGCCGGCTCCACTACCCGGCGCTGGGGCTGTCGGTCCTGGCGGTGCCGCACGCCGGGCTGTTCGGCGAGCGCAAGAGCAACGAGTGGCGGCGCGACGCGCGGGCGCGCTGGAACGTGCTGATGCTGCACCCCGAGATCCCCGGCCTGTTTCCGGAGGGCGTCACCGACTACGGCGGCGCGCGCGTGGACCTCGCCGAGCTCGGCGGCGCCGGCGACGGGCCGTTCGACTACGTGGCCCTCGGCCACTACCACATCGTGCACGAGGCGGCCCCGCTCATCCACTACAGCGGCTCGCTCGAGTACACGAGCCCCAACATCTGGGGCGAGTGGCGCGAGGAGCACCGGCGGCACCTGACCAAGGGCTTCCTCGTCGCGGACCTCGGCGCGCGCGCGGTGGAGCGCGTGGAGATCCGGCCGCGGCGGAACGTGTGGGACTTCGAGTGGATCGACGCGGCGGGGATGGCGGCCGAGGAGCTCGACGCGGCCGTGCGCGGGCGCCTCGCCGAGCTGCCGTTCCCGCTCGAGGGCGCGGTGGTGCGCCAGGTGGTGCTGAACGTGCCGCGCGCGCTGGCGCAGGCGCTGGATCACGAGGCGCTGCGCGGCTTCCGCGCCGCGGCGCTGCACTTTCACCTCGACCTGCGGCGCCCGGAGCCGGACGGCCGCCGCACGGGCGCCGGCGGGCCCGGCGTGCGGCAGCCGCTGCCCGAGCTGGTGGCGCAGTACCTGGCGCGGCGGCCGCTGGACCCCGACCTCGATCGCGACCGGCTCGTCCAGCTCGGGCGCGGGTACCTGGGCGACGTGGAGCGCGCGCTGCTCGAGGGCGAGGCCTGATGCGGCTGCACCGCCTGCGCCTCGCGAACTTCCGCCAGCACAGGGAGACGGACCTCGAGTTCGGGCCCGGGCTCACGGCGATCATCGGGCCCAACGGCGCGGGGAAGAGCACGCTGCTCGAGGCCATCGCGTGGGCGATCTACGGGATGGACGCGGCGCGCGGCACCCGCGACTCCATCCGCTGGCGCCGCGCGCGCGCCCGCTCCGAGGTGAAGGTGGAGCTGGAGTTCGGCCTGGGCGCGCACGAGTACCGCGTGGTGCGGACGCTGTACGGGGCCGAGCTGTACCTCGACGGCGCCGCGCAGCCGATGACCACGTCGCTCGCGGAGGTGACGGCCCGCCTGGTGCGCGTGCTGGGGATGACGCGCGACGAGTTCTTCAACACCTACTTCACCGGCCAGAAGGAGCTGGCGGTGATGGCGGCGATGAAGCCGACCGAGCGCGGCCAGTTCCTGTCGCGGCTGCTGGGCTACGACAAGCTGCGGCTGGCCCAGGAGCGGGTGCGCGCGCGGCGCTCGGCGCTGAACACCGAGCTGCGCGCGCTGGACGCGGGCCGCCCCGACCCGGCGGCGCTGCGCGCGGCGCGCGAGCGGGCGGCCGCCCAGCTCGCCGAGGCGGAGCGGCAGGCGGCGGCCGAGCAGGAGCGGTTCGCGGCGGCCCAGGGCGCGCGGGACCGGCACGCGCCGGCGTTCCGCGAGGCGGCCGGGCTGCGCGAGCGGCACCTCGCGCTCGTGGCCGAGCGCCGGCTGGCCGAGGAGCGCGTGCGGCAGGTGGTCGAGCTGGCCGAGCGGCTCGCCGCCGAGCACGCGACCGCGGCCGCGGCCGCGGCGGACCAGGCGGCGCTGGCGGCGCAGATCGCGCCCTATCCGGGGCTGCGCGGCGAGCTGGCCGGGGCGGAGGCGCTGGCGCGCGACGCGGCGCGCCGCCAGACGCTCGACGCGCAGCTCGCGGAGATCGCGCTGCAGCGCGGCGAGGTGGAGCGCCGGCTCGGCGGGGCGGTGGCCGCGGCGGCCGAGGTCCGCGCGCTCGCCGAGCGGCTGGACGCGAACCGGCGCGCGCAGGAGGAGCTGGAGCGCGAGTACGAGGAGCGGCAGAACGTCTGGGTGCGCGAGCGCCAGGACGCGGAGTCGAAGCGCCAGACGCTGCTGGACCAGTTCCGCGACCTCGAGACCCAGCGCGAGCGCATCACGCACGCGGGCGCGGCCGGCGCGTGCCCCACCTGCGGGCGCCCGCTCGGCGAGGAGTACGCGGCCGTGCTCGAGCTCCTGACCACCCAGCTGGAGGCGGTGCGCTCGAACGGCCAGTACTTCCGGAGCCGCCTCGAGCAGCTGCAGGCGCAGCCGCGCGAGCTGGCGGAAATCGAGGCGCGGCGGCGCGAGGCGCGCGAGGCGGTGGAGCGGGACACGCAGGCGCTCGCCGTCGCCACGAGCTCGGCCGAGGAGGCGGTGGACCTCGAGAAGCAGCTGCGGCGGCACGACGAGCGCGCGGCGCAGCTCGCCGAGGAGGCGGCCCGCCTCCGGCCCGGCTACGACGCGCGCCGGCACGACGAGCTGCGGCGGCTCGTGGCCGCCCTCGAGCCCCTGGTGGCGCGGTCGCAGCGCCTCGCGGCCGAGGCCGAGCGCGCGCCGCGGCTCGCCGCCGAGCGGGAGGCCGCGGACGCGCGGCGCGCGGTGCTGGTGGGGGAGCTGGCCGGCGTGGAGCGCGAGCTGGCCGGCATCGCCTTCACCGAGGACGCCTTCCAGGCCGCGGCGGCCGAGATGCAGCGTCTCGAGGAGGCGGCGCGGCGGGCCGAGCTGGACCTGACGGTCGCGCGGGCGGAGCGGGGCGCGGCGGCCGACCGGGTGGGCGCGGCGGAGCGCGCGGAAGCGGAGGCGGCCGAGCGCGCGGCGCGCGTCGCGGGCGTGCAGTCGGACCTGCGCCTGCACACGGAGCTCGACCGCGCGCTGGGGGACCTCCGCACCGACCTGAACCAGGAGATGCGGCCCGAGCTGGCCGCGCTCGCCGGCGAGTTCCTGGGCGCCCTCACCGACGGGCGCTTCGACGAGGTGGACCTCGACGAGGACTACCGGCTCACCGTCATCGAGGCCGGCGAGCCGGCGCCGGTCATCTCCGGCGGCGAGGAAGACCTGACGAACCTGGTGCTGCGGCTCGCGGTGAGCCAGATGATCGCCGACCGGTCGGGCCAGCCGCTCTCGCTCCTGGTGCTGGACGAGATCTTCGGCTCGCTCGACGACGCGCGGCGCGGCCACGTGCTCGCGCTGCTGCGCGGGCTCGAGGGCCGGTTCCCGCAGGTGGTGCTGATCACGCACATTGAGGGCGTGCGCGAGGCCGTCGATCGCGTGCTCCGGGTGCGGTTCGACGAAGGCTCGGGCGCGGCGGTGGTCGAGGAGGAGCGCGGCGCGCTGGGCCTGGACGGGGGTGGCGATGCGGATGTGGCAGCCTGAGCACGCGGCCCACGGGCCGCAGGCGGTGACGGAGCGGGACATCCCGGGCCTCAACCGGCTGTTCGCCGACGCCTTCACCGACCGCTACCGGCGCGACGGGCTCGTCGGGGTGCGCGTGCCCTTCCTGCACGCGGCCATCTGGCGCTACGCCATCGCGGACGCCGGCGAGGGGGCGATGATCTGGCGCGACGAGCAGGACAAGATCGTCGCGTTCAACGTCGCCCACCGCTCGGGCACCGAGGGCTGGATGGGCCCGCTCGCGGTGCGGCCGGACCGCCAGCTCGGCGGCCTGGGCAAGGAGATCGTGCTCGCGGCCGCGGAGTGGCTCAAGCAGCGCGGCGTCTCCACCCTCGGGCTCGAGACCATGCCGCGCACCGTGGACAACATCGGCTTCTACAGCCGCCTCGGCTTCCTGCCGGGCCACCTGACCCTGACGATGACGCGCGAGGTGCAGCGCGGCAGCCGCGTCGCCGGCGAGCTGCTGGGGGCGCTCGACCCGCGCGAGCGGGCGGCTCGCGTGGCCGAGATCGGCGAGCTGGTGCGCTCGCTCGCGCCCGGCTACGACTTCGCGCGGGAGATCCAGCTCACCCTCGACATGTCGCTCGGCAACGCCGTCACGCTGCGCAAGGGCGGCCGCCTGGCGGCGTTCGCGCTGTGCCACTCCGCGCCGCTGGCCGAGGGCGGGACGCGCGACGAGCTGCGCGTGCTCAAGGTGGCGGTCACGGACCTCGATACGCTGGGCGAGCTGCTGGACGCGGTGGGAGCGTGGGCCGCGACGCAGAGCATCCGGCGCGTCGCCGTGCGCTGCCAGACGGCCTACCGGGACGCCTACCGCGCGCTGATCGGCGACGGCTTCCGCGTGCGCTGGACCGATCTCCGGATGACGATGGCGGGGTACGCCGAGAGCGTGCCCGCGAGCGGGATACTGTGGTCGAACTGGGAAATCTGATTTCTGAGGCCTGAGACCTCAGTCCTTCGGTGACATCTCGAGTCCCGAGCACTCAGGTCTCGGGAAGCGCCCCCGCGTAATACGCCGACGCCCGATACCGCGCCACCGCGCGCGCGGCCAGCTGCTTGACCAGCACCGCCAGCGGGACCGCCACGAGCAGGCCGACGAAGCCAAGCAGCATGCCGAACAGCATCAGCGCGACCATCACCCACACCGGATTGAGGCCGACGGCGCCGCCCACGATGCGCGGTCCGGTGACCACCTGGTCCAGGAACGTCACGACCGCGAACACCGCCACGAGCTGCACCAGCGACGGGCCGATCGCGCCCGAGGTCAAGGCGAGCAGGAGGCCCGGCACGAGGCTCAGCGGCAGGCCGATGTAGGGGATGAAGTTCCCGAGGCCCGCGCTCACGCCCACCAGGAGCGGGGCCGGGAAGCCGAGCAGGGCGAGTCCCGTCGCCGTGAGCGTCGCGACGAGCGTGGCCTCCGTGAGCTGGCCGCGCACGTAGCGCCCGAGCTGCGCGTCGTAGGCGCCCACGAACGCGAGGACCTCCGCGCGCCGCGCCGGCGGGACCAGGCCCGCGACCCACCCGGTGATGCGCTCCCACGCGTTCAGCAGGTGGTACGTCACGACCGGCGTCACCACCACGAACCCCACCACCGTGACGGCGAGGCTCACGCCCCGGCCGATGCCGAGGATGCCGCCCCACAGCCCGCGCGCGATGTCCTGCCAGCGCGTCTGCAGCACCGCCACCAGGTCGCTGGCCTGCAGGCCGCGCAACCGCGCCGCCTGCTCGCCGGTCAGCAGGCCCTGGTTGCTCGCCAGGAAGCTGGTGCGCAGGCGGTCGAGCCAGTCGGCGAGGCGCCCGAGGAGCACGGGCACCTGCTGCACGAGCTGCACGACCTGGTGCTCCACGGCCGGCACGAGGAGCGCGATCAGGCCGACGAGCGCGGCGAGGAAGGGGAGCAGCACGAGGAGGCTCCCCAGCCAGCGGGGCACGCCGCGCCGGCCGAGCCACGACACGAGGGGCGCGAGCAGGTACGCGAACGCGAGGCCGAGCACGAACGGCGCGAGCAGGGTGCCCGCGGCCCACAGCAGCCAGACCGCGATCAGCACCGAGGCGATCGTCAGGAGGCGCGCGACGCGCGCGTCGCGGCGCTCGGGCCACAGGGCGGCGAACAGCAGCGCCCAGGCCACGAGCGGCGAGAGGATGTCGCGGACCGCCCACAGCAGCAGGCCCAGGAGCAGGATCGCGGGGGCGACGAGCCCCGCCACGCGCAGGGCGCGGGCGGAGGCGTCGGCGGGCGGGGCCGCGGGCGCGGTCACGGGCGCCCCGCTACCAGGCCGCGCGGCCGGTGACGACGCGGCGGATGAGCAGGATCAGGCCCGCCGCGAGGAGGAGGTGGATCCAGCCGGCGTGGACCGGGAGGATCCAGACGCCCACGATCCACCCCGCCAGGCAGAGCACTCCCAGGATCAGCGTGAGGTTCATGTGCTAGGTACTCCGCTGGCAGACGTGAGACGTGAGCATTCGGACCACCGCTCCGCCTACTCGTAGTAGTTTCTCAGCCACTCGTGCTTCTTCAGCTCCTCGAGCAGGCCGGCCGTCAGCCGCCGCCCGTCGCTGGCGGCGGCGTTGGCCCGCGCGTGCGCGGCGGTGCGCATCCCCGCGATCACGGTGCTGGTGGCGTCGTGGCTCAGGCAGAAGCGCAGCGCGCCCTCGGCCACGCTCGCCGCCTCCTTCAGGAGCAGCGGCTGGAGCCGCTGCACCCGGCGCTCGACCTCCGCGGGCCGGTCGCCGCGGAAGTACTTGTGCCGCCAGTCGCCCTTCGGGAACGTGACGCCGGGCTTGATGGCGCCCGTGAGCCCGCCCTCGTCGAGCGGCACGCGCACGATCACGCCCACGTTCCGCTCCAGGCACGCCGGCAGGAGCGCGCGCTCGGGCGACTGGTCGAAGACGTTGTAGATGACCTGCAGGCACTCGATCAGGTCGCACCGGCGCACCGCCTCGAGCGCGCTCGCCGGATCGTGCTCGGTGTTGGAGACGCCCACGTGCCGCACCGTGCCCTTCGCCACCAGGTCCGAGAGCACGCGCTCGACCTTCGTCCACTCGGCCTCGCCGAGCCACTCGTCGCGCCACACGTGGAACTGCAGCACGTCCACGGGCCGCCCGAGGTTGGCGGCGCTCGTCTCCGCCATCCGCTTCACGTACTCGGCGGCGAACACCTGCTTCAGGTCGGTGCCGGGCTTCGCGGGCCACACGCGGTCGGAGGGCGGCAGCTTGGTCGCCACGACGATGGGCTCCTTGCGCGCCGCGACCGCGCGGCCGACGAGCCGCTCGCTGTGGCCGTCGCCGTACGCGAAGGCCGTGTCCACGAAATTCACGCCGAGGTCGAACGACGCGTGCAGCGCCGCGATGGCCTCCTCGTCGTCGCCGCCCTGCCACATCGCCCCGCCGATGCCCCACGCCCCGAAGCCGATTTCCGACACTGTGCAGCCAGTGCGTCCCAGTTGCCGGTATTTCATCCGCGCGCTCCCCGGTCGCCCGCCGTTCCACTTGACACGTCTTGCGACGAATCCTACCTTGGCCGCAGGTTATTGGAAGTGGAGCGGAGAGATTAGTTATTGAGCCAACAGGTCCGAAAGTGGTCCCATATGCGCCGGTCCACGTCAGGCCCCTTCAGTGGGGTAGGCGGAAGCCGATGTGCGGGGCCAGGGGTTCATTTCGGGCTTCAATAACCCTCTTCGCTCCCGATCGTCCGCCCCGGGCTCAGGTCCGGGGCGGTTCGTTTTCCGGCGGCCGCGCCCGGCGGTTCTCCCGGACGACGGCGAGGAAGACGTCCGGCGCCGGCAGCGGGCGGCGGCCGAGCGCCGCGGCCGCGAGCATGCCGGCGGCCCACGCGAGGTAGACCAGCGCGACGGCCTCGCGCGTCGCGGGCCAGGCGAACTGCGTCAGCCACAGCGCGAACAGCCCGGCGGCCTCCCACCAGTCGAAGCGCATCGCCATCAGCAGCAGCAGCGCGACGAGCGACTGCGCGAGCGTGAGCGCGATCTCGAGCCGCTGCTCGGCGTCGAAGCGGAACGCGGTCCAGCCGCCGCCCGCGGCGGCGTGCGACCAGCCGTAGACCAGGGGGATCATCGCCGCGAGGATGGTCCACTGGTTGATGTTGCTCGAGACCATGTTCATCAGCGCCATCGGGGCCCGGTCCACGCGCCGGGCCCACGCGAAGGCGGAGACCTTCTCGGGGAACTCGGAGAGGAACGGCGCCACCCACTGCACGAAGACGAAGTCGCTGACGCCGAGCACCGCGGCGATGCCGAGCATGGACTCGAGGAACGGCGCCGCGGTGAGGTAGAGCAGCGCGCCGCCCAGGAGGAAGAGGCCCGCGACGGCGAGGCCGCGGCGCGCGCCCCCCAGGCCGTAGGCCCAGCGCGAGACGCGGGGCGCGTCGGCCAGCTCCTCCTCCGCGTGCGGCGGCATCCGGAACAGGAGCCACAGGTAGGCGCCGTACAGCGCCACGAGCACGGCCGCGTCGCCGGGCGCGAGGGAGCGCTTGAGCAGGATCACCGTGAACCAGACCAGCGGCGGCAGCATCCCCATGACCTCGACCGCGTGCTCGCGGTCGAGCGCGATGGTGGGGAGCGGGCCGCGCGTGCGGCGCCCGGAGAAGGCGGCGACGCCGTAGATCATCGGCCAGCCGAGGCCCACCAGCAGGCGGACCGCGCCGGTGAGGTTCGCGACGGCGAGGTGCGCGCGCGCGGGGTCGCGGCCCGCCTCCCAGGCGATCACGGCCTCGACCGCGAACTCCGGCAGCGTCTGCAGCCACGCCAGCGCCGCGAGCGCGAGCCCCTGCGAGACGAGGAACTGCGCGGCCTCGGCGCCCCACGCGACGAGGAAGGCGGAGAGCAGGATCGAGGGGAAGGTCCACAGGCCGGAGAGCGCGGCGGCGCCGGCCGCGCGGCCGCCGGCGGCGGCCGCGGTGGCCGCGCGCTGCGCGGCGGCGCCGAACGGTGGTCTCACGATCCGCCCGGCGGGCGGCGCGAGGAATGCTCGGATGTCCGCCAGAGCCTCCTCCGGCGCGGCTTGACGATCATGCGGGGCGGGGCGTTATCTCTCTTGGCCCGCGAAGTTAACGGTCGCCCCTCACGTCAACAAGCAAACGGCGCATGGGCCCACAGGTCGTCGTCACGCGGCGCGCGCACTTCAACGCCGCCCACCGCATCTACAATCCCGCGTGGTCGGATGCCGAGAACGCGCGGGTGTTCGGGCCGTGCGCCAACCCGAACGCGCACGGGCACAACTACAATCTCGACGTCTCGGTCAGCGGGGACGTGGACCCGGCGACGGGGTACGTCGTGGACATCACGGTGCTGAAGCGCGTGATCGAGGAGCGAGTGCTGAGCCGCCTCGACCACCGGAACCTCAACCTCGACGTGCCGGAGTTCGCGCACACCATCCCCACCGCGGAGAACATCGTGGTGTGGTGCTGGCGCCAGCTCGCGCCGGCCATTCCCCGCGGGCGGCTGTGCCGGCTCGTGCTGTGGGAGACCGAGCGGAACCTCGTCGAGTACGTCGGAGGGTGACGTGGACCTGTCGAAAGCGGCGTTCGAAGAGCTGATCGAGGAGATGCTGCGGCGCCTCGACGAGGACCCCGAGCGGCCGGGCCTGAAGAAGACCCCGCACCGGGTGGCGGCGTCGCTGCGCTGGTTGACGCGCGGCTGCTGCCTCGACGCGGAGAAGGTGATGCGCGACGCGATGTTCGAGGAGCCGCACGAGAGCATGGTGCTGGTGCGCGACATCGAGCTGTACTCGATGTGCGAGCACCACATGCTGCCGTTCTTCGGCGTGGCGCACGTCGCCTACCTGCCGGCGGGGCGGATCGTGGGGCTGTCCAAGATCGCCCGCGTGGTGGACATCTTCGCCCGCCGGCTCCAGGTCCAGGAGCGCCTGACCGACCAGATCGCCGACGCGGTCCAGACCGCCCTGCAGCCGGGCGGCGTGGGCGTCGTCGTCCAGGCGTACCACCTGTGCATGATGATGCGCGGAGTCGAGAAGCAGCACTCGGGGGCCATGACCAGCGCCATGCTCGGATCGTTCCGCGACTGCAAAGAGACTCGCGACGAGTTCCTGGCGCTCGTGAACCACTGAAGACTGTGGGGCAGGCTTCAGCCTGCCAACCCCGAACCCGCCCGATCGACACAACCCTGGCCCCTGGCCCCTGGCCCCTGGCCCCTGGCCCCTGGTTTTCAGTCGTTTCACGCCGGCTTTCTGCTAGACTCAGATGTTCCGCCGCGATGGCAGAGATTCCAGAATCGGCTCAGGCCTTCCTGTCGGGGCTCGTCGAGCGAGCCCGCAAACTGAAAAAGACGATCGCCTTTCCGGAAGGAGAGGACGCGCGCGTAGTCGAGGCGGCGGCGCGGCTGGCTCGCGAAGGGCTCGCCCGGCCCGTGCTGGTGGGCGCGCAACCGGCGCATGCTCCCGAAGGGGTGACGTTCGTCGATCCGGCCCGATCTCCGCGCCTTGCCTGGTACGCCTCCCTCCTCTACGAGCGGCGCCGGGCCAAGGGAATGACACAGACCGAAGCGGCGGAAATGGCTCGACGGCCGCTCTTCTTCGCGTCTCTAATGGTGGGCGCAGGCGACGCGGATTGCAGCGTCGGCGGCGTGGCCAACAGC
>DATKNX010000212.1:0-4929 GCA_035541085.1 Gemmatimonadales bacterium | reverse complement strand
GCCCCCCATTCCCACCTTCGGTAGTCGGGCACGCCACGCGACGGGCCTCCGTCGCCGCCCGGAGGTGCGGGATGAGCGTCACGGATCTGCAGGTGATGTGGGTCGTCACGCGCGAGCACCACAGCCCGTACGAGCGCATCGCGTTCATCGGCGGGGTCAAGCCGGACGGGAGCCGGTGGCGGATGTCGGAGCTGCAGGCGATCACGGCCATCAAGACTGGGACGACGCACTTCTGGGTCACCGGCGGGGGCCACACGACGCGCGTGATCGTGGACCACCACAAGGCGCGCGAGTACCTGAAGACGCAGGACGACGGCGACACGCCGGACACGCTGCTGAGCCTGCCCGCGGCCGTGAACTGACGCTGCGGGGCCGCTGCTGACGCAGCGGGGCGGTGCCTGCGCGCCTTGACTATGCACGTTATAACAGGTAAATGGGACGGATGCCACGGGAGCTGCAGGACGAGCTCGACGTCCCCGTCAACTACCGCAGTCGCGCCACCGAGGCGTTCCTGGCCATCCTGCGGACCGCCGCGGTCCTCGACCATCAGATCGACGAAGCGCTGCGGCCCCATCGGATCGGCCTGACCCAGTACAACGTTCTGAGGATTCTCGCCGGCGCGGGCTCGGCCGGCCTGTGCGGGCGCCAGGTGGCCGAGCGCCTGGTCGCGCGGGTGCCGGACGTGCCGCGCCTGCTCAAGCGCCTGGAGGCGCGGGGCCTCATCGCCCGCGAGCGCGACGCCGCGGATCGCCGCCACGTCACCGCGCGGCTGACGCCCAAGGGGCGGCACCTGGTGCGCGCGGCCGGGCCCCGGCTCGAGGCGACCCTCCGGTCGCGGCTCAACCGGCTGAGCGCGCGGACGATGCTGGGCCTGATCGACGGCCTCGCGGCCGTGCGCGACGGGACCTGAGCCCGGTGCCCGTGACTGTTACAACACGCACTCGGCCGCGGCGGCGCGCGGGGGGCCGAGCATGACGGGCCCGGCCGGCGCGCCCGCGCTCGGCGAGCACCGCCACCGGCTGCTCCCGGGGTGGCTGGTATCCGGCTTTCCCGAGCTGCTGGCGCCGGTCACCGAGCGGCTGATCGGACTCCGCGTGCGTCCGAACGCGATCAGCGTGACGAGCGCGGTCGTGCTGATCGCCGCGGGCGCGGCCTTCGGGCTCGACCGGGCGCGGCTGGGCGCTGCGTGCCTGCTGCTCTCGGGCCTGCTCGACATCCTCGACGGCCAGGTCGCGCGCCGCGGCGGGATGGCGTCCACGTTCGGCGCGTTCGTCGACTCGACGCTGGACCGGATCGGCGACGCCATCCTCTACGGCGGGATCTGCGTCTACTTTCAGACGGCGGCCGGGCAGGATGCGCCGGTGCTGGGCGTGCTGGCGGCGCTGGGCGCGCTGACCGGGTCCTTCCTCGTCTCGTACGCACGGGCGCGCGCCGAGGGGCTCGGCCTGGACTGCCGCGTCGGGTTGGCGCAGCGCGCCGAGCGCGTGCTGGGCGTCGGCGTGCCGACGCTGATCTTCGGGGCGGGGCCGCAGGGCCTGCTGCTGCTGGTGATCGTGGGCTGCCTGGCCGTGCTGTCGTGGATCACCGTCGCGCAGCGCGTCGCCCACGTGTTCCGGACCACCGAGGGCCGCAACGCCGGCCCGACCACTTCACCGGGCCCGCGCGCCGAGCGCGCGCCCGCAAGGAGGAACGAAGCGTGAAAGCCGAGGGAGCCCGGACGGTGCAGCCGGCGAAGGGGCGGTTGGGCGTGCTGCTGCCCGGGATGGGGGCGGTGGCGACGACGTTCATCGCGGGCGTGGAGAACCTGCGCCGCGGCCTGGCGGAGCCGGTGGGCTCCCTGACGCAGCTGGGCACGATCCGGCTGGGGAAGCGCACGGAGGGCCGCGCGCCGGCCATCCGGGACTTCGTGCCGCTGGCGCGCCTGGAGGACCTGGAATTCGGGGGCTGGGATCCGATCCCGGACGACGCGCTGCAGTCGGCGCGCGTGGCGGGGGTGCTCGAGGAGCGGCACCTCGAGCCGATCTCCGGCTTCCTGCGGAGCGTCGCGCCGATGCCGGCGGTCTTCGACCGGTACTACGTGAAGCGGCTCGACGGGCCGAACGTCAAGACGGGCAAAACCAAGCGCGACCTCGCCGAGCAGCTGCGCGAGGACATCCGGCGGTTCAGGAAGGAGCGCGGGGTCGAGCGCTGCGTGATGGTGTGGTGCGCCTCGACCGAGATCTTCATCCGCCCCGGCGCGGTGCACGCGTCGCTCGCCGCGTTCGAGAAGGCGATGGCCGAGAGCCACCCCGACGTCGCGCCCTCGATGCTGTACGCGTGGGCGGCGCTGATGGAGGACGTGCCGTTCGCGATGGGCGCGCCCAACCTGGCCGTGGACACGCCGGCGCTCCAGGAGCTGGCGCGGGAGCGGGGCCTGCCCATCGCGGGCAAGGACTTCAAGACCGGGCAGACGCTGATGAAGACGGTGCTGGCGCCGATGCTCAAGGCGCGGCTGCTCGGCCTGGCGGGCTGGTACTCCACCAACATCCTCGGCAACCGCGACGGCGAGGTGCTCGACGACCCCGAGTCGTTCAAAACCAAGGAGGAGTCGAAGCTCGGCGTGCTGGAGCACATCCTGCAGCCCGATCTGTACCCGCACCTGTACGGCAACGTGTTCCACAAGGTGCGGATCAACTACTACCCGCCGCGGCGCGACAACAAGGAAGGGTGGGACAACATCGACATCTTCGGGTGGCTGGGCTACCCGATGCAGATCAAGGTGGACTTCCTCTGCCGCGACTCGATCCTCGCGGCGCCGATCGTGCTGGACCTCACCCTCTTCATGGACCTGGCGCACCGCGCCGGGCTCAAGGGCATCCAGGAGTGGCTGTCCTTCTACTTCAAGAGCCCGATGGCGGCGCCCGGCCTGGTGGCGGAGAACGACCTGTTCATCCAGCAGACCAAGCTGAAGAACACGCTGCGCTACCTGATGGGCGAGGAGCAGATCACGCACCTCGGCCTGGAGTACTATGGCGCCTGAGCCGGCCGCGCGCGGCCGCCGCCCCCTCGCGGCGCGGCCCCGGTGACGATCGTCACCCACGTCCTGGCCACGACGCTCGGCGTGCAGGTGGGCCGCCTGCACGGCGGCGACGTGGCGCTCGCGTACGCCTTCGGCGTGGCGGTGGACGCCGACCACGCCCTCAAGGCGCCGTTCTACGTCCGGAGCGGCGGCTTCGAGAAGCGCCTCGGCTACTACTGGCGCTCCTCGCTCCAGGAGCCGGTGGCGCTGCTGTGGGTGGTGCCGCTCGCGATCGCCCTGGGCACGTGGGTGCCGGTCGTGTTCCTGCTGATCCACATGGCGATGGACTACTCGGTGCGCTACGAGAAGATGCCCTTCTACCCCTACTCGCGCTGGATCACGCGCGGCTGGCTGGTCTCCGTCCCCGACTGGGCGAAGGAGGCTCCGCTCGTCGTCGTGCTGCTATGCCTGAACGTCCTGGCGTTCCTGAACCGAAGCTAGGCGACCGGCTGCTCCGGGGCGCCATTCGCGGGCTCCACCTGCGGCTGGGCGTGACGCCGGCGCAGCTGACGTGGGCGTCGTTCGTCGTGTCGGTGCCCGGCGCCGCGCTGATCGCGGCGCACCGCGTGCTGCCCGGGCTCGCGTGCGTCGCCGCCGGCCAGATCCTGGACGGGCTCGACGGCGGCATCGCGCGGGAATTCGGCCTGTGGTCGGAGGCGGGGCGGGTCCTGGACACGCGGCTCGACCGCGCGGCGGAGACGCTGATCTTCCTCGCCTGCGCCGCCGGCGGCCTCGTCCCGTGGCGGCTGGCGCTGCTGGCGCTGGCGGCGATCTACCTCCTCACCACGATCGTGGATCGCTCGGGCTTCGATCCCGGCGCGAAGCGCGTGGTGCTCTACTTCGGCCTGCTGGTGCCGTGGCGCTGGGTGTTCGCGGCGATCTTCGGCGTGAACCTGGCCGGCTACGTCGCGGGGCTCCTCATCCTCGACTGCCGCTTCCAGGAGCGCATGGACCAGTTGGGCGGCGACCTCGACACCGTGGCCTCGCGCGCGGCGCGCCTCGAGGCGGCGGCCGACGGGGGCGCGCGCTGACCGCCGGGAACGGCGCGCGCGCCGTCCTGCTCGACTTCGGCGGGACGCTCGACGCCGACGGCGTGCACTGGTGCCCGCGGTTCCACGAGGCGTACGGGGCGCTCGGCGGGACGCTGGAGTACGCGGCGTTCGAGGCGGTCTTCAAGCGGTCGGACGCGGCGCTCGCGGCGCTGCCCGGGATCCGGACGCTCGGCTTCCGCGCGACGATCGAGGCGCAGGCGCGCGCGCTGGCGGGCCTCCTGCCGCGCGGCGGCGCCGTGGATCCGGAGAGCCTGGCGGAGCGCCTGCACGCGGACTCGGTCGCCACCATCGAGCGGAACCGGCCGGTCCTGGGGCGCCTCGCCGCGCGGTTCCGCCTGGCCGTGGTGTCCAACTTCACCGGCAACCTCGAGCCCTGCCTCGAGGAGCTGCACCTGCGCGCGCTGTTCGGCGCGGTGCTCGATTCGGGCGTGCTCGGCTTCGCCAAGCCGGACGAGCGCATCTTCCTGCGGGCGCTGAGCTGTCTCGGCGCGCGGGCGCCGGACGCCTGGATGGTGGGCGACAACCCGGACGCCGACCTCAGGCCGGCGCAGCACCTGGGGATGCGGACGGCCTGGGTGGCGCCGCCGGCGCGCCCGGGTCCGAGCGACTTCGCGCCCACGCGCCGCATCGCGCGCCTGCCGGAGCTGGAGGCCGTCCTTGGCTGAGCTGCACGGCCTGGTGCTCGCCGGCGGCGAAGGGTCGCGGCTCGCCGGGGGCGGCGTGCCGAAGCCGCTGGTGCGCGTCGCCGGCCGGCCGCAGCTCGTGCACCTGATCGAGACGCTCGCGGGCCTGGGCTGCCCGAGCGTGACGTGCCTCGTG
>DATKNX010000211.1:0-2568 GCA_035541085.1 Gemmatimonadales bacterium | reverse complement strand
GTGATCCTGTTCGGCGGCTCCGACGGCGCGCGCGCAGCCTTCGTCGCGATGGCGCTGATGCCCGGCCGCCCGCTGCTCTACAACGGGCAGGAGGTGGAGAGCCCGCAGAAGGACAGCATCTTCACGCGCGAGCCGATCGTCTGGAAGCAGCCGCACGCGGCCCAGGCGCGCGCGTTCTACACCCGGATCATCCACCTCGCGCGCACCGATCCGGCGTTCCTGAAGGGCGACCTGCAGCGGGTGGTGACGAGCGATTCCAACGACGTGATCGCCTACGCGCGCGGCGCCGCGCTGGTCCTGGTGAACGCCCGGAACAACGACGCCCGCTTCGCGGTCACGGGCTTCGCGGTGGCCGGCGCGCGGGACCTGCTGTCGGGGCGCGTCGTGCGCGGCGACACGGTCTCCCTGCCGGCCTACGGTGCGCTGGTACTGGAGCGGCGGGCGCGCGGAGGCAAGCCCAGGACGCCCTGAGCGAACCGGGCGCGCCGGCGCGGCGCGCAGAATCGCTCAGCGGCCCGGCGCGCGCGTGTAGAAGCGGTCCAGCAGGCGGAAGAGGTCCTCGTGCGCCGCCGGCTCGGCGTGCGAGCGCACGTCGATGGTCATCACGCGCGCCGATTCCGGCGTGGACGCCGGCCACGCCGGAAGGCCGCCGCCGTTCGGATTCCCGCGCTTCACGAAGTTCGCGAAGTACGCCTCCATCGTCGCCGACACGCTGTCGTCGTCCGCCGTCCACGGGTAGACGTCGTTGGTCGCCAGGTTGCCGAGCGCGTACTCGATCTCGGCCGAGTGCACGGCCGCGGTCGGGGGCGGGCTCGGGCCGGGCACCTTGGGCGCGGGCCGCGGATGCGCGTAGAGGTAGCGGTACACGCGCTGCCCGTCGTGAGCCTGCAGCTCGGCCCACTTCCAGGTGGCGTACGAGACGAAGGTCGCGCCCGCGAGCAGCCGGCCCTGCTCTTCCACGTCCGCGACCGCGGTGGCCGGGAGGATCGCCAGGATCGAATCGCCGTACGCACCGAACACCCGGTGCACGGCAGCCGCGTAGTTCTCGGGCGTGGGCCCAGAGGAGAGCAGCAGGCCGCGCCACCCCGACTCTTCGGTGTTCCAGCCCGCGAGCAAGGGGACCCGGGCACCGCGGCCGGACACGAACACGGCCGTGGGCGGCTCCGGCAGGAACCAGCCATCCACGACGGCCGGAAAGGCGCCGTTGCCGGGGCGTCCCGTGACCGCGAGGAGACTCTCGGCCGGCAGCGCGCGCAGCGCGGCCAGCGACGAGGCGCCCGCGCTGTCGGCGAAGGCCACGCCGCACCGCTCCGCCGAATCGAGGCTCACGGGCGCGAACGTCGGGTAGATCATCGCGCCGCTCTCGCCGATCGCGCCGGCGATGAGCCTCCGCGACAGGGGCGAGGCCATCAGCGCGCTCACGGATTCGGAGCCCGCGGATTCGCCGCCGATGGTGATGCGCCGCGGGTCGCCGCCGAAGGCCGCGACGTTGCGCCGCACCCATTCGAGCGCCGCGACCTGGTCCAGCAGCCCGTAGTCGCCCGACGCGTGGTGCGGCGACTCGCGCGTCAGCTCCGGATGCGCGAGGAAACCGAATACGCCGAGCCGGTAGTTCGCCGTCACCACGACGATGCCGTGCCGCGCGAGGCTCGCGCCGTCGTAGCGCAGCTCCGAGCCGTCGCCGGCCGCGTGACCGCCGCCGTAGAAGTACAAGAGCACGGGCCGGGGTCGCGACGCACGCGCCGCCGGCGTCCACACGTTCAGGACCAGGCAGTCCTCGCTCATCCCGTCGGAGCGGAAGACCATGTCGGAGTAGATGGGACGCTGCATGCACTGCGGGCCGAAGCGGGTGCCGTCGCGCACCCCGCGCCACGGCCGCGCGGCCTGCGGGGGCTGCCAGCGGAGCGGGCCCACGGGCGGCGCCGCGAAGGGGATGCCGCGGAAGGTGCGGACGCCGCCCGGCAGGACCGCGCCGCTCACGAGCCCGTCCGCGGTCCGCACGGCTCCCGCGGAAGGTGCGCCCGGCGGGCTCTCGGGGCTCAGGTGGCGCGGGCCTGGGGTCTGCGCGTGGAGCGCGAGAGGCACCAGGAGCGTCGCGCACAGGGCGACCCCGGCGCGCCAGCCCCTCATCGGCATCGGCGGTCCCTCCGGTCGCGGCGCGCTAGCGGCGGACCAGGCTCAGCACGAGGCTCTGCCGCGCGGCGACGGCGGGTGCGGGCACGTAGCCCGCGATGCGGCCGTCGGCGCCGACGCGCAGCGCGGCGCCGTCCTGCCCGCCCAGGAGGCTCCGTGCCGCGTAGCGGCCCGGCGCCAGGGCGTGGGCGGCGGACGCCACCGTGAGCCCGGAGAGCGCGCTGTCGCCGAGGTTCGCGACGACGAGCACCGCCCGCATCCCGGCGCGGCGCACGTAGGCGACCGCCTGCGGACTGCCGGCGTCGAGCGGGATCAGCGTCCCGGTCGCCAGCGCCGCGTTCGAGCGGCGCAGGTGGATGAGGCGGCGGTAGAGGTTCAGCAGCGAGTGCGGATCGGCCGACTCCACCGCCACGCTGGCCGTGAGGGAGTCCGGCT
>DATKNX010000210.1:0-3911 GCA_035541085.1 Gemmatimonadales bacterium | reverse complement strand
GCACGGCATGGTGAAGGACCTGGCGATCAAGTAGCGGTCAGAAGAGGCTGCGCTGCACGACCGGCGTGAACGACCTGCGGTGATGCGGGGTCGGGCCACGCCGGTCGAGCGCGGCGCGGTGGTCCGCCGTCCCGTAGCCCGCGTTGTGGTCCCAGCCGAATTCCGGATAGCGAAGCGCGAGCCGGCCCATCAGGCGGTCGCGCACCGTCTTGGCGAGGATGCTCGCGCACGCCACCGCGAAGCAGCGGGCGTCGCCGTCCACCATGGCCTCGTGCGCCCGGCCGAGCTCGGGCATCGCGAGGCCGTCCACCACCACCACGTCCGCCGCGACCCGCAGCCGGGCCAGCGCGCGCCGCATCGCCAGCGCGGCGGCGACCCGCACGTTGAAGCGGTCCACCTCGCGCACGCTCGCGCCGCCGACGCCGTAGGCCAGGCTGGAAACGATCGCCGCCGCGAGATCCTCGCGGCGGCGACGGGTCAGCTGCTTCGAATCGTCCACGCCTTCGAGCCAGGTCGAGTCGGGCGTCACGACCACGGCGGCGGCGATGACCGGGCCGGCCCACGGCCCGCGGCCCGCCTCGTCCACGCCCGCCACCGAGCGGAGCCCACGCGTGAAGTACGACTGCTCGACCGTGAAGTCGAGCACCGTCAGACCTTCTCGGGCTCCTTCACGCCCTCGCGCTGCTCGCGGATGCGGCCCGCCTTCCCCGCCAGGCGGCGGAGGTAGGACAGCTTCGCGCGCCGCACCTTGCCCTTGCGCACCACCTCGACCGAGGCGATGCCCGGCGAGTGGAGCGGGAAGATGCGCTCCACGCCCACCCCCGCCGACACCTTGCGGACCGTGAACGTCTCGCTCACGCCGCCGCCGCGCCGGCCCACGCACACGCCCTCGAACGCCTGCAGGCGTTCCTTGTCGCCCTCGCGCACGCGCACCATCACCTTCACGGTGTCGCCCGCCCGGAAATCCGGAAGGTCGCTCCGGCGCCCTTCCAGCCGCACCTCCGCCAGCCGTTCCATGGTCATTCTCCCGTCCGTTCCAGGTAGCGCGCCCACAGGTCCGGGCGCCGCTCCCGCGTCAGTCGTTCCGCTTCTGCCTGCCGCCACCGCGCGATCCTCGCGTGGTCGCCGGAGAGCAGCACCTCCGGCACGCCGTGCCCGCGGTACTCCGCCGGCCGCGTGTACGACGGCGGGGCCAGCAGTCCCTCGTAGTGCGAGTCGCCGGCGGCCGACTCGTGGTCGCCCAGCGCGCCGGGCAGCAGCCGCACCACCGCGTCGAGCACGCACAGGGCGGCCGGCTCCCCGCCCGACAGCACGAAATCGCCGACCGACAGCTCTTCCGTGGCCAGGTGGTCGGCCACCCGCTGGTCCACGTCCTTGTAGTGCCCGCACAGCAGGGTGAGCCCCTCGCCCACCGCGAACCGCACCGCGTCGTCGTGCTCGAAGCGCTTGCCGCGCGCCGACAGCAGCACCACCGGACCCGCGGGCTTCAGCGCCTCCAGCGCCTCGAAGAACGGCTCGGGTCTCAGGACCATCCCGGCACCGCCGCCGTAAGGCTCGTCGTCGGCCGTCTGGTGCCGGTCGTGCGTGAAGTCCCTGAGCCGGACGACCCGGTACTCGACCAGCCCCTTCGCCGCCGCGCGCCCCAGGATGCTGACCCCGAGCGGTTCCGTGAAGAACTCGGGGAAGAGCGTGACCACGGCCACGCGGAGCATCAGATCTCCAGCAGTCCGGCCGGCGGCGCGATCACGACCAGGCCCTCCGCCCGGTCCACCCGCTCCACCACGGCCCGCGTGAACGGGATCAGGTGGCGCTTCCCGTCGCCGGCCACGTCGAGCAGCCAGCCCTGCGGCGCTTCGACGACCTCACTCACCACGCCCACCGCCTCGCCGCCCGCGGTGGCCACCTTGAGCCCCACCAGCTCGTGCATGTAGAACTCGCCGGGGTCCAGGGGCCGCGCTTCCTCGATGGGAATCGCGAGACGCCGCTCGCGCAGCTCCTCGAGCGCCTCGCGCACCTCCATCCCGGCGAAGTGCAGCAGCCAAGCCCGGTGGTAGGCCCGGCTCCGCTCGACCACGACCTCGCGTCCGGTCGGGCGAGCGTCCCGGTCCATCACCACGAGCTTCCTGCCCGGGGCGAACACGGTCTCCGGCTCGTCGGTCACGGGGAAAACGAGCACGTCGCCCTTCACCCCGTGCGGCTTCTTGAGGAGACCGACCACCAGATGGGTCGGCCCGCCCGCCACCTCAGGCCTTCGTGACCGGCGGCTCGGGCAGGTCCGCGGCGAAGCAGCCCGCCTTCTTCAGGAGGCTCGCGACCGTCTCCGACGGCCGCGCGCCCTTGGCGAGCCACGCCCGCACCTTCTCCTTGTCGAGCTCGATCTGCTCGCCCTTGCCGCGCGGGAAGTAGTGCCCGAGCAGCTCCACGAACCGGCCGTCGCGCGGCGACTCCTGGTCCGCCACCACGATCCGGAACGCCGGCTGGTGCTTCCGGCCCACCTTCCGCAACCGAATCCGTACCGCCATCTCAGTTCGCTCCTCGGCCGAGCTGCGGGAAGCCCGCAGCCTTCACGCCCTTCATGCCCTTCATGAACTTGCCCATCTCCTTGAACTGCTCGAGCAGCCGGTTCACTTCCTGCACCGACCGGCCGGCCCCCTTCGCGATCCGCGCGCGCCGCGATCCGTTGAGCATCTCCGGGTGCTTCCGCTCCTCCGGCGTCATCGCGAGCACGATCGCCTCGACGTGCTTCATCCGCTTCGGGTCCGCCGCCTTGACGGCCTTCATCGCCTCGCGGCCCACGCCCGGCAGCATCCCGAGCAGCGACTCGAGCGGCCCCAGCTTCTGCATCTCGCGCAACGCGTCGAGGAAGTCGGCGAGATCCATCCCCTTCTTCGTCGTCGCCTTGCGCGCGAGCCGCTCCGCCTTCTCGCGGTCGAGCGACTGCTCCGCCTTCTCCACCAGCGTCAGCACGTCGCCCATCGCGAGCATCCGGCCGGCGATCCGCTCGGGACGGAAGGGCTCGATCGCTTCCAGCCCCTCGCCGGTGCCCATGTACTTGATCGGGGCCGCCGTCGCCGCGTAGATGGAGAGCGCGGCGCCTCCGCGCGCGTCGCCGTCCATCTTCGTCAGCACCACGCCGGTGAGCCCGACCGCCTCGTGGAAGCCGCGCGCGATGCGCACCGCGTCCTGGCCCGTCATCCCGTCGGCGACGAGCAGCACCTCGTGCGGCGGCACCGCCGTCTTGAGCCGCTCGAGCTCCGCCATCATCTCCTGATCGATGGCGAGGCGCCCCGCCGTGTCCACCAGCACCGTGCGCGCCCGGGCGTGCTTCGCCGCGTCGATGCCGCGGCGCACCAGCGCGACCACGTCCTTCTCGCCGGGCTCGGCGTGCACGCCGACCTTCACGCGGCCCGCCAGCTCCACCAGCTGCTCGATGGCCGCCGGCCGGTACACGTCGGCCGCCACGAGGAACGGCGCCTTCTGCTCGGCCACGAGGCGCCGGGCCAGCTTCGCCGCGGTGGTCGTCTTGCCGGAGCCCTGCAGCCCGACGAGGAACACCACGGTGGGCGGCACGCTCGCGAACCGGATCGCCGCGGGCTGCTCCCCCAGCAGGCGGACCAGCTCTTCGTGGACGATCTTCACCAGCTGCTGGCCCGGCGCCACGGACTTCAGCGCCGGCAGGCCCACGGCCTTGGCCTCGACCCGCTCGCTGAACTGCTGGGCGGCCTCGAAGCCGACGTCGGCCTCGAGCAGTGCGCGCCGGACGGTCTTCAGCCCTTCCCTGACCGCCTCTTCCGTGAGAACGCCGCGCCCGCGAAGCTGGCCGAGCACGGCGGAGAGCTTCTCGCTAAGCTCGTCAAACATGAGCCTTTAAAGCTACCCGGGGCTCCGGCGCCGGGCAACCGGCGCGGCTC
>DATKNX010000209.1:0-4375 GCA_035541085.1 Gemmatimonadales bacterium | reverse complement strand
CGGGAAGGAGCTGGTGGCCGGCGCGATCCACGCGGCGAGCCAGCGCGCCGACGGGCCGTTCGTCAAGGTCAACTGCGCGGCGATCCCGCGCGAGCTGGTCGAGTCGGAGATGTTCGGCCACGAGCGGGGCTCGTTCACGGGTGCCACCGAGCGGCGCGCCGGACGCTTCGAGCAGGCGGACGGCGGCACGCTCTTCCTCGACGAGGTGGGCGACCTCTCGGCCGAGGCGCAGGCCAAGCTGCTGCGCGCGCTCGAGGGCGGCGAGGTCGAGCGCGTGGGCGGCGACCGCCCCATCCCGGTGGATGTGCGCGTGGTGTCGGCGACCAACAAGGACCTGGAGCGCGCGGCGCGCGAGGGCCGCTTCCGCGACGACCTGCTCTACCGGCTGAACGTGTTCCCGATCGCCATCCCGCCGCTGCGCGAGCGCCCGGGCGACATCGTCGAGCTGGTGAGCCACTTCGCCGGCCTGGTGACGCAGCGCATCGGCCGGCCCGCCGTCACCGTCGCGCCCGACGCGATGGACCTCCTGGTGCGGCACCCCTGGCCCGGCAACGTCCGCGAGCTCGCCAACATCGTGGAGCGGCTGATCATCCTCTCGCCGCGCGCGACCATCGGCGCCGCCGACGTCGCGAGCGCACTCCCGGCCGGCGACGGGCGGGAGGAGCCGCTGCCGCACCCGGCCGCGATGGCGCTCTCGCTCGGCGACGAGCTGGACCGCTTCGAGCGCGTGCTCATCGCGCGCGCGCTGTCCGCCGCCGGCGGCAGCGTCGCGGAGGCGGCGCGCCGGCTCTCGACCGACCGGGCCAACCTCTACCGACGGATGAAGCGGCTCGGCATCGAGCCCGCATCCTGACGTGTCGGAGTGACACGGCGCCCGCCACCGGCGCGGAGACAGGCGCCCGGAGCCGCGGCGGTTGCCAGAAGGCAAGTGGCGGGATTCATTTGACTTGAGCCGGACCGGGCCGCGGCATGGGCCGTGCCTTCGCAGCGCACGGCACCCCTGCAGGAGCGTGGCATGAGGAAGGCGGCGGTCGCAGTCCTCGTCGTGCTGGGCATCGCACGCGCGGCGTGGGCGCAGGACACGACGATTCTGATCCGCCCCGCGCAGCGCGCGGCGGCCTCACCGCACGCGGGCCGGCAGTTGCCGCGCGACGTCGCGGACGACGTCATCCGGTTCTTCAACGGCGACAGCACCATCCGTCTCACGGGCGCGACCCGCATCCCCGCCGGCCGCGGCATCGACGGCGACCTCGCCGTGCTCGGCGGTCCGGTGGAGCTGGGCGGTCGCGTGGGTGGCAATCTCGTCGTCGTCAACGGCGACCTGACGCTCGACCGCGGCGCCGCCGTCGCGGGCTCCGTGCTGGTCGTCGGCGGCACCGTGGCGGGCACCGACGTCGCGACGATCAGCGGCGACGTCCGCTCGTACCGGGATCCCCTCCGCTACCGGCGCGAGGGCGACCGCCTGGTGTACGCGCCGGGGCTGGGCTTCCAGCCGCCGAGCTGGCTGCAGCAGTACGGGTGGGACCAGGCGCAGGGCAACCAGGCCGGGTTCCTGCTGGCGCTCGACGGCACGTACAACCGCGTCGAGGGCCTGCCCATCGTCTTCGGCCCGCGCGCCGACCTGCGCCTCGCCGACCGGCTCCGCCTGCAGGCGGACGCGCTGGCCATCTTCCGCACGACCGACATTTCCTTCGAGAACAACGACATCGGCTACCGCGCCCACGCCGAGCTGGTGCTCGGCAACGCCGTGCGGAACGTCGGGCTCGGCCTGCGCGGCTACGACTTCGACGCGCCCGTCGAGAACTGGCCGCTGCGCGAGTACGAGGTGGGGTGGGCGGCCTTCCTGTTCCGCCGCGACTACCGCGACTGGTACCGGCGCCACGGCGCCAGCCTCTACGCCACGCTGCGGCTGTCGCCGCAGACGTCGTTCACGCTCGAGGGACGGGACGAGCGCGAGTCGTCGCTCAGCGCGCGCACGCCCTGGACGCTGTTCCGCCCCGACCAGGCCTGGCGGCCGAATCCCGCCGTCACGGACGGCAAGTACCGGGCGCTCGTCGCCTCGGCCCGCTACGACACGCGCGACGACCGCGTGGTGCCGAGCGACGGCTGGCTGGTGACCGGCGAGTACGAGCTGGGCCACGGCGGCGACGTCACCGGAAGCCTCGGCCCGTTCGTGTGCGTCGCGTTCCCGTGCGTGAATCCCGCGCTGGCCGACGGCACGCTGGGTTACGAGCGCATCGGCTTCGACGCGCGCCGCTACCTGCGGCTCTCGCCCACCGGCAGGCTCGACCTGCGGCTCGCGGGCGGCGGCTGGGCGGGCGGCGGCCCGCTGCCGCTCCAGCGGCGCATCTCGCTGGGCTATCCGGATCCGCTGCCGGGCTACGGCTTCCGCCAGTTCGCGTGCGGCGGCGACGCGCTCGCCGGCGATCCCGCCCTGTGCGACCGCGCGATCGTCGCGCAGGCGGAGTTCCGCACGCACCTCGGCTTCGACTTCGGCCCGCGCTGGGCGAGCGACTGGGGCACGACCGGCGAACCGTCGTACGAACCCTTCCACGTGAGCGGCCCGGACCTGGTGTTCTTCGCCGATGCGGGGCGCGCGTGGATGGTGGCGCGCGAAGGCGTGACGGGGCCTGACGTCCTGCCCGCCGACAAGCTGCCGACATTGAGCTCCTACCGGACGGACCTGGGCGTCGGCCTCGATTTCGGTCCGTTGGGGTTCTACCTGGCGAAGCCGCTCGACGAGGCCACCCGTACGGTGACCTTCACGGTGCGGATGGGTCGCCGCTTCTAGGGGTTTGAACCGGGCCGGGGCGCTCCTGCTCGCGCTGCTCATCGGCGCTCGCCCCGCGGCCCGCGCTCAGGAGGCTCACCCGCCGGCGCCCCCGGTCGCGCCCAAGCTCGCGCTGACGCTCGCCCGCGACTCCGCGGCCGGCCTGCGGCCGCCGGTGGTCCGCGCGCAGCACCTCCTCGACGACGGCGTCTTCGTGGGCGCCCTTCGCAACGGCTTCTCGGTGCGGTTCCACTTCCGGCTGGAGCTGTGGCGGCAGGCGCCCCTGTTCGACCACGAGGAGCGGGACGCCGAGTGGGACGTCGTGGTGCGGTTCGATCCGCTGTCGGGCGAGTACGACCTCATCCGCACCGGCGGCGACGTGGAGCACTACACCGCGATGGACGCCGTGGCCCGGGCGCTGGCCCGGTCGTTCACCGTCGAGCTGCTGCCCCCCGACGGCACGGGGACGCGCTACTACTACGTCGCGACGCTGGAGGCCTCGTCGCTCTCGCAGTCGGAGCTCGACGAGGTGGAGCGCTGGCTGCGCGGCGACGTCGGGCCCGCGATCTCGAGCCGCGGCGGGCTGCCCGACGCCCTCGCGGCCGGCGCGCGCCGCCTGCTGATCCGGCTCTCGGGCCTCCCGCACCGCCGCCTGGAGACCCGCTCGCCGCCCTTCGAGGCCGGCCGCTAGGTCTTGAAGCGGGCGTCGATCGCCCGGCGGATCTCGTCCAGCGAGGAGCCCTGGGCGTGCATCGCCGCCGCCATCTCGCCCTCGGTCAGGCAGATGTCGCACGAGGCCGCGTGCTCCGACTCGTAGCACGTGAGCAGCGAGCGGTGCCCCATGTCCTCCTTGCAGTGGCAGTAGCAGTAGATCCCGTCGAACACCTCCGGCATCGCGCGGGCGGCGGTGTACGCCCGCACCAGCCGCTCGTCCTCGCCGAACAGCGAGGCGGGCAGCACCTTCGCGCCCGTGACGCCCGGCCGGGGCGCGGGGTGCCGCCCCCCGCCCGAGCGCGTCGCCACGAGCAGCACGGCGATCGCCAGCACCGCGGCGCCCGCGACGAGCCAGGGAAGCTTCGCTCTCGCCATCGTCTCCTCCCGCCCGCCGCTCAGGCGTCCAGCGCGTCCGTGCGCTCGGCCAGCTCGGCGCCGTGCTCGGGCCGCAGCGTCTCCTGGATGGTGTTGTCCGGCTTCAGCAGCACGATCACGGGCCGGTGCGCGCGCGCCTCCTCCGGCGTGAGCAACGCGTAAGCGATGATGATCACCGGGTCGCCCACGTGCACCAGACGGGCGGCCGCGCCGTTGAGGCACACCACCCGCGACCCCCGCTCCCCCTCGACCGCGTAGGTCTCGAACCGGGCGCCGTTCGCCACGTCCACCACCTGCACGCGCTCGAAGGGCAGGATGCCCGCCGCGTCCATCAGCGCCGCGTCGATCGTGATGCTGCCGATGTAGTGCAGGTTGGCCTGCGTGACCGTCGCGCGGTGCAGCTTCGACTTGCAGAGCGTCAGCAGCAAGGGGCGCGTCCTGGGGGCTCGGGGACCCGCGAAAGCTAACGACCCGCCGCGGACGTCTGGTAGCGCCGCGTCACCTCGCGCGGTGGAA
>DATKNX010000208.1:0-9584 GCA_035541085.1 Gemmatimonadales bacterium | reverse complement strand
CGGGGTACGTCGCGGACCACTGGTGCGAGAAGGGGCACGTGCTGCTCGTGCTGCGCGGCGAGCTGCACACGGAGCTGAAAGACGGACGCGTCGTCGTCCTGAAGGTGGGCGACACGTACGAGGTCGCCGACGGCGCGATGCCCCACCGCAGCCGGGCGCCGGGCGGCGCCACGCTCTTCATCGTGGACTAGCCGGGCCGCGGCGGCCACGGGCCGTAGCGCCGCCTGTGCGGGGCGGCGCATCCGGCCGTGCGCGGGTAGCTTGCACGCGTGGAACCGGACCGTCGCGCGCTCATCCGCGCCTACAAGGACACCCCGCGAACGGCGGGCGTGGGCATCGTGCGCAACGTGGCGAGCGGGCGCGTGCTGGTGGTCGCGAGCCCCGACATCCGCGCGCTCCTGAACCGCCACCTGGCGCAGCTCCGGCTGGGCGCGCACCGCAACGCGGACCTGCAGGCGGACTGGAACGCCGCCGGCGCCGATGGCTTCGCCTTCGAGGTGATCGACACGCTGCCGCCGCCGGAGTCGCCGGACGACGACCCCGCCGCGGACCTCGCGACGCTCGAGCAGTTGTGGCTGGAGAAGCTCCGGCCGTGGGCGCCGGCCGGCTACAACCCGGCGCCGAAGCCGAAGCCCTAGCGGCCTACTTCCCCAGCAGGAAGACCAGGGGCACGTCCACGCGCGCGCGCCACGAGCGCTCGGAGTGGTCCGCGCCCGGGAACACGCGCGTGACCCAGTTGCGGCCGAGCGCGTAGCCGGCGGCCTGCATCGCGTCGTCCACGCGGCGCTGGTAGGGCGCGTACAGCGAGTCGAGCGTGGCCGTGCCGTGGTCGAAGTAGAACCGGTGCGTCGCGGGGGCCGGCAGCGCGTGCCGCAGGTACTCCACGAACGCGCCGCCCGCGGCCGGCCAATGCGTCGAGAGGCACGCCGCCCCGCCGAACACGTTCGGGTACTCCATCACCGCGTACGCCGAGACGAGCCCGCCCATGCTCGAGCCCATCAGGAAGGTGTTCGCCGGGCCCGGCAGCGTGCGGTAGGTGCTGTCCACGAACGGCTTCAGCTCCTCGACGACGAACCGCAGGTAGGCGTCGGAGAGCGCGGGCCCCGGCACGGGCGGCACGCCCGGCACGCGGACGTCGAACGTGCTGTCCTTCCCGAGCGCCCTGGCCGGCATGTACTCGCGCCAGCGCAGTGCGGTGTTCCAGATCCCCACCACGATGGCGGGCCGGATCGCGCCCGCGGCGATGAGGGCCGTCATCGTCTCGTCCACGCCCCAGTCCACATGCCACAGCGAGGTGGCGGGGTCGAACACGTTTTGGCCGTCCTGCACGTAGAGCACGGGGTACCGCGCCGACGTGTCGCGCGCGTAGCCGGGCGGCAGCCACACCTCGACGTTGCGGCTCGCCACGTAGCGCGAGGGGAAGTCGCCGTGGAAGCGGATCGTGCCGGTCACGCCGAGCGGGGGGCCGGCGACGGGCGGGGCGCCCTGGGCTTTCGCGGGCGCCCACGCCGGGAGCGCGGCCACGGCCGCGGCACCGGCCAACAGTCCGAATCGCAAGATCCGCATCGCATGCTCACTCGTTGGACGAGCGCCCGCCCGCGGCCGACGGTCCGCCGCTACGTGCTCCGCGGCGCGCGCTTGAGGAACCGGCCGGCGCCGGCGCGGCCCACGAACCTGCCGTCCTCGATCACCCGCGCGCCGCGCGACCAAACGGCGACGGCCGCCCCCTTCACCACGCGGCCCTCGTACGGGTTGTAATCCACGCGCATGTGGTGCGTCGCCGCGCTCCACGTGACTTCCCGCTCGGGATCCCACACCACCACGTCGGCGTCGGAGCCGGCGGCGATGACACCCTTGCGCGGGTACAGGCCGAAGATCCGGGCCGGGTTGGTCGCGGTCAGCTCGACGAAGCGGCCGAGGGAGATGCGCCCCGCGCGCACGCCGCCGTCGTACAGCAGGCTCATCCGCGTCTCGATGCCGGGGGCTCCGCCGGGGATCTTCGAGAAATCGCCTCGGCCGATCGGCTTCTGGTCCCGCATCCGGAACGGGCAGTGGTCGGTCGCCACGACCTGCAGCTCGTCGGCGGCGAGCGCGCGCCACAGCCGTTCCTGGCCGGCGCGCGGCCTCAAGGGCGGGCTCATCACGAACTTCGCGGCGTCGAAACCCGGCGCGTCGTAGCACTCGTCCGAGAGGAAGAGGTACTGGGGGCACGTCTCCCCCAGCGCGCCCGGGTTGCGGCCCCGCGCCTGCGCCACCTCCTCGACCGCCTCGGCGCAGGAGACGTGCACGATGTACACGGGCGCGCCCGCCAGCTCGGCCAGCGCCAGCGCGCGGTGCGTCGCCTCCGACTCCGTGCGCGGCGGGCGCGTCAGCGCGTGGTACTTCGGCGCCGTGCGGCCCTCCGCCAGCGCGCGCGCCACGAGCTCGGCGATGACGCCGCCGTTCTCGGCGTGCATCAGCACCATCCCGCCGTTGTCGGCGGTGCGCCGGAGCGCGCGGAAGATCACGGCGTCGTCCACCATCAGGCGCCCGGGATAGGCCATGAAGAGCTTGAAGGTCGTGACGCCTTCGGCGACGAGCGCGTCCATCTCCTCGAGCCCGGCGGCGCCGAGGTCGGTGACGATCATGTGGAAGCCGTAGTCGAGCGCGGCCTTGGCCTCGGCCTTGCGCATCCAGGTCTCCCACGCCTCGCGCATCGGCCGGCCCCGGGTCTGCACCGCGAAGTCCACCACGGAGGTGGTGCCGCCGAACGCGGCGGCCACGGTGCCCGACTCGAAGTCGTCGGCGGTCACCGTGTCGCCCAGGGGCATGTCGAGGTGGGTGTGGACGTCGATGCCGCCGGGGATGACGTAGCGGCCCGCCGCGTCGAACACGGCGTCCGCGGCGGCCGCGAGCTGGGGACCCACGGCGGCGATCCGCTCGCCCTCGATCAGCACGTCGGCGACGGACGCGCCGGCGGGCGTGACGACCGTGCCGTGGCGGATGAGCGTGCGCATCTGGTGCGGAAGCTTCCCCGCCGCGCCGGGCGGGTCAAGGGACGGCCTACGACGCGTCGAGGACCTCGCGGACGCGGTCGAGGATTTCCTGCACCGACCACGGCTTGTGGAGGAACGGCAGGCCCGGCTCGAGGGCCGAGGCCTCCTCCACGTCGCGCGCCGTGTAGCCGCTGGAGAAGAGCACCGGCATCCGCTTGCCCATCGCGCGGATGGCCTGGTAGAGCTGCGGGCCGCCCATCTCGGGCATCACGACGTCCGTCAGCACGAGCCGCACCTGCCCGTCCGTCGCGGCGAGGATGCGCAGGGCCTCCGCGCCGTTCGGCGCGATCAGCACCCGGTAGCCGTGCTTCTCGAGCACGCGCTGCGCCGCGCGCCTCAGACCCGGCTCGTCCTCCACCACGAGAATCGTCTCCGTGCCGCCCGCCGAGCGGCGGCGCTCGGCCGACGGCTCGACCGTCGCCGGCGCGGCGACAGCGGGGAAATACAGCGTGACCGTGGTGCCCTTCCCCACCTCGCTCGCGACGTTCACCCGCCCGCCGTGCTGCGTCATCAGGCCGTACACCATCGCCATCCCGAGCCCGGTCCCGCTGCCCACCGACTTGGTGGTGAAGAACGGCTCGAAGATGCGGTGCATCGTCTCCTCGTCCATGCCCGTGCCCGTGTCGCGCACCCGCACGACCGCGTACTCGCCGGGGTTCACGCAGCCCGTACGCAGCACCGCGTCGCGGTCCAGCACCTCGCGCGACGTGGCGATCGCGACCGTCCCGCCCTGCGGCATCGCGTCGCGCGCGTTCGTGACGAGGTTCATCAGCACCTGCTCGATCGCCCCGGGGTCGGCCATCACCCACGCCGCCGGCTTCAGGGCCAGCTCGACCACGATGTCCTCGCGCAGCACGCGGCGCATCATCCGCGAGAAGTCGGCGATCAGCTCGGCGAGGTCCACGGTCTTCATCTCGAGGCGCTGGCGGCGGCCGAAGGCGAGCAGCTTGCGGGTGAGCGCGGCGCCCCGCTCGGCCGCGTGCCGGACGATCCGCGCCTCCTCGAGCGCCCCGGGGTCGCCGGCCAGCTGCTCCTCGAGCAGCCCGGCCGAGGCCAGCACGGTCGTGAGCAGGTTGTTGAAGTCGTGCGCGATGCCGCCCGCGAGCTGCCCCACGGCCTCCATCTTCTGCGCCTGGCGGAGCTGGTACTCGAGGTTGCGGCGCTCGGTCACGTCGAGCGCGACCGCCACGTAGCGCGCGATCTCGCCCCGCTCGTCGCGCACCGGCGTGATGACGAGGGCGACGGTGAACGTGGAGCCGTCCTTGCGGCGGTAGGCGTACTCGTCACGCCATACCGTGCCGCGCGAGAGCGCCTCCCACGCCGCGCGGTCGCGCGCCTCGTCGCGGTAGTCGGCACGCAGCAGGTCGGGCCGCCGCCCCACCACCTCCGCGAGCGCGTAGCCCGTGCCCGCCGCCATCGCGGCGTTCATCCACTCGATGCGGCCCTCGCGGTCGAGGAACATCACGCCGTTGGCCACCGCGTCGAGCGCCGCCGCCTGGATGCGCAGGCGCTCCTGCGCCTGCTTGCGCTCCGACACGTCCCGGATCACGACGAGCGCCGCCGGCCGCCCCCGGTAGGGCACGACCCTGGAGCGCATCTCGGTGCGCACCACCGTCCCGTCGAGCGCGACCAGCTTCTCCTCGACCAGGCTCCCGATCCGGCCCCGCTCCATCGTGTCGCGGATGCGCTCCAGCACCTGCTCCCGGTCGTCGGGGTGCACGAAGCGGAGGATGGGCTGGCCGATCAGGTCCTGGGGGCTCGACGCCCGCAGCAGCCGCGTCATCGCCTCGTTGACGTAGACGTGGCGGCCCTCGGTGTGGACGCCGATCGCGTCCGGCGCCAGCTCCAGGAGCGTGCGGTAGCGCTCTTCGCTCTCGCGCAGCTCGCGCTCGGCGCGCTCCCTCGCCAGGCGCGCCTCGCGGCCGGGCCGGAGGACGAGGAGCCAGAGCGCCGGCGCCGCGATCAGCGCCAGCAGCACGCTCTCCCTCACGGCCGCGCGCCAGTCGGCCGCCATCCCCAGCTGGCGCTTCATCACCTCCAGCACGAGATGCGCGGCGAGGACGATCGCCACGGCGGCGAGCACCCGCAGAGCGGTTGCGGCGCGAGCCTTCATAACCGAACGCAAAAGCAGTATTTGTGCCAGACGGGCTACGGCCTGCTAACCTCTAGTCGCTGGTGCAGTTGCGTCCCGCGTTCTTGGCGCGGTACAGCGCGGCGTCCGCCGCTCCGACCAGCTGCTCGGACGTGGGCCACTCCTCGCCGCCGTCGTAGGCGGCGATGCCGGCGGAGAGAGTCACGGTGCGGGCCGCGCGGCCCGCGCCGATCGGGAGGGCCGAGACCGCCGTGCGGAACCGCTCCGCCGCGAGGTGCGCCCCGGCGCCGCCCGTGCCGGCCAGGACCGCGAGGAACTCCTCGCCCCCGTAGCGTCCGACCCAGTCCACGACCCGGCCGGCGTCGGCGAGGCGCCGCCCCACCTCGCCCAGCACGCGGTCGCCGCCCTGGTGGCCGAGGGAGTCGTTCACGACCTTGAAGTGGTCGATGTCGAGCATCAGCACGGTCAAGGGCTGGTGGATCCGCGCGGCGCGCCGGATCTCGCGGGCCAGCGCGTCCATCACCACCTCGCGGCGGTAGAGCCCGGTGAGCCGGTCGTACAGCGCGGTGGTCTGCGTGTCGGCGAACCGGCCGGCCGTCGCGAGCGCGACGCTGAGGACGAAGGCGACGGCCCCGTATTGCGTGACGATCGTGGCGCCGCCCCACTCGCCGGGAATCCACCCCCACGAGAGCGCAACGTCGTGCGCGGCGGCCATCGCCAGCGCGAAGCTGCCCGCCAGGAGGGTCGTGCCGTAGGGCAGGTCCCGCCGGCGCGCCGCCGCCGAGAGGACGACGAGCACGACGGCGCCGGCGGCCACGCCGACGTTGAAGACGTACTGCTCCATCCAGCGCAGCGCCGACCACTCGGGCAGGAGGAACGCCAGCGGCACGAGGAGGCCGTAGACCACGCCGAGCGCGGCGGTGCCCCGGGCGGCGAGGCTGTCGGGCTCGATGTCGAAGATCCCGCGCGCCCCGAGGGCGAGCATCGCAGCCGCGGTCGCGCCGAACGCCAGGTACAGGCGGAACCAGTCCACGGTCGGCGAGAGCGCCAGCCGCACGGACGGCATCCAGTTCAGGAACAGCAGCGCGAGGGTGCCGCAGAACAGGAACACGTAGAGGTGCTCGCGCGCCTCCCGGCGGCGCGCCCAGAAGAAGAGCTGGTACGCGGCGAGCCCCAGGAACAGCACCGCCGCGCCGAACATGTACAGGTCTTCCCGGCGCACCTGGCCCAACAGGTCCGCGAGGGGCGCGACGACGAGGGGTGCCGGGGGGACGACTCGCAACTCCGTCGAGTAGGTCCGGATCGCGACCAGGTGCGGGCCGGGCGCGAGGCTCGCGAGCGGGATGGCGAAGGGCACCGGCAGGACGGTGCGGGCCCGGTAGTCGGGCGGGAAGCCGCCGACGCCCCCGATCCGCACGCCGTCCACGTAGATCTCGAACGCCATGCCGTCCGTCCGCAGGATCGCGCCGAGCTGCGCGTCGGGCACGGCCGCGAGGGTGAGCCAGCCGCGGAACCACACGAACCCCCGCGTGCGGGGGGCGCTGCGGTAGCTCCAGGGTGCCGCCAGGGTCGAGAGCGTCCACCGGCCGTCGTTGTAGGCGGGGCTCATCCAGGCGAGGGAATCGCCGGCGCGGAACCGCCACGGACCCTCGAGCGCCACGGCGCCGCCGGCCGGGACGGCCCAGCGCGCCTGGAGCAGCAGCACCACGAGGAAGTTGAACACGGCCGCCTAAGCTACTGTGCGGCCGCGGACGCGGCGAGAGCGCGCCGCCGACGGCGCGCCCGGCCCTCGGCCGACCCCGCCGGCGGTCGCGCGTCGCCCGGTTCCCAAGCGCCGGACGGCGCGCCAAGCCGGCCGAGCCGGGGTATCTTACCACGTACCATGACCGCCCCGACGATGGCCCCGCCCGTCAGCGAGCGGGAGGCGCGCGACGTGGCCGAGGCCGCGCGCGAGACCGAGTGGCATGCACCCAGCTTCCTGGCCGAGCTGTTCGGCGGCCGCCTGCGGATGGACCTCATCCACCCGCACCCCGAGCCTTCCGCCGACGACGAGGCCCGCGCCCGCCCGTTCCTCCAGGCGCTCGAGCGTTTCCTGCGCGAGAAGGTGGACGGCGACGCCATCGATCGCGCGGGCAAGGTCCCGCCCGAGGTCGTCGAGGGCCTCAAGGCGCTCGGCGCCTTCGGCATCAAGATTCCCCGCGAGTACGGCGGCCTGGGGCTGTCGCAGCTGCACTACACGCGCGCCATCGCGATGGTCTCGAGCGTCTGCGGCTCCACGGTCGCGCTCCTCTCGGCGCACCAGTCCATCGGCGTGCCGGGCCCGCTGAAGGCGTTCGGGACACCCGAGCAGAAGAAGAGGTTCCTGCCGCGCCTGGCGAAGGGCGCCGTCTCGGCGTTCGCGCTCACCGAGCCGGGCGTCGGCTCGGACCCGGCGGCGATCCAGACCGTCGCGACGCCCACGCCCGACGGCGAGGCGTTCATCCTCAACGGCGAGAAGCTGTGGATCACGAACGGCACCATCGCCGAGCTGATGGTGGTGATGGCCCGCACGCCGTCGGTCGTCGTGAACGGCAAGGAGCGGCGCCAGATCACGGCGTTCATCGTCGAGGCGGGCTGGCCGGGCGTGGAGGTCGTGCGGCGCTGCGACTTCATGGGCCTGAAGGGGATCGAGAACGCGGTGCTGCGGTTCACCAACGTGCGGGTGCCGCGCGAGAACGTCCTGTGGGGCGAGGGCAAGGGCCTCAAGCTGGCGCTGATCACGCTCAACACCGGCCGGCTCACGCTGCCGGCCTCGTCGGTGGCGGCGGCCAAGAGGTGCCTCGAGATCTCGCGCCAGTGGGCCAACCAGCGGGTGCAGTGGGGCCAGCCGGTCGGCCGGCACGACGCGGTGGCGCAGAAGATCGGCCGGATGGCGGCCGACGCCTTCGCGCTGGAGGCCGTTTCGGAGCTGTGCTCCACGCTGGCCGACAAGGGTGGCTACGACATCCGGCTCGAGGCGGCGATCGCCAAGCTCTACAACTCGGAGCACGCCTGGCGGATCATCGACGACACGGTGCAGATCCGGGGCGGGCGCGGCTACGAGACCGCGCAGTCGCTCAAGGCCCGGGGCGAGATCCCCTGGCCCGTCGAGCGGATCATGCGCGACTTCCGCATCAACCTGATCTTCGAGGGCAGCTCGGAGATCATGCACCTGTTCATCGCGCGCGAGGCGGTGGACCGGCACCTCAAGGTGGCCGGCCCGCTCCTCGACCCACGCACGCCGCTCGGCACCAAGGCCGCGGCGCTCCTCCGGACCGGGGTGTTCTACGCGGGCTGGTATCCGAGCCGCTACTTCGGCTGGGGACGCTGGCCCCGCTACGCCGAGTTCGGGCGGCTCGCGACGCACGTGCGGTTCGCCGAGCGGATGAGCCGCAAGCTCGCGCGCACGACCTTCCACGCCATGGTGCGCTTCGGCCCGCGGCTGGAGAAGCGGCAGTCGGTGCTGTTCCGCCTGGTGGACGTGGGAGCGGACCTGTTCGCGATCGCCGCCGCGTGCTCGCGCGCGGAGATGCTCCGGAAGCAGGGGCAGCCGGAGGCCGTGGAGCTGGCGGACCTCTTCTGCCGCTACGCGCGGCGGAGGATCAGGGCCACGTTCCGGACCGTATTCTCGAACGACGACACGAGGACGTACGCGCTGGCCCGGCAGGTGCTCGACGGGAAGTACACGTGGATGGAGGCAGGGCTCGTCTGACGGGGAGGTGAGGACGTGATGCAGGTGATGAAGTGAGGAGGTGAGGATGTCGCGCTCGACTCACCTCATCACGCCATCACCTCCATGACCCCGTCACCATCCCGCCCGGCCCTCAACCTCCCCCGCCGAGCTCGAGCTTGATCGCGGTGAGCGAGTGATTCACGTCCCGCAGGAACGACAGCAGCGACGCGATCAGCGAGAGCATGCAGCAGGCGAACAGCGCCACGACCACGACCACCGCCTCCCACCGGAGCACGGCGGCGAGGAACAGCGTGATCACCAGCGACGCGGCGAAGAGCAGGCTCACGACCGCCAGGACGATCGCGCGGCGATTGTGGATGGCGCGCGCGGAGAGCACGGCGATCTGCGCCTCCACGAGCTCGAGCTCCTGCGCGGTCGCCGCGCGCCGCACCTCGGACAGCTTGCGCGCGCGGTCGATCAGGCGGCCGAGGCGGTTGGTCATCGAGAGGAGCAGCAGCCCGATCCCCGAGATGAGGATCACGGGGCCGAGGGCGATCTGCAGGACCGGCGCGATCTCGCGAAGCGTCATCAGAACTCGCGCTTCTTCATCTCTTCGAAGAAGCGTTTGGGATCCTCCGCGTTCTCCGGCTCCGGCGGCAGCGTGTCGTCGTACTTCCGCCGCTTGACGGCCTTCTGGGTCGCCTGCTTCGCGGCGTTCTTCTTGGCCAGCGCTTCGAGCGCCTTCTTGTCGATCATGGGCCCTCCG
>DATKNX010000207.1:0-3193 GCA_035541085.1 Gemmatimonadales bacterium | reverse complement strand
GCGCTCGCGAACAGGGCGTGCGCCGACGGCTCGCCCGTCGGCGAGGCGGCGGCCGCCCGCCGCTGCGCCCGCGCCGTGGACCGCACCAGGCTGAACGCGCCGGTCTTGTCGGCCGTGCGCATCAGCAGCGTCATGGCGTCGCTCCGGTGCGCGAACTCGCCGGGACCGCCCGGGCCCAGCAATTCCTCGAGCGCGTCGCAGATGCGCGACAGCGTCGCCCGGCCGGAATGGTGGTCGGCCGCGATCTCCAGATACCGGAACTCGCCCGCCACGCGCGCCGGCAGATCGGTCCGGTCCCGCGCCTCCCGGCACAGCTTGTCCAACCCCTCGAACTCGCGCAGCCCCAGGTAGCAATCGGCCAGCGAGGCCGCCACCAGGCCGTCGTACGCCCCCGACACCCGCCGCACCAGCGCGAGCGCCTCGGCGCGCTCGCGGACCGCACCCACCGAGCCGGCGAACTCCGCCGCGGCCAGGGCGTGGGTGCGCGCCTCGGCCGGCACGCCCGCGTGCTCCAGGTGCAGCGCCACCTCGATGCGCGCCGCCGGGTTCCGGGCCGCCGATTCGGCCAGCACCCCGGCGAGCCTCGCGTGCACCCGGCCCAGGTCGGGCTGCGCGACGCCGCCGCGAGCCACCGCCGCGTAGGAGTCGTGCGCGAACCCGAACGTCGCGCCCTCGCGCCTGAGGAACCGCCCGCCCTCGAGCTCGAAGACGGCGGAGGCCAGTTCCGCCGGCGCCAGCTCGGTCACGGCGAGGAGCTCGTGCTCGGCGAGTGGGCGCGCCGCCACCGCCAGGGCCGCGGTCACCGACCGCGCCCCGCGCGACAGCGCGGCCAGACGCGTGGCCGCCGACGCCTCGAACGACTCCTCCGCCGTGCGTGCCTGGTCCGCGATCCCGAGCAGCCAGTCCGACGCCGGCCGCCCGTCGTGCGCGGGAATGGCCAGGGCCAGCTCCATCGCGTGCAGCGGATTGCCCCGCGCCAGCCGGCCCACCGACTGCAGGATCGGAGGCGGCGCCTCGAGGCCCCGCTGCGTCAGCACGTCCGCCGCAATGCGCTGGAGACTGGCCTCCTCGAGCGGACCGAGATGCTGGATCTGGGCGAAGCCCTGCGCGCGGGCCTGGTCGGCGAACTCGCCGCCGTCGCACCCGCTCTCGTCCCGCGAGCGCGCCACGCACACCAGCAGCGTCCGCTGGCCGGCGACCTGGCGGCCGTAGTAGTGGAGCAGGGCGAGCGTCGTCTCGTCCGCGTCCTGGACGTTGTCGACCACCAGCAACAGCGGCTGCTCGAACGACACCGATTCGCCCGCCCGACAGGTGGCCTCGCACAGGCGGTGGCGCGCCGAGTCGTCGGCCGCCAGCGCTGGCGGGATGTTCGGGAAGCGCTCGCGCAGCTCCGGCGCGAGGCGGCCCAGCTCGCTGATCCAGACCTCGCCCAGGGCGACGAACCCCGGCAGCTCGGCCATCTGGCGCACCAGCGCCGAGACGGGTGCGAACGGCACGCACCGCTCCGTGCGGAAGCAGCGCGCGACGCACGCCGCGCCGCCGCTCACGCGCACCTGGTCGGTGAGCTTCGCGGCCAGCGCCGTCTTCCCGATGCCGGGCGGTCCGAGCAGCACGACGCAGCCGCCACGGCCGCCGCGCGCGGCGCCCCACGCCTGCCACAGCGCGGCGAATTCCGCGGTGCGCCCGTACAGCGGCGCGAACGCCGGCGGCGAGATCGCCTCGCTCACGCGCGAGACCGCCGTCACGGGCTCGGTGGAAGCCGCGGGCACCGGCGGACCGCACCGCTGGCGCCTGGCCCAGTCGCGGATCTCGGGCCCCGGCTCGGCGCCGAGCTCGTCCTTGAGCCGAGCCTCGTACTCCACGAAGTGCCGCAGCGCGAGTGTCCGGTCCCCGAGCAGGGTCAGCGCCGAGAGCTGCGAGAGCATCGCCGTCTCGTCGAGCCCGTCGAGCTCGAGCAACGCGTCGGCCACGGCGCGCATGCCCTCCCAGTCGCCTTCGGAACGGCTGGTCGTCAGGAGCCGGTGGAGCGAGCGGCGCATCGTCTCCAGCAGGCGCCGGCGCTCCGCCTCGAGCCAGGCCTCGAAGTGCGGCGCGTGCCGGAACCAGGTTCCCTCGAGCAGGTTGCCCCGCCACAGCGCGCGGGCATCGTGCCCGCGACACTGCGCGGCGCAGCGCTCGAACTCCACCACGTCGGCCCACACGAGGCCCTCTCGCAGCACCACCTCGTCCTTGGAGCTGGAGACGACCGCCTCGCAGCCGAGGGTCTTGTTCACGAGCGAGACGGCCTGGGAGAGGGAATGCCGCGCGCGGCAGGGACTATCCTCGGACCACAACAGGTCCATCAGACCGTCGCGCGACTGGGGCTGGCCGGGACGGCGCACCAGCAGCGTGAACAGCGCGAGCTGCTTGCGCGTCCGGAACGTGAGGCGCACGCCGCCCGGACCGTGGAGCGTGACCGGCCCCAGGCAGCGGTACTGGTACTCGCGCGGACGGCTCTCGAGTGAGACGCTCATTGGCCGCACAGCGGGTCTCGAGTCGAGGAATGCGTAGCGCCGAGAATCACCCAGTTGTCACCAATACGTCAGCATGCGCAAGCGCGAATCGCGATTGCCACGCACGCAATTGGGTCGCGCGAGCGCTGGGCCGAGCCGCCAGCGAGCGCGCGGCGCAACGCAAGAGTCGAGGCGCGTCGGCGGCTCCGACACGAGGAATCGAGACGGGAGGCAGCCGGCCGCGTCGGCCACTCAGGTGATGGGGGTATCGCGTTGGCGCAACAGGGGTGGCGTGATGCCACCGTCCGGCATCGCCGAACACACCTCTCCTCCTTACCGTAAGACGTTGTTTTTTAACGACATGGCCTTTGGCCCCGGTCGGCTGTCGATGGCTTGTCTCTTGCTGTGTAATCAGTGTTCCGACGACGCCCCTCCCAGTCGCTTCGACTGGACCTCAGAAGCCACATCGTCACGCGAAGGAGGAGTAGATGCCGCTTACGAAGCGCTTCGCCGCAGTAGCGTCCGCCGGGTTGCTCTGCGCGAGCATCCTGGCCGCCCCCGCGGCGGCACAGACCACGGCTACGGCGACGATCAACGCCAAGGCCCAGGTGTCCGGGATCGCGCCGCTCACCGCCGCCGGCGTCAACGATCTCGATTTCGGCACCGTCACGGCGGGAACCCCCTTCCGGCAGACCGACCCG
>DATKNX010000206.1:0-2915 GCA_035541085.1 Gemmatimonadales bacterium | reverse complement strand
CGAGCTGGAGCGGCGCTTCGCCGCGCTCGCCCGGGCGCTCGCACCCAACGGGATGCTCTGGGTCTCCTGGCCCAAGAAGGCGTCGGGCGTGCCGACCGACGTCACGGAGAACGACGTGCGTGACGTCGCGTTGGCGGGGGGCCTCGTGGACGTCAAGGTCTGCGCCGTGGACGACACGTGGTCGGGCCTCAAGCTCGTGCGCCGGGTCAGGGATCGCTGAGCCCGGTCGCCCTTCCTACACCCTACCCCCTGCACCCTCCACCCCGTATTTCTAACCCGTGACCGTTCCCCGCATCCTCGTCGCCGATGACCAGAAGGACGTCATCGAGGCCCTGCGCCTGCTGCTCAAGGCCGAGGGCTTCGCCGTGGAGACGGCCACCTCGCCGGCGACCATTCTCGCCGCGCTCGACGCCGGCGAGTTCGACGCCGCGCTCATGGACCTCAACTACACGCGCGACACGACCAGCGGCCGCGAGGGGCTCGACCTGCTGACGCGGATCCAGGCGTCGGACGCCACGCTGCCGGTGATCGTGATGACCGCGTGGGGCAGCGTCGAGGGCGCCGTGGAAGCGATGCGGCGCGGGGCCCGCGACTACATCGAGAAGCCGTGGGACAACGCCCGGCTCCTCGCGCAGCTCCGCACGCAGGTCGAGCTGGCGCGCGCCCTGCGGCGCACGGCGCGGCTCGAGGAGCAGAACCGCGCGCTCGCCCGCACCGGCTTCCCCGAGCTGATCGCCGAGGCGCCCGCGATGCAGCCGGTGCTGCGCCTGATGGAGCGCGTGGGCCCCTCGGAGGCCACGGTCCTCGTGACCGGGGAGCACGGCACGGGCAAGGAGCTGGTGGCGCAGTGGCTGCACGCCGCGTCGGCCCGCGCGTCGCGCCCCCTCGTCACGGTCAACGTCGGCGGCCTCTCCGAGGGCGTGTTCGAGAGCGAGATGTTCGGGCACGTGAAGGGCGCGTTCACCGACGCCCGCGCCGACCGCACGGGCCGCTTCGAGCTGGCGGACGGCGGCACGCTGTTCCTCGACGAGATCGCCAACGTCCCGCTGCCGCAGCAGGCCAAGCTGCTGCGCGTGCTGCAGACCGGCGAGGTCGAGCGCGTGGGCTCCTCGCGCACCCGGCGGGTGGACGTGCGCGTCATCGCCGCCACCAACGCGGACCTCCGCGCCGAGGTCGCCGCGGGCCGGTTCCGCGAGGACCTGCTGTTCCGGCTCAACACGATCGAGATCCGCCTGCCGCCGCTCCGGGAGCGGCGGGAGGACATCCTGCCCATCGCGCTCCATTTCCTCCGGCGCTCGGCGGCGCGCTACCGCAAGCCGCTCGGAGCCTTCGACCGCGCGGCCATCGAGACCCTGCACGCGCACGCCTGGCCCGGCAACGTCCGCGAGCTGGACCACGCGGTGGAGCGCGCGGTGCTCCTCGCGACGGGCGACGTGGTGCGCGCCGCGGACCTCGCGCTCGAGCCCCCGGGCGCCTCGCCGGCGAGCCTGGAGGAGATGACGCTCGAGGACGTGGAGCGCGTCCTGATCCAGAAGGCGCTCGCCCGCTTCGGCGGCAACGTGAGCCAGGCCGCCAAGACGCTGGGTCTCTCGCGCAGCGCGCTGTACCGCCGCCTCAAGGCGCACGGGCTCTGACGGGAGCGCCGGCAGCTTGAACCACGAGCGCCGCGTCCTCCTGCTGGCCGGCCTGTCGGGGCTGCCGGCCGTGGCAGCGGCCCTGCTCCTGGTGTGGATCGGCGGCTATGGCGCCCGGGTCGCCTGGACCGTCACCCTCCTCGTGGCGGGCTTCTGGCTCGCCGCCGCCTTCGTGCTGCGCGAGCGCGTGGTGCGCCCGCTCCAGACTCTCTCCAACATGCTGGCCGCGCTGCGCGAGGAGGATTTCTCGATGCGCGCGCGGGGGGCGCGCAGCGACGACGCGCTCGGCCTGGCGCTGCTCGAGGTGAACGAGCTGGGGCGCACGCTGCGCGAGCAGCGGCTCGGCGCGCTGGAGGCGACGGCGCTCCTGGCGCGCGTGATGGAGGAGATCGACGTCGCGATCTTCGCCTTCGACGCGGAGCGCCGGCTCCGGCTGGTGAACCACGCGGGCGAGCGCCTGCTGGCGGGCACCGCCGAGCGGCTGGTGGGGCGCGACGCGGAGGCGCTGGGTCTCGCCGAGTGCCTGGAGGGCGAGGCGCCGCGGGTGCTGGACGCGGGCTTCCCGGGGGGCGGCGGGCGCTGGGAGCTGAGGCGCGGGACCTTCCGCCAGGGCGGCCTGCCGCACCAGCTGCTCGTGCTCTCGGACCTCTCGCGCGCGCTGCGCGACGAGGAGCGCGAGGCCACGCGCCGGCTCGTGCGGGTGCTGGGCCACGAGATCAACAACTCGCTCGCGCCCATCAAGTCGGTGGCCGAGAGCCTGCAGCAGCTCGTCGGGCGCCAGGCGCCGGCCAACGGCGCCGGCGACGTCGCGCGCGGGCTCTCGCTCATCGCCGGCCGCGCCGAGTCGCTGAGCCGCTTCATGGCCTCGTACGCGCGCCTGGCCCGGCTGCCCCCGCCGCGCCTGCAGCCGCTGGACGTGGGCAGCTGGGTGCGGCGCGTCGCCGCCCTCGAGCGCCGGCTGCCGGTGGCCGTCGAGCCGGGGCCCGATCTCGAGCTCCAGGCCGACGGCGACCAGCTCGACCAGCTGCTCATCAACCTGGTGGACAACGCGGTGGACGCGGCGCTCGAGACGGGCGGCACCGTGACCGTGGGATGGCGCGCGGACGGCCGGTTCGCGGACGTGTGGGTCGCCGACGAGGGGCCGGGCCTCGCCGACACCGGGAACCTGTTCGTGCCCTTCTTCACCACCAAGCCCGAGGGCTCGGGCATCGGCCTCGCGCTCTCGCGCCAGATCGCGGAGGCGCACGGCGGCACGCTGAGCCTCAGGAACCGCGGCGAGGG
>DATKNX010000205.1:0-23339 GCA_035541085.1 Gemmatimonadales bacterium | reverse complement strand
GAGGTACTCGCCGCGCCGCTCCTTCGTGATGACCGACTGGTAGATGCGCCCCGTGGTGATGTTGTTGGCCTGCGACAGCGACCGGTCGATGAACCGCTCGTAGTGGCCGAGGTCCAGGTCCGTCTCGGCGCCGTCGTCCGTCACGTACACCTCGCCGTGCTGGAACGGCGACATCGTGCCGGGATCCACGTTGATGTACGGGTCGAACTTCTGGATCGTGACCCGGAGGCCCCGGTCCGTCAGGAGCCGCCCGAGCGACGCGGCGGCGATGCCTTTCCCGAGGGAGGACACGACGCCGCCGGTCACGAACACGTACTTGGTCGCCTGCTGCTTGGTCACGCCGCGCTCAGCCACGTTCCGGATCTCCTCGGGCCCTCAGGTACGCCTCCGCCCGCCGCAGGTCTTCCTCGGTATCGATGCCGGGCAGCGCCGGCTCCGCGAGCCGCGCCACGCCGATCGTCATCCCGTGTCCCAGCGGCCGCAGCTGCTCCAGCTTCTCGGCCTGCTCGGGAGCCGTGGGCGCCAGCGTCATCCACCGCTGCAGCGCCTCCGGCCGGAACGCGTACACGCCCACGTGCTGCAACCAGCGCGAGACGGCGCCCGCTTCCCGCGGGAACGGCACGAGGCTGCGCGAGAAGTACAGCGCCCGCCCGTCCTCGCCCAGCACGACTTTCACGACGCTCGGCGCCGCCGCGGCCGCCGCGTCGCACGGCACCGCCGCCGTGCCGATGTCCGCCCCGCGCTCCACCTCCCGGACCGCGCCCCGGATGGCCTCGGCCGGCAGGAACGGCTCGTCGCCCTGCACGTTCACCACGATCGCGTGGCCCGCGAACTCCGCGAGGGCCGCGACCTCGGCCACGCGCGACGTGCCCGACTGGTGGCCGGCCGACGTCAGCACCGCTCGGAAGCCCGCCCGCCGCGCCGCCTCGGCCACCTCGGCGGCCTCCGTCGCCACCACCACCGTATCCAGCGCCCCGGAGCGCCGGGCGTTCACGGCCACCCATTCGACGAGCGGCCGGCCCGCGAGTTCCCTCAGGGGCTTGCCGGGCAGCCGCTCCGCGCCCATGCGCGCGGGAATGACGCCCAGGACCCGACTACCGGGCACGGAGGCGCGCCGCGCGTGCAAGAATCACACCGCAACCTAACAGTCGCGGCGAGAAAGGTCAAAGCGTTGTGGGAGGCTTACTTACGTTACGGCGAGGGGTTCGAAATCTAAGCAACCGCCTCGGACTTCGCCAGAGGGCTCAACAGGTGCCGAGGAAGTTGCCCAGCAGCCGCTTCCCCGCCTCGGTCCCGATGGACTCCGGGTGGAACTGGACCCCGTGCACCGGCAGCTCGCGATGCATCAGGGCCATGATCTCCGGCTCCCCCTCGCCGTCCGCCGTCCAGGCCGTGGCCACGAGGTCCGGCGGCATGCCGTCGGGCTCCACGAGGAGCGAGTGATAGCGCATCGCGGTGAACGGCGAGGGCACGCCGGCGAAGATGCCGGCACCCTCGTGGCGCACGGGCGACGTCTTCCCGTGCATCAGGCGCCGGGCGCGGGTCACGCGCCCGCCGAACGCCGCGGCGATGGCCTGGTGCCCGAGGCAGACGCCGAGGAGCGGGACGCGTGCGCCGGCCGCGGCACGCACCAGGGCGACCGCAATGCCCGCGCGCTCCGGCACGCCCGGGCCCGGGGAGATGACGATTCCCCGGGGCCCGGCGGCCAGCACGGCTTCGGCCGACGTGGCGTCGTTGCGCTCCACGTGCGGCTCCGCCCCCAGCTCGCCCAGGTACTGGACGAGGTTGTAGGTGAACGAGTCGTAGTTGTCGAGGACGAAGATCATCGCCCCGGCTACGGCACCGTTTCCATCAGCGTCTTCACGTGCGCCGGCCCGTCGCTCGACGTGATCGCGACGTCGATGGACGTGTGCACGAGGCGGCTTCCGTCGAGGTCGAACGCGGTCTCGCCGCCGCCGGAGCACGGATCGCCGGCCGTGGTGCCGAGGGTGGTCGAGATGACGGCGACGCGCGCGCCGCCCTGATGGTCCACGCGCTCGAACTTGTAGACGACGTGGCACATCACCTGCTTGGTGCTCCGTCCCCGGCCCACCGAGAACGGCATCGAATCGGTCCACGTGTACCCGGGGCTGATGGCGCCTTCCGGCCACTCGCGGGCGTTCGGGCCGCTGCTCGTGTTGCTCTTGGTCATCATGTTGCCGACGAACGGCGGCAGGCCGGGCGGCGGCGTCACCTCGCGGGAAACCACGTGGCCGCGGGCGTCCTGGTGCACCGTGACCGCCATGCCGCGGAGCATGTCGCGGCCGCCGGGGGCGCCGCCCATCACCGTGGAGTCGAACACCGTCTTCACGACGTAGTTGGGTCCGTCCATCGGCAGGATGGTCTGGGTCTGGTACATGGCCGACTGCATCACCGGCGCGCCGGACGTGTCGGCGGCCGCCCACATGCGGGAGGTGATCCGGTAGTGGGTCACCGTTCCCACGGTGGGGTTGTACTTGAAGGTGATCGCCTGGGCGCCGGCCTCGGTCGCGGCGGCCGCCAGGATGGCGATGCTCAGCAGGGCACAGCGGCTCTTCATGGATGGTCTCCGGGATTCGAAGGACCTGCCTTCGGCACGGTGCGGCGCGGGCACCAGGGTCGTCAGGCCCGCGGGTGGAACGTCCGGTGGACACTCCGGAGATACTCCCGATCCACCCGCGTGTAAAGCTGCGTGGTGCTCAGATCCGCGTGCCCCAACATCTCCTGCACCGCCCGAAGATCGGCACCGCCTTCGAGCAGGTGCGTGGCGAACGTATGCCGCAGGGTGTGCGGGGTGACGCGCTTGGTGAGGCCGGCGGCGCGGGCGCAGCGCTTGATGATGCCCCAGGCCCCGACGCGCGAGAGCGGCGTGCCGCGCGCGTTGAGGAACAGCCGCCCCTTGCCGGCGCCCTTCTCGATCACCGGCCGGACCTCGCGCACGTAGAGGGCGACGGCCCCGAGCGCCCGCCGCCCCACGGGCACGAGCCGCTCCTTGCTCCCCTTGCCGAACAGGCGGGCCAAGCCCTCGTCGTAGAGCACGTCGGCCGTGCCGAGGCCCACCAGCTCGGAGACCCGCGCCCCCGTGGCGTAGGCGAACTCCAGGAGCGCCCGGTCCCGGAGCGCCAGCGGGTCGTCGGCGTGGGGCGCCGTGAGGAGGCGCTCCACCTCCGCCACCGACAGGACGGCGGGCAGGGTGCGCCACTTCTTGGGTGTCGCCAGGCGTTCGGTGGGGTCCCGGGCGACGTGGCCCTCGCTGACGAGGAAGCGGTAGTAGGTGCGGGTGGCCGAGATGTGCCGCCGGATGCTCGTGGCCGCGAGGCCGAGGTCCTTCAAGTGGAAGATGAAGTCCCTCAACAGTGGCGTGGTGGCGCGCTCCGGCGCCTCTACGCCGTGCCGCTCGAGAAATTGGATGAGGTGCGCGAGGTCGCGCCGGTAGGCGGCGGTGGTGTTGCCGGCGGCCCCCCGCTCGAGGGCGAGGTAGGCCGCGAACCCCTCCAGCCGGTAGGCCCGGGGCAGGTCGTCAGGCGCGTTCACGGGACCGGTAGAACCGCCACGCCAGGAGGGCGAGGCCGGCCGTGGCCGCCCCGGCCAGGACGCCCAGCCACCAGCCGACGCGGCGAATGGCGAAGGCCACGGCGTCCCAGTTGCTCCCGAGGCGGTGGGCGAGCCAGATCAGGAATCCGTACCAGAGTCCCGACGCCGCCGCGACCGGCAGCAGGGAGCGCCAGGGCCCGAGGCCGGCGATGCCGGCGAAGGGCGGGACCACGGCCCGGTAGCCGGGCAGGAAGCGGCTGACGAAGATGCCCCACACGTGGTGCCGCGCGTAGGCCGCCTCGAGGGCGCTCATCGCGCGCGGCGAGAGCAGCCGGCGGCCGGTGGACGACAGGGCGAAGTCGCGCCCGACGGTGCGCGCCACCCAGTACATGCCCACCGCCGAGGCGACGTTGGCGATCCAGGTGGCGAGGAAGACGGCGCCGAGCGTGATCGGGGCGCCCTGCCCCGCGAGAAAACCCCCGATGGCCGCGACCGTGTCGGCGGGCACCGGGGGGAAGATGTTCTCGAGGGCGGCGAGCAGCGCGATGACGCCGTAGATGCCGGCCGGAGGGAGGCCGGCGAGCCAGCCGATGGCCTGCTGGATCAGCCGGCGGCCGCCGGCGTGATGGTGGCGACGGCGATGGCGGCGATGCCCTCGCCGCGGCCGATCCACCCCATGCCCTCGTTGGTCTTGGCCTTGATGCTCACGGCCTCCTCGGCGACGCCGAGGGCCTTGGCCGTCGCGGCGCGCATCGGGCCGATCATGTGCGCGATCTTGGGCCGCTCGGCGAGCACGGTGATGTCCACCTGGGCCACGGCGAAGCCGGCCCCGGCCAGCGTCTCCACGATCTTCTTGAGGAGGCGGGCGGAGTCCACGCCCCGCCACTGGGGGTCGTCGTCGGGGAAGTGCTTGCCGATGTCGCCGAGGGACGCGGCGCCGAGCAGGGCGTCGATCAGCGCGTGGAGCGCGACGTCGCCGTCGGAGTGGCCCACGAGCCCGTGGGTGTGGGGCACCGTGACGCCGGCGATGCGCAGGGGACGCCCCGCGGCGAAGCGGTGCGAGTCGTAGCCGATGCCGACACGAGTGTTCATGCGCGGAGGATCCGGATGGCGAGGTGGGCGGCGTTCTTCGCGTTGTCGATGCCGACGGTTCCGACCGGCACGCCGCTGGGGAGCTGGACCATGGCGTAGAGGGCGTCGAGCCCGCGCAGCGCGCCGACGTCGAACGGCACGCCCACCACGGGCAGGTCGGTCTGCGAGGCGGCGAAGCCGGGCAGCGCGGCCGCGAGGCCCGCGCCGCAGATCAGGACGCGGTAGCCCGCGGCGCGCGCGCCCTTCACCAGGGCGCCGGTCTTCTCGGGGTCCCGGTGCGCCGACGAGACGACGAAGTCGTACCCGACCTTCGCCTCGTCGAGCACCTTGAACGCCGGCTCGATCTTGGGCCGGTCCGACTCCGATCCGACCAGGATCAAGACGGGCTTCGCGGCACTCAAGCGGCCTCCTCGACCAGACTGTAGTCCTGGCGGCGCCGCACCGGGGTGAAGCCGGCGTCCCGGATAAGGTACTCCATTTCCTTCGCCGTCGTCTGGAACGTCGTGCCGGCGGCCGACACGACGCTCTCCTCCATCATCAGCGAGCCGAAGTCGTTGGCGCCGAAGCGCAGCGCGACCTGGCCGATCTTCATCCCCATCGTGACCCAGCTGACCTGCAGGTTCGCGAAGTTGTCGAGCGCCAGCCGGGCGATGGCGAGGGTCCGGAGGTAGGTCACGGCGTCGGTCTTGACGGCGTCCGCCATCTCGGTGTGCTCGGGCTGCAGCGGCCAGCAGATGAAGGCGGTGAACCCGCCGGTCTTCGCCTGCTGCTCCCGGAGCCGCATCAGGTGCTCGATGCGCTCCGCGTTGGTCTCGCCGAGGCCGTACATCATCGTGCACGTGGTGCGCATGCCGTGGCGGTGCGCCGAGTCCATCACCTCGAGCCACTGCGCCGTGAGCGCCTTCTTGCCGGCCACCAGCTTGCGCACGCGGTCCACCAGGATCTCGCCGCCGCCCCCGGGGATCGAGTCGAGCCCCGCGCCCTGCAGCGCCTCCACCACCTCGTCCACGGTCATCCGGAAGCGCTTGGCGAAGAACTGCACCTCGGAGGGGGAGAAGCCGTGCACGTGGATCGGATGGTGCTGCTTGATGTGGCGCAGCAGGTCGAGGTACCACTCGAAGGGGATGTACGGGTTGTGCCCGCCCTGCATCAGGATCTGCACCGCCCCGATGGCCCGAGCCTCGTCGATCTTGCGCCCGATCTCCTCGAACGAGAGGACGTAGCCCTCGGCGTGCTTGGGACGGCGGTAGAACGCGCAGAACTTGCAGTCGGCGACGCACACGTTCGTGTAGTTGATGTTCCGGTCCACGATGTACGTCACGACGCCGCCGGGGTGGCGCCGCCGCCGCTCCGCGTCGGCCAGCGCCGCCAGCTCGACGAGCGGGGCGCGCTCGTAGAGCTCGAGCAGCTCGGCGGCCGTGTAGCTCACGCCGCCCCCATGAAGCTCAGCGTGCCGTCCGGCACGACGCCGCGGGCGGCGAGTCGGCCCAGGAAGTCGGCCAGGCCCGCCAGGTGGCGGTAGGAGAGGCCGTAGTCGAGCCCGGCGAGGTACTCGCGGCAGGCGCCCTGCCCCACGCCGGTGGCCGTCGCCGCGTCGGCGGCCAGGACGTCGAGGTGCGCCAGGCCCCACGTGCGGCTCGCCAGGAGCGAGCGGTGGACGTCGCGCACCGCCCCGCGGTCCACCGCACGCCGCGCGGCCCACACCGCGAAGACGAACGGCAAGCCGGTCCAGGCCTTCCAGGCCTCGCCGAGGTCCACCACGTGGGGGTAGGCGCGGGCCGCGCCGAGGAGCAGCGCCCCGTCGCCGATCACCAGCACCGCGTCGTGCGGCACGGCGGCGAGGCGCTCGAGGTCGGCGCGCTCGGCCGGCGCGCCCTGGGCGTCGAACGCGACGTGCCAGTGGTCGCGCGCCAGCAGGTCCAGGAGCTGCACGGAGGTGCGGGAGGAGGTGGAGACCAGGACGCGCGCGCCGCCGAGGTCCTCGGGCGGCCGGCGGCTCAGCAGGAGCACGCTCCGGACGGGGCCGTCGGAGCTGATCGCGAGGTCCGGCAGCAGCTCGTAGTCCCCCGCCCGCTGCGCGTAGGCCACGGCGGAGATGACGCTCACGTCGAGCCGCCCGTCGGCCAGCCGGTCGTTCAGCTCGGCCGGCGTGCCGGTCACCAGCGTGGCCGGCGGCGCGACGACGCCGCGGTCCATGGCGCCGTACACCGGGTAGCAGTTGACGTAGCCGATCCGGCCCAGGCGCATCAGTCGAACGTCCGCACGGCCTCGTAGAGGGAGTTCCGCTCGACCGGCACCTTGCCGGCGTCGCGGATCATCCGCACCAGGTCGTCGTAGGCCATCTCCATCGGGGTACGCGCGCCCGCCTCGTGGTAGACGCGCTCGTAGACCACCGTGCCCTCCACGTCGTCGCAGCCGAAGTGCAGCGCCACCTGCGAGACGAAGGCCGACACCATCGGCCAGTGCGTCTTGACGTGGGGGACGTTGTCGAGCATCAGGCGCCCCACCGCGATGTTCATCAGGTCGTCGATGCCGGTCGTGGGCCGACCCGTCCAGCCCATCTCCTCCCCGAGCGCGTTGTGGTCCGGGTGGTAGGCGAGCGGGATGTAGGTCAGGAAGCCGCCGGTCTCGTCCTGCAGGCCGCGCAGGATCAGCAGGTGCTCCGCGCGGTCGCGCATCGTCTCGACGTGGCCGTAGAGCATCGTGCAGTTGGTCGGGATGCCGAGCGCGTGCGCCTGGCGGTGCACCTCGAGCCAGTCGTCGGCGGCGAGCTTGCGGTCGGCGATGGTCATCCGCACCGCGCGGCCGAACACCTCGGCGCCGCCGCCCGGCAGGCTGGTGAGGCCCGCGTCCTTGAGCTGCTGGAGCACCTCGCGGAACGAGCACCGCTCGATGCGTGCGAGGTGCGCGATCTCGACGGCCGTGAGCGCCTTCACGTGGACGCCCGGGTAGGCGGCGCGCAGCGCGCGGATGATGTCGAGGTAGTAGCCCAGCCGGAGCTTGGGGTGCAGGCCGCCGACGATGTGGAACTCGCGGGTCGGCGCGCTCTTGGCGCCGGAGGCCTCGGCCAGCACCTCCTCCAGCGTGCGCGTGTAGGCGCCCTCCTCCTTCGGCATCCGCGCGAAGGAGCAGAACACGCAGGTGTTGCGCAGCACGCAGACGTTGGTGGGGTTGATGTGCTGGTTCGACGAGAAGAACACCCGCTGCCCGTTCACCGCCCGGTTCCGGGCGTCGGCGAGGGCGCCCGCCGCGATGAGGTCGCGGCTCTCGAACAGCGCCACGGCGTCGTCGGCGTCGAGCCGCTCCCCCGCGGCCACCTTCTCCGCCACGCGCTGCACGCCCGGGGCGTGCCCCGCGAGGGCTGGAAGGTCGCCGAGCGTGGTCGTCACGGGGCGCCCGCGCTCAGGCGGCGAACCGCTTCACGATCAGCGACACGTTGTGGCCGCCGAAGCCGAACGAGTTGCTCATCGCGACGTCCACCCGCCGCTCGACGGCGCGGTTGGGGGCGCAGTCGAGGTCGCAGTCGGGGTCGGGCGTCACGTAGTTGATGGTCGGGGGAATCACGCCGCGCTCGATGACCAGCGAGCAGATCGCGAACTCGACCCCGCCCGCGGCGCCGAGCAGGTGGCCGGTCATCGACTTGGTCGAGCCGAACACCACCGTGCGGGCCGCGGCGCCGAAGACCGCCTTCACCGCCTGGGTCTCCGCCACGTCGCCGGGCGGCGTCGAGGTGCCGTGCGCGTTCACGTAGGCGATGTCGCCCGGCGCGACGCCCGCGTCGGCCAGGGCGGCGCGCATCGCGAGCTGCGCGCCCCGGCCCTCGGGCGCCGGGTTCGTCATGTGGTACGCGTCGGCGCTCATCCCGTAGCCGACGATCTCGGCCAGGATGCGCGCGCCGCGCCGCTCGGCGTGCTCCAGCGTCTCGAGCACCACCACCCCCGAGCCGTCGCCCATCACGAAGCCGTCGCGCGTCTTGTCGAAGGGGCGCGACGCGTGCGCCGGGTCGTCGTTCCGCGTCGAGAGCGCCTTCATGTTCGCAAAGCCGGCGATGGCGAGCGGCGTGATGGCTGCCTCCGCCCCGCCGGCGACCATCACGTCGGCGTCGCAGTCCTGGATGAGGCGGAACGCCTCGCCGATGGCGTGCGCCGAGGACGCGCACGCGGACACCGTGCAGTAGTTGGGGCCCGTCAGGCCGAAGCGCATCGCCACGAGCCCCGACGCCATGTCGGGGATGAACATCGGCACGAAGAACGGCGAGACCCGGTTCGGCCCCTGCTGGAGGAAGACCTTGCACTGCTCCTCGAAGGTGCCGATGCCGCCGATGCCGCTGCCGATCAGCACGCCCGTGCGGCTCGGCTCCGGGAAGCCGCCGGCGAGGCCGGCGTGCTGCACCGCCTGCTGCGCGGCCGCGATGCCGTACTGCGCGAACAGGTCGCAGCGCTTGGCTTCCTTGCGCTCCAGGTAGGCGAGCGGGTCGAAGCCCTTCACCTCGCAGCCGAACCGGACGTCGAGCGGCGTGGGGTCGAAACGCTGAATGCGCGCGGCCCCGGACGTTCCGGCGACCAGCGCGCTCCAGCTCTCCTCCACGGTGTTGCCGACGGGCGTCACCAGCCCGAGGCCGGTGACGACGACCCTCCGCTCCACTACTTCGCGCCCATCCGCGTATGCAGGTAGGTGAGGGCGTCCCCGACGGTGCGGAGCTTCTCCGCCTCTTCGTCCGGGATGTCGAGGTCGAACTCCTTCTCGAACGCCATCACGAGCTCGACGGTGTCGAGGCTGTCGGCGCCGAGATCCTCCATGAAGCTCGCCTCGTTGGTGAGCTTCTCACGCTCGACGCCCAGCTCCTCGGCGATGATGTCCTTCACCCGGCCTTCGAGATTCGCCATGTCGGCCATGAGAGTTACGTCCCTCCAAAGGGTTGACCCGCTACATCACCATCCCGCCGTCGACGACCAGGACTTGGCCCGTAATGTACGATGCGGCATCGGATGCGAGGAAGGCCACGGCCGCCGCCACGTCGTCCGGCGACCCGAGGCGGCCCAGCGCGATCTGCGCGCTCAGCGTCTCCCGCGCCTGCGGCGTGAGTCCCGCCGTCATGTCCGTCTCGATGAACCCGGGCGCCACGGCGTTCACCCGGATGTTCCGCGACGCCAGCTCCTTGGCCACGCTCTTGGTGAAGCCGATGAGGCCGGCCTTCGACGCCGCGTAGTTCGCCTGCCCCTTGTTGCCCACCATCCCCACCACGCTCGCGACGTTGACGATCCGCCCGGAGCGGCGCTGCATCATCCCCCGGGCCACCGCCTTCGTGCACAGGTAGGCGCCCTTGAGGTTCACGTCCAGCACCGTGTCCCACTGCTCCTCGGTGGTCCGGACGAGCAGGTTGTCGCGCGTGACGCCGGCGTTGTTGACCAGCACCTCGATCGGGCCGAGGTCGCGCTCGATCTCCTCGACGCAGGACGTGATGGCCGCCGCGTCCACCACGTCCACGCGGAAGCCCTTGGCGCCGCACTCGATCTCGTCGGCGACCTCCACGGCGTGCTCGTAGTCGCGGTCGAGGACCGCCACCTTGGCACCGAGGCCGCAGGCCATCTGCGCCGCGATGGTCCGCCCGATCCCCCGCCCCGCCCCCGTCACCATCGCCACCTTGCCGTCCAGCTCGAGCTTCATCCCGCCTCCAGCCACGCGCGCACTTCCGCCGCCGTCCCGAGGTTCACGGTGGACGCGCCGGCCACGATGCGCTTCGCCAGGCCCGTGAGCACGTTGCCCGGCCCGGCCTCCACGAACGTCGCGCCCGGCCCGGCCAGCGCCGCCAGCGCCTGCACCGACGCCACCCAGCGCACCGGGCTCGTCAGCTGCTCGCCCAGGAGCCGGCGGGCCGTCGGCGCGTCCCGCACGGCTGCCGCGCTGGCGTTCGCCACCACGGGGAACGCGGGCGCACCCAGCGCCGCCGCGTCCAGGGCCTCGCCGAACCGTGCCGCCGCGGGCGCCATCAGCGGCGAGTGGAAGGCGCCGCTCACCTTGAGCGGGATCACGCGCTTGGCGCCCGCCGCCTTGAGCCGCTCGCCCGCCCGCGCCACCGCGGCCGGGTCGCCCGAGACGACGATCTGGTCCGGGCCGTTGAGGTTGGCGGGCACCACCACGCCGTCGGGCCCGCTGGCCTCGCGGCACGCGGCCGCCACGCTCGCCTCGTCGAGTCCCATCACGGCGGCCATCGTGCCCGGCCGCGCGGTGCCGGCCTCGTGCATCAGCTCGCCGCGGCGCCGCACCAGGCGCGCCGCCTCGGGCAGGGCCAGCGAGCCCGCCGCGACGTAGGCGCTGTACTCGCCCAGCGAGTGGCCCGCCGCGCCCGCCACCCGGCCCGCCAGCTTCGGCCCCGCGACGGCCCACACGGCCGCCGAGTGCGCCAGGATCGCCGGCTGCGCGTGGTCGGTGCGCGTGAGGAGGTCCTCGGGGCCCTCCCGCATCACCCGCGAGAGCGCGAACCCGAGCGCCTCGTCCACCGCCTCGAGCGCCGCGCGTGCCTCGGGAAACGCCTCCGCGAGGTCCGCCGCCATGCCCACGCGCTGCGATCCCTGGCCGGGACACAGCAGCGCGACGGTGGCCCTCGAGCCGGGACCAGACCGAGCGGGCGGCGCGCCAGACGCCTCCGCTGCCGGCGTACGCTCCGCCGGCGCGCTCACCAGCGGACGACCATCGCTCCCCAGGTGAAGCCCGCGCCGAACGTCACCAGCAACACCAGGTCGCCGGCCTTGAGGCGGCCGCACGTGCGGGCCTCGTCCAGGGCGAGCGGAATCGAGGCCGAGCTGGTGTTGCCGTAGCGGTCCACGTTCACGAAGACCTTTTCCATCGGAACGTGCGCGAAATCGGCCGTCGCCTGGATGATGCGCATGTTCGCCTGGTGCGGCACCAGCAGGTCCAGCTGGTCCGCGGTCACACCCGCCAGGTCGAGGGCGCACTGCGTGGCCTCCGCCATCGCCTTCACGGCCGCCTTGAACACCTCGCGGCCGGCCATCTTGAGGTAGTAGCTGCGGTCCTTGAGCAGCGCCTCGTCGGGCGGATGCAGCGCGCCGCCGCCCGGGCGGTACAGCAGCTCGGCCAGGGTGCCGTCGGACTTGAGGAAGGTGGAGAGAATGCCCCGCTCGTCCGTCGCCGGGACCAGGACCGTCGCGCCCGCGCCGTCGGCCAGCAGCACGGCCGTCGAGCGGTCGGTCTGGTCGGTGATCGCGCTCAGCCGCTCGCTCCCAACCACGAGGGCGTTGCGCGCCGAGCCGTTCTCGACCAGGCCCTTCGCCACGGTCACGCCGTAGACCCACCCGGGGCACGCCGCGATCACGTCGAAGGCCGCGGCCTTCTTCGCCCCCAGCAGCGCCTGGACGTCGCAGGCCATCGAGGGGAGCAGCCGGTCCGGCGACGCCGTCGCGCCGACGATCAGGTCGAGGTCGGCGGCGTCCATCTTCGCGTCGGCCAGCGCCCGCACGCTCGCGTCGCGGGCCATGCCCGACGTGGTCTCGTCGGGGCCCGCGAAGTGGCGCTCGCGGATGCCGCTGCGCTCCCGGATCCAGGTGTCCGACGTGTCGAGCGTCTTCTCGAAGTCGGCGTTGGTCACGACGCGCTTGGGCACCGTCGAGCCCAGGCCGGCGAAGACGACGGCGGGCGGCTTCACGAGGCCGCCGCGTTGGGGGCGAATTCGCGTGCCATGTGCTGTACCAGCTGGTGTTGGATGGCTTCCACGGCGAGCCGGATGGCGTGGCGGATGGCGTTGGCCGTCGAGCGCCCGTGGCAGATGATCGAGACGCCCCGCACGCCCAGGAGCGGCGCACCGCCGTACTCGGAGTAGTCGAGCGCGCGCCAGATGCGGCTCATCGCCTCGCCCGCCACCGCCGCGGCGCCCAGCTCCCGCTCGGCGAGCGCGTGGAAGAGCCGGCCGAGGGACTCGTAGAACTTCAGGAGGACGTTGCCCACGAAGCCGTCGCACACCACCACGTCGAAGTCGCCCGCCTCGGAGCGGCCGAGCAGGATGTGGCGGCCCTCGACGTTGCCCACGAACGGCAGGCCGCTCTCGCGCAGCAGGCGGTGGGCCTCCTTGGCCGCGGCGTTTCCCTTCTCCTCTTCCTCGCCGATGTTGAGCAGGCCCACGGCCGGATTCGGGCGGCCCATCACGTCCCGGGCGTACAGCACGCCCAGGTGGGCGAAGCCCACCAGCTCGGCGGGAGAGCAGTCCACGTTGGCGCCCGCATCGAGGACCAGGACCGACTGCTGGCTCGTCGGGAACGTGGTCCCGATGGCCGGCCGCTCGAAGCCGGAGTAGAGGCCGAGGATCAGCGTGGAGCCGGCCATCACGGCGCCGGTGTTGCCGGCGCTGATGAAGGCGTCGGACTGGCCGGCCTTCTGGAGGCCGATGCCTATCGCTATGGAAGAATTGCGCTTGGACCTGATCGCTTGAAGCGGTTTCTCACCCATCGCGATGGTCTCGGGCGCGTCCACGATCTCGAGGCGGTCACGCTCCACGTCGTGCCGCTCGAGCTCCCGCTCGAGGATGCGCTGCTGACCGACGAGCTGGATGCGCACGTCGGCAGGCAGCTCGCCGAGAGCGAGCGCTGCGCCGGCGACCGGGTTGGCGGGGGCGTGATCGCCCCCCATCGCGTCCAGGGCGATGCGGATCACTCAGTCCTCGATCTCGATCCGCCTCTCGCCCTTGTAATAGCCGCAGTTGGAGCACACGCGGTGCGGGCGGCGCATCTCGCCGCACTTGGGGCACGGCGTCAGCGTGGGGGCCTGCGCCTTGTAGTGCGTGCGGCGCATCCGCTTCTTGGACTTGGAGGTCCGTCGCTTCGGGACAGCCATCGCGTCATTCCCCTCGATTGAGCTTCGTGAGCGCCGCCCAGCGCGGGTCGGTCTCCGGCGCGCAGCCGCACGGGCCGGCGTTGAGATCGGCCCCGCAGCGGGGGCACAGGCCGCGGCAGTCGTCGCGGCAAACCACGTACTGCGGGACGGCCAGGAGCAGCTCTTCCCTGACCGCCTCGGTGAGGTCGATTGCCGCCGCGCGCCGCGGCACGAGGTAGCACTCCTCCGCTCCCTCGGACCGGCCCTCGGTGACGAAGACGAGGCCCAGCGACTGCGCGACCGGCACCTCCACCGGCGCCAGACAGCGACGGCATTCGCCGCGTACGACCGTCTCGAGCCTGGCCTGCCAATAGAACTTGTCTTCGCCGGCGGTGCTGATCCGGCCGGAGACCTCCAGGGGGGCGGCGAGCGCCAGCCCCGTGGCCTTCACCAGCGGATCGTCGGGTGCGACCTGGTCGGCAATCGCGACCGGGCCCTCGCGCACCGCCGCGAGGTCGATTCGCAGCATGGCGGGTGAAGCTAACTCCTTGTCACACTTGGGTCAACGATGCCCCGTGCCGGCGGCGCGCCTAGCCCAGATCCAACTCCGAGAAGAAGAACCCCACTTCGCGTCGGGCGTTCTCCGGACTGTCGGAGGCGTGGATGGCGTTGCGCTCCTTGGACTCGGCGTACAGGGCGCGCACGGTGCCCGGAGCGGCCTCCTTGGGATCGGTGGCGCCGATGACCTCGCGCAGCCTGGCGACGGCGTCGTCCCGCTCGAGGGCCAGCGGCATGCATGGTCCCGAGGTCATGAAGGTCACGAGGGGCCGGAAGAAGGGCCGCTCGCGGTGCACGGCGTAGAAGGCCTCGGCGGCCGGGACGGTGAGGCGCACGAGGCGGGCGGCCCGGACCTTGAACCCCGCGGCCTCGAGGTGCGCGAGGACCTTCCCTGCCTTGCCCGAAGCCATGGCGTCGGGCTTGACGATCGCGAGCGTGAGCATCGGCGGTCAGTACCCCAGGAGTTTGCGGACGATGTCCCCGCGCGTCAGGAACCCGACGAGGGCGCCGTCGCGGGTGACGGGAAAGCGGTCGACGTCCTTCGCCAGCATCAGGGCGGCGACGTCGGCGATGGTCTGGTCTTCGGCCAGGCACAAGACCGTGCGGTCCATGGCGTCGCGCACGAGCAGCTCGCGCGGCGAGGTGGGGGCGCCGCGGGCGGCGCGCCGCTTGACGGCCTTCATCTGGCCCGTCGAGAGCTGCTGCACGGTCTGCGGCAGCAGGTGTTTGAGCAGGTGGCCGTCGGTCAGCAGCCCGAGGACCTCGCCCGTCTCGCCGGTCACCGGCACGGCCCGGACGCCGCGGCCCAGCATGGTGCGGGCGGCGTCGTCGAGCGTGGTGTCGGGGCCGACGGTCGTGACGGTCGTGGTCATCAGGTCGCTGACGGTGACCTCGGCCGGCACCGGGGTGTCCCTGAGGCCGGCGATGGCCAGCACGTCGTCGGGGCTCCGGGCCGCGTGCAGGCCGGCCAGCACGTCGTCCAGGGCGAGGGCGCGCGCGGCAGCGCCCATCGCGCGGAGGTACTCGGAGGCTTCGCGCGTGGGCGCGACGATCAGCACAACCACGCGGGCGCAGCGGTTGGGGTCGTTGCCGCGGCAGATGGGCTGCGGCGCCACGCCGATCGCGAGCGCGAGACCCGCGACGGCGTCGGTGCGGAAGTGCGGCAGGAAGGCGCGGTCCCCGACCATGACCACGTCCTCGGGCCACTCGTTCTTCAGGAGCTCTTCGAGGTGGGCCTCGTCGGCGACCGCGCCGGCGCGGGCCAGGGCCCGCGCCAGCGTGATGGTCGCCTCGCGCACGCTCTCGGCTTCGAGCGGCACGATCACCCGGCGGCGGTCGAGCAGCTCGGCGAGCGTCACTTCTTGCGCTTCGCGGGCTTGGCCGGCTTGCGCGCCCTGGCCGGCTTGCGGGCCTTGGCGGACCGGCCGGCGGGCCGCGACGCCTGCGGCTTCTTCGCCGCCTTGAGCCGGGCCTGGATCAGCGCCACGACGTCGGCGGGCCGCTTCATCACGGCGATGCCGGCCTTCTCGAACGCCGCGATCTTCTCGGCCGCGGTGCCGGAGCTGCCGGAGATGATGGCGCCGGCGTGGCCCATCCGCCGTCCGGGCGGCGCCGTCTGGCCGGCGATGAAGCCGACCACGGGCTTCGTCATCTTCTTCCGCACGAACTCGGCGGCGTTCTGCTCGTCGGTGCCGCCGATCTCGCCGATCATCACCACGGCCCTGGTGGCCGGGTCCGCCTCGAAGGCCGCGAGGCAGTCGATGAAGTTGGTGCCGATGATCGGGTCGCCGCCGATCCCCACGCACGTCGTCTGGCCGATGCCGGCCCGCGTGAGCTGGTAGACGACCTCGTAGGTCAGCGTGCCGGAGCGCGAGACGACGCCCACCGGCCCGGGGATGCAGATGTTGCCCGGGATGATGCCGACCTTGGCCCGGCCGGGCGAGATGATGCCCGGGCAGTTGGGCCCGATGAGGCGCACGCCCTTCTCGAGCAGGTAGGGCCAGACGCGCGTCATGTCGAGCACCGGGACGCCCTCGCTGATGCACACCACCAGCTCGACGCCCGCGTCGGCGGCCTCGAACACCGCGTCGGCCGCGAACTTCGCCGGCACGTAGATGACCGACGTGTTGGCGCGCGTGGCGGCGACCGCCTCGGCGACCGTGTTGAAGATCGGGACCTTCCCCTCGAACTTCTGGCCGCCCTTGCCCGGCGTCACGCCCGCCACGACCGGCGTGCCGTAGGCCATCATCTGCTTGGTGTGGAACGAGCCGTCGCGGCCCGTGATGCCCTGCACCACCAGGCGGGTGCTCTTGTCGACGAAGATGCTCACGCCGCCGCCCCTCCCTTCGCCAGCTTCACCGCCTGCTCCACCGCGGCGTCCATGTCGGTGAGGGCGCGCATGCCCACGCCCTCGAGGATCTTGAGCGCTTCCTTCTCGTTGGTGCCCGTCAGGCGGATCACCAGCGGCCGGTCCACCTTGAACTGCTTCGTCGCCGCCACGATGCCGTTGGCCACGTCGTCGCAGCGGGTGATGCCGCCGAAGATGTTGAACAGGATCGCCTTCACGTTCGGGTCGGCGGTGATGATCTTGAGCGCGGTGACGACCTTCTCGGGATTCGACGAGCCGCCGATGTCGAGGAAGTTGGCCGGATCGCCGCCGTAGTACTTGACCAGGTCCATCGTGGCCATCGCGAGCCCCGCGCCGTTCACGCAGCAGCCGACGTTCCCGTCGAGCTTGATGTACGTGAGGTTCGCCTCGCGCGCCTGCACTTCCATCGGGTTCTCGGCCGAGACGTCGCGCAGCGCCTCGACGGCGGGACGGCGCTCGAGCTCGTTGTCGTCGATGTTCATCTTGGCGTCGAGCGCGATCACCTCGCCCTTCGGGGTCACCACCAGCGGGTTGATCTCCGCCAGCGAGGCGCCCGCGTCCACGAACGCGCGGTACAGCTTCTGGAGGATGTCGGCCGCCTGGCGCACCTGCGCCACGTCGGCGTAGAGGTGGAAGGCCAGCGCCATCGCCTGGTGCGGCAGCAGCCCGTAGCGGGCGTCCACCGCCTGCTTGAAGATCTTCTCCGGCGTCTTGGCCGCGACCTCCTCGATGTCGATGCCGCCGGCCGGGCTCACCATGAAGACCGGCGAGTGGCTCACGCGGTCCACGATCACGCCGACGTACGCCTCGCTGGCGATGTCGGTGGCGGGCACCACGAGCACCTTCGTGACCGTGAGCCCCTTGATCTTCATTCCCAGGATCTGGGAGGCGAGCCGCTCGGCCTGCTCGGGCGTGTCGGCGAGCTTCACGCCGCCGGCCTTGCCCCGGCCGCCCGCGTGGACCTGCGCCTTCACGACGACCTTCGGGACGCCGAGCCGCTCCATCGCCCGCCGCGCGTCGGCGGGCGTGGTCGCGACGACGCCCGGTGGGACCGCGATGCCGGCCTTGGCCAGCAGCTCGCGCGCCTGATACTCGTGTATGTTCATCAGCCCTCAGCCACGATGGTTGTTCCCGTTTCGCCGCGAATCGCGGCCAATCCCTGGCTCAACTCCGCGATGATGGCCCGGCCGCCGGCCCTGGCGAACGCGATCGCCGCCTCGACCTTCGGCCGCATGCTGCCCTGGCCGCATTGCCCGGAGTCGAGTAGGGATTGCGCCTCCGCGGCCGTCATGCGGCGGATGGGTGTTGCACGGTCCGTGCCGTAGTCCCGGTACACCGCGGGCACGTCCGTGAGGATCAGCAGCAGCCCCGCCTTGAGCTCCCGCGCGAGAATGGCCGCGGCCCGGTCCTTGTCCACGACCGCGTCCACGCCCTCGAGCCGCAGCACGGGATCGCGGTAGACGGGCGGACCGCCGCCGCCGGCCGTGATCACGATGACGCCGCTCTCGACGAGCCGCCGGACGATGGGGGCCTCGACCAGGTCGATCGGGATGGGGCTCGCCGTGAGGCGGCGCCACCGGCCCGAGGCGTCCTGGCCGACGCAGGTGCCGTGCTGCTCGAGGCTGGCGCGCCGCCGCTCCGACAGCTCGTGGCCGATCGGCTTGCTCGGCGAGCGCAGCATCGGGTCGTCGGGCGCGACCTCGGTCTGGCAGATGACGGTGACGACCTCGCGCGCGACGCGCGCGCGCTCCAGCGCGTTCTGCAGCGACTGCTGGATCATGTACCCGATCCAGCCCGCCGTCTCGGCCACCAGCACGCCCAGGGGGAGCGGCTCCACCTCGCCGGCCGCCAGCTCGTTGCGCGCCAGGGAGTCGCCGACCTGCGGGCCGTTGCCGTGCACGACCGCGATCCGCCACCCGTCGCGCGCCAGGTCCACGATGGGGGCCAGGCTCTCGCGTGTGTGGCGGAACTGGTTCGCGATGGTCGCCCGCTCGCCCGCGCGGGCGAGCGCGTTCCCTCCCAGCGCGACCACGACCGTCCGGTCCTTCACGGCAGCGCCTCCGGCAGGCCGCCGAAGCTAGACCCGACGCCCGCGGTCTTCAAGGCCGGTGCGGCGGCTCGCCGCCGGCGCCGAGCGCGCGCCGCAGCGCCTCGTACGCGCGCCCGAACTGGGTCCAGTCGCCGCGGCGCACGGCCGAGTCGAGGGCGAGGAACGCCGCCCGGGCCTGCGCGAGCGAGGCCGTGGTGCCGGCGTCGGCCGGGGCGCCCGCGCGCTCGGCCACCAGCGCGCGCAGCGCGCTCTCGGGATCGGCGCCCACGCCGACGTGCCCGTTTACGAGGACGGCGAGGCCGCGCGGCAGCAGCGGCACGTCGGCCCGGTTCGGCGTCGCGTACAGGAACTGGGCGTACGCCAGCGTGCCGGCGACGGGCACGACCGCGACGGGGCCGCGCCGCACGCTGCCCGCGGGGCCCGCGGCCTCCGCGACGGCACCCGCCGCGGCGGAGGAGAGCCCCATGCGACCGTCGGCGGCCGCCACCGTCGGGTAAGTGCCGGCCGGGAAGCGCAGCAGGCGGAGCTCCAGGCGCCCGTCGGGCCGCGCGGTGCCCGCGACGATGCCGACGAGCGCGTTCCCCGCCGCGTCGGCCAGCGGCAGCAGGCGCCACAGCTGCGGCGGCTCGCCGCCGAGCGACAGCAGCACGCTCGCCGGCCGCGGCGGCGGGGGCTCGGCCGCCGGCTCGGCCGCGCGCGGCTCGCCGGCCTCCGGCCCGGCGGTGCCGGCCACCGAGAGCGCCCATGGCCGCGCCGCGCTGCCGGTGTCGCCGCGGTGCCGGGCGAGCATCTCGGCCTGGGCCAGGAACAGCTCCTCCGGGTAGCCAAGGTGGCGGCGCAGGTCCGGCGCGATGCTGTCGCTGGGGAGCGGGCTCACGCCGCCGCCGGCGGCGAGGCGCGCGGCGAACGGGAGGTCGGGCGGCCGGAGGTAGAGCCGCGTGGCGCCGGTGACGGCGTCCACCGTCGCCACGTACGGCGCGCAGAGGAAGTTCACCGGCTCGCCGTTCCAGCTCACGTGGTCGGCCAGCGGGAACCGCGCCGAGGCGAGGTAGCCGTCGGCGAGCCAGAGGAGGCGGCCGCCGGCCAGCACCGGGCGCGGCGCGCCGAACGTCGCGAACGGGTAGAGGCGCGCGAGCCGGTCGGGGACGTCGCGCCACAGGATCAGGCGGTCGGCCACGCTCGTGCGCCGGCTCAGCAGCGGCGGCGCCTGCAGCGTCCAGGCGAGGAGCACCCGCCGCCAGAGGCCGCCGAGCTTGAGGCCGGCCGGTCCGCCGGGCGCCGGCGGCTCGTCGGGTCCCACCACCGCGAGCTCGGCGCCGTGCGCCAGGTAGCGGATGCGGCCGGTCGTCCGCGCGAAGGTCTGGGGCTCGGCGCTCGCCCCCCCCACCGGATCGAGGGCGGAGAAGAACCGCAGCGAGCCGGCGCCCGAGGCGCCCGCGGCCACCGCCAGCGGATCCCCGCCCCAAGCCAGCGTCCCGCGGTGCAGCGCCGTCCAGTCGGCGCCGCGCGGCGAGCGCCGCAGCGCCAGCACGTCGGTTTCCGGGAGCGCCACGGCGACCAGGGCCGGCGTGCCGCCGGGCCCCGGATACGCCTCGAGCGCGGCGGTCCAGGCGCGCGGGCGGCTGCTGTCGTCGAGCGCGGCGTTGAGGGCCGCGTCGAGCAGGCCGGGCTCGGCGTCCCACGGGGAGAGGCCGTCGAGCGCGCGCCGCACCGTCTCCAGGCTCTCCGGCGCCAGGGCCGGGGCGATCGGCGGCTGCTCCTGCCGCGTCCCCACCAGGAGCCCGAGGCCGGCGCGCGAGTACCGGTCGGCGTACTGCGCGAACGCGAGCTGGGCGGCCGGGTCCGGGCGGCCACGCCACGCGTCGTACAGGTACGGGGCCACCCAGCGCCCGCCCACCGCGGCCACGGCGAGCGTCGCCCACATCGCGACCAGGACTCCGGGCCGGCTGCGGCGCAGGATCACCGTGGTGCCGGCCGCGACGACGAGCGCGAGCGCCGCCAGCGCGGCGGCCGCCGGAATGCGCACGGCGCGATCCGCGGCCGCGAGGGCCCCGTCCGCGCCGCCGCCCCCGCCCACCACCGCGTACGCGTCGAGCTGGAAGCCCCACGCCAGCACCAGCGCGAGGAGCGCGAGCAGCGTCACGAGGTGCGAGCGCGCGTGCGGCGTCATCCGGAGCCGCCGCTCGGTGACCGTGATGCTCCCGGTCATCGCGTACAGCGCGGCCGCCACGAAGGTGCCGAACAGCACCAGCAGCAGCGCCGCCAGGTGGAGCGTCTCGAGCAGCGGGAGGCGCGCGACGTAGAACGCGGCGTCGCGGCCCAGGACGGGCTCCGGGAGCCCCAGCGGCACGGTGGAGCGGTACAGCGCGACGAGGTCGGGGACGTCGGTGAAGGTCGCGGCCGTCACGAGCCCGAGCACGACCGCGAGCGCGATCGCGATCCACCACAGCACGCGCCGGGGCACGGCTTCCGCGATCTCGAGGTTGCCCACGCGCCGCGGCAGGTGCACGGCGCCGATCGAGCGGTAGACCGCGACGGTCTGGACCGCGTACCACACGGTGGCGGCCGCGGCGACCGCGATCTCCCACAGGCCGTCGTGGAGGAAGCGGGCCCAGTAGAGGCGCGAGAGCCCGAGATCGGCGTACCACGAAGCCTCGGTGAACCGGACCGCCACCCAGCGGCCCCCGAACAGCACCACGAACGCGGACGCGACGGTCCACAGCGCGACGCGTCGCCGGCTCATGGCTCGAGGCCGCCGACCCCCTGCGCGCGCAGCACCTGCGCCGCCTCGCGGCGGATGGACGCCAGGCCCTCGGTGCTCTTCGCCTCGAACCGCAGCACGAGGATGGGCTGGGTGTTCGACGCCCGGATGAGGCCCCAGCCGTCCGGCGTGCGCCAGCGGACGCCGTCGATGGTGACGGTCTGGTAGCGCCCGGCGAAGTGGCGGGCGGCGGCCTCGACGGCGGCCGTCTTCCGGTCCTCGGGGCAGTCCACCCGGATCTCCGGCGTGGACACGTACTGCGGCAGCGCGGCGCGCAACGCCGACAGCGGCCGGCCCTGGCCCGCCACGATCTTGAGGAGCCGCGCCGCCGCGTAGAGCGCGTCGTCGAAGCCGAGGTAGTCGGGCGGCCCGAAGAACATGTGGCCGCTCATCTCGCCCGCGAGCACCGCGCCGCTCTCCTTCATCTTCTTCTTGATGAACGAGTGGCCGGTCATCCACATCACCGGCTTCGCCCCGGCCCGCTCCAGCGTCTCGACCAGCGCGTCGGAGCACTTCACGTCGAAAATCACCTCGCGGCCCTTGCCGAGGCGCTGCACGAGGTCGGTCCCGAGCAGGGCGAGGATCTGGTCGCCGAAGAGCACCGTGCCGCCCTCGTCCACCGCGCCGATGCGGTCGCCGTCCCCGTCGAAGGCGATGCCGACGTCGGCCTTGGTCGCCTTCACCCGCGCCTGGAGGTCCACGAGGTTCTCGAGAACCGTGGGGTCCGGATGGTGGTTCGGGAACGTGCCGTCGGACTCGCAGAACAGCCGGTCCACCGTCGCGCCGAGGGCCTCGAGGACGCCGGGATAGGTGAGCCCCGGCACCCCGTTGCCGCAGTCCACGACGACGCGGAGTGGGCGCGCCAGCTTGCCTATCCGGCCCAAGATCTCCTTGCCGTACGCCTCGAGCACCTGGTGCGTCGTGCGGGTGCCCTGCCCCGCGGCGAACCGCCCGGCCTCGATGCGCGTGCGGAGGCCCTGGATCTCCTCGCCCGCGAACGGCAGCCCGCCCAGGACCATCTTGAAGCCGTTCATCTCGGGCGGATTGTGCGAGCCCGTGACCTGGACCCCGCCGTCGGCGGAGAGGTGGTGGATGGCGAAGTAGAGGGCCGGCGTCGGCACCGGGCCGACGTCCAGCACCTTCGTGCCGGCCGAGCGCAGGCCCTCGACCAGCGCCCCGAGCAGCGACTCGCCCGAGGGGCGGTTGTCCCGCCCGACGGCCAGCGTGGCGGGGCGGCCGAGCCGCTCCCGCGCCTCGGAGCCGACGGCCGCGCCGACGAGCCGGGCGCCCTCCGGCGTGAGATCCGCGCCGACGGTGCCCCGGATGTCGTACTGCCGGAAGATGACGGGATCGATGCGCATGGTGTGGCGCCTCGGGCCGCGCGGCCCGACTCGCTAGTTGGCGACCGGGACCGGGGCGGAGATCGTGTTGACGTTCGCGGGCAGGAACGCGTGCGAGCCGGCTCGCGCCGCGTCGAGGACCCGGTTGGGCCACAGGCCGAAGACCAGCAGCGCGGCGACCATCATGGCCAGGGTCACGCCCGTGAGGCGCGGCACCCGCACGCCGGCGTGCGCCTGCTCGTGGGTGCGCGGCTTCATGTACATCGCCATCACGACCGGCAGGTAGTACCCCGCGGAGATCACGCTGGTCACCACCAGGATGACCGCCAGCACCGTGTAGCCGCCGCCCGTGGCCGATACCAGGATGTACCACTTGCCGATGAAGCCCGCCGTCCCGGGGAAGCCGAGCAGGGAGAGCATGCACACCGTGAGGCCGAGCGCGAGCCACGGGTGCGACTCCGCGAGGCCGGACAGGTCCTCGATCAGCACGTCGCGCTCGCCGCCGCGGCCCTTGAGGGCGAGGATGGCGAACGCGCCAACCGTCATCAGCGTGTAGAACAGGAGGTAGAACAGGAACGCCGCCGCCCCCGCCGTGGTGCCCGCCACGAGCGCCGTGAGGAGGTAGCCCGCGTGCGCGATGCTGGAGTAGGCCAGCATCCGCTTGAGCGAGCGCTGGGCGAGCGCGATCAGGTTGCCGACGACCATCGTGATCGCGGCCAGCCACCACACCACCTGCGACCACACCACGTGCATCTCGGAGCTGCCGAACGCCTCCAGCAGCACGCGCACCAGCGC
>DATKNX010000204.1:0-16602 GCA_035541085.1 Gemmatimonadales bacterium | reverse complement strand
CCCGGGGCCGGCGGCCGAGCGTGCGATCGTGGTGACGGCCCTGGCGGATCCCGTGGCGGCCGCGGTGGGCACGCGATTCGGAGGCGGCCGGCGCAAGTCGTGGGCGGGCTCGGCGGCCTGCGCGGCGGCGGCCGCGCTGGTCCTGCTGCTGAGCGGCTCGCCGGCGCCCGTCGCGCTCGGGGCCGCGGTGGTGGCCGCCGTCGCCGAGCGCGCGCCGTGGCGCGGCGTCGACAACGTCGTCGTGCCGGTGTGCGTCGGCGCCGTGCTGCGATGGGCCGCGTGAGCGCGCGGACGGGGGTGCGATGAGCGGGCGCCCGCGGCTCTTCCTCGTCGACGGCTATGCGCTGATCTACCGCGCGTTCTTCGCGATGCTCTCGCGCCCGCTCACCACGAGCCGCGGCGAGAACACCTCCGTCGCGTGGGGCATCACCAACTTCCTGCTGCGACTGGCGGAGCAGCACCGGCCGGAGTACGTGGCGTGGGTGCACGACGCCGGGACGAGTTTCCGCCACGAGCGCTACCCGGACTACAAGGCGACGCGTGAGAAGCTCGACGCCGAGCTGCAGCAGGACTTCGACCAGTCGGTGCGCCGGGTCGAATCGCTCCTGACGGCGTTCCGGGTGCCGCTCGTCGCCGTCGAGGGCTACGAGGCCGACGACGTCATCGCGACGCTGGCCGAGCGCGGCGCGGCCGCCGGGCTCGACGTCGTCATCGTGTCGGGCGACAAGGACTTCCACCAGCTCGTCGGCCCGCACGTGAGCCTGCTCAATCCCGGGCGCGGCGGCCCGGCCGCGGTCGAGGAGCAGGTCGTGACGGAGGCGAACGCGGCCGAGCGCCTCGGCGTTCCGCCCGCGCAAACCGTGGACTTCCTCGCCCTCGTCGGCGACACCGCCGACAACGTCCCGGGGATCCGCGGCGTGGGAGAGAAGACGGCGGTCAAGCTGCTGCAGGCGTACGGCTCGCTCGACGGCATCCTCGCGCACGCGGGCCAGGTGACCCAGAAGAAACTGCGCGAGGCGCTGGAACAGGACGCGGACCGGGCGCGCCTGTCGCGGGAGCTGGTGACGCTGCACCGGGACGTGCCCGTGGAGCTCGACATGCGGGCGCTGGCCGCGCAGCCGCCCGACCGGAGCGCGCTGCTGCCGCTCGTCGCGGAGCTGGAGTTCCATTCACTGGTGCGGGCGCTCGACGGCGGGAAGGAGGAGCGCGCACCCGCGGCGGGCTCGGCCGCGTACGAGGTGGCCGACTCCGTCGCCGCCGTCGCCGCCGTCGTCCGACGGGCGCGGGCCGCCGGCGAGATCGCGCTGGATACGGAGACGACCGCGCTCGATCCGATGCGCGCGGACCTGGTGGGCCTCTCGATCGCGGTGGCGCCGGGGGAGGCCTGGTACCTGCCGTTCGGGCACCACGCGTCGTCGGACATGCTCGAGCAGCACGAGGTGGTGAATCTCCCGCCGCCGACCGACCCGGCGCTGGCGCCCCTCGTGGAGCTGCTCGGCGACCCCGCCGTCCGGAAGGTCGGGCACAACATCAAGTACGACTGGCTGGTGCTCCGGCGGGCGGGCGTGCCGCTCCGCGGTGTCGGGTTCGACACCATGATCGCCAGCTTCATGATCGATCCGGGAAAGCGCTCCCACGCCCTCGACGCCCTGGCGCTCGAGCACTTCAACGTCCGGCTGCAGCGCTGGGACGAGCTGGTCCGCAAGGGCCGTGCGGAGCGGGGTTTCGACGAGGTCCCGGTCCGGGAGGCCGCGGCGTACTGCTGCGCCGACGGCGACTACGCACTGCGCCTGTGTCGGCAGCTCGCGCCCACGCTCGCCGAGCACCGGCTCGAGCGGCTGTTCCACGACGTGGAGCTGCCGCTGATCGGCGTGCTGGTGGACATGGAGTGGGAGGGAATCGCGGTCGACCGCGAGCACTTCGCGCGGCTGGCAGCCGAGATGCGCTCGGACCTCGCGCGGCTCGAGCGCGCGATCCACGACCAGGCGGGGGTGGCGTTCAACCTCAACTCGACACCGCAGCTGCGGCACGTGCTGTTTGAGAAGCTGCAGCTGCCCGTGCTGAAGAAGGGCAAGACGGGAGCCTCGACCGACGCCGAGGTGCTGGAGGAGCTGGCCGGCATGGGGCACGAGGTGCCGCGGCTGCTGCTGGAGTACCGCGAGATCTCGAAGCTCCTGTCCACCTACCTCGACGTGCTGCCGCAGGAGGTGAACCCGGCGACGGGGCGGATCCACACCTCCTTCAACCAGATCGGCGCGGCCACCGGCCGGCTGAGCTCGAACGACCCCAACCTCCAGAACATCCCCGTGCGCTCCGCGCGGGGCGAGGCCATCCGGCGCGGCTTCGTGCCGCGAGCGGGCAACCGCTTCGTCGTCGCGGACTACTCGCAGATCGAGCTGCGGCTGCTGGCCCACCTCTCGGGCGACCCCGCGTTCGTCGAGGCGTTCCAGGCGGGCGGCGACATCCACCGCCAAACGGCGGCGCTCATCTTCGGCGTCGCGCTCGAAGCGGTGACGCCGGAGATGCGCGCGCGCGCCAAGACGATCAACTTCGCGACGATCTACGGCCAGGGCCCGCACGCCCTGGCCCGCCAGCTCGGCATCCCCTACGAGGACGCGCGCCGCTTCATCGACGACTACTTCACGCGCTTCGCGGGCGTGCGCGCCTTCCTGGACCGGACGGTGGTGGAGGCGCGCGAGCGCGGCTACGTGGAGACGATCTTCGGGCGGCGGCGCTACATCCCCGAGCTGCGGGACAAGAACTTCAGCGTGCGGGCCTTCGGCGAGCGCACGGCGACGAACTCCCCCCTCCAGGGCTCGGCGGCGGACCTCATCAAGGTGGCGATGATCCGGGTCAACGACGCGGTGCGTTCCGCGCACCAGGCGCGGCTGCTGCTGCAGGTGCACGACGAGCTGGTCGTCGAGGCGCCGCGCGCCGAGGCCGAGGCCGTCGCGCGGGAGGTCAAGGCGTGCATGGAGGGCGCGGCGCCGCTGCGGGTGCCCCTGGTCGCGACCGTGGGCGTCGGCGACAACTGGCTGGACGCCAAGGCCGGCTGATTCTTGCCGCCCCCGCGGCCGCGGGCTACAATAGCGCCGCTGGCCGCCGGCGCGGCGCCGGCGGCGGGGAGGTGGCGGCCGTGAAACGGCTGCGGGGCTTCACGCTGATCGAGATGCTGATGGTGATGGTGATCATCGGGATCCTCGTCACGATCCTGATTCCGCGGTTCGCGACCTCGCGGGACAAGGCGTTCGTCACCGCGATGAAGTCCGACCTGCGCAACCTCGCGACCGCCGAAGAGTCCTACTTCTACGACAACGACTCCTACTCGCCGGACCTGACACAGCTTCCGGCGTTCACCTCGACGAGCGGGGTGACGGTCACGATCAGCACCGCGTCGCAGACCGGATGGGCAGCCTCCGCCTCGAGCGTGAACTCCTCGCAGCTGTGCTACCTGTTCGTCGGCAACATGGGCCCCCTGGGGGCGGCGACCCAGGAGGGCCAGGTGGCCTGCGAGTAGGTGAGCTGGCGGGAATTCGACCGCAGGCGCGACGGCCTCGTCCACGCGCTGGACGGCGGCCTCTGGCTGCACCGCTTCACCCTCGACGACCGGCCGATGGCGCACCTGGTGAGCAGCGACCGGGAACGGCTGCTGGACTGGGGGCGCTCCGTGGGGCTCGACGCCCGGTGGCTGCAGTACAAGCCGCTGCGCGATCCCCGCACCGGCGTGCGGGTCGCCGCGTGGCACTGGGACTTGTGGGGGGGCCTCCTGCCGCCGCGGTGACGTGGGGCCGCGTGGCTCAGCGGGCGCCGGCCTCCGGTCCGCCGCCCGCGCCGCCCGTCCGGGCGACCTCGCCGCCGCGGCCGCGGCGGTACCCCGGCCACCAGTTGAGCCGGCCCGCGAGGTGCATGACGCCGGGCACCATCGCGACGCGGATCAGCGTGGCGTCGAGCAGCACGGCGACGGCGAGGCCGAAGCTGATCATCTGCACCGCCATCACCCGCGCGAACGCGAACACGCCGAACACCAGGATCATGATGAGCGCCGCGTTGGTGATGGTGCCGGCGGTGGCCGTCAGCCCGTTGACCGTGGCCTCGTCGTTGTCGTGCTTTTCGTCGAACTCTTCCTTGACCCGGGAGAGCAGGAACACCTCGTAGTCCATCGACAGCCCGAAGACGATGGCGAAGACGAGGACCGGGCTGATGACGAAGATGGCCTGCGTCGGCCCGGCCAGGCCGAAGAGCGATCCACCCAACCCCCACTGGAACACGACCACGGTCAGGCCGAACGCCGCCGAGACGGACAGCGTGTTCATCACCACGGCCTTGATCGGCACCAGCACCGACCGGAACACCGCGGCCAGCATCACGCCGGTGACGCCGAGCACCAGCGCCACCAGGAGCGGGAACAGGCCCAGGACCTTGTCGCGGAAATCGAGATTCGACGCGGAGAATCCGCCGATCATCATCCGGGCGTGCTGCAGCGTCGGGAACTTGCGCACGTCGATCCGCCGCACCTCCCGGACCGCCTCGAGCGATCCGTTGAGCGAAACGGTGTCGCGCAGCACCACGTCGAGCATCGTGGCCGTGCCCTCGCGGCCCAGGAACGTGCGGAACACGTCCGGCATCCGTTGCCGCGCGCGGGCCGTGTCGGCGTACAGCACCACGTACTGCCACAGCGGGATCCCGGGCCGCAGGTCCACCATGCCGCGGACCTGGGCCACGGTGGGATTGGCGCGGATCGAATCGGCGAGCTCGCGCAGGCCGCGCAGGCGGTCCGGGTCGAGCACCGGGCTCCCGTCGGTCATCTGCACGACGACCTTGAGCGGGCGCAGCGCGCCGCCGTGGCCCATGTCCTCGAGAACGGCGAGGCCGCGCCCCGAATCGGTGTCGGTCGGGAACCAGTTCACCACGGGCAGCCCGATCTGCAGCCACAGGGCCGGCAGCGCGAGCGCGACGACGATGGCGCCGGAGATCGTGACCGCGCGCCACGGATGGCGGGCGATGGCGCGCGCGTAGCGGTTCCAGCGGCCGAAGCGCAGCCGGCGCAGGCGCCGCGCGAGCCACAGCGGCCGGTCGATGTGCCGGCCCAGGATCGCCAGCATCGCCGGCAGGAACGTGACCGACAGCGCGACGGAGGTCGCCACCACGAACAGGCCCGCCAGGCCGATCGAGCGCGTCTCCTGCAGCGGCACGATCATCAGCGCGATGAAGCCGATCATGACGGTGCCGCCGGACGTGATCACCGTGCGCGAGGCGGTGCGGATCGTCTCGGCGGCGGCCTCCAGCCGGTTCGGCGTGTAGTCCATCTCCTCGCGGAAGCGCGTGACGACGAGCAGGGAGTAGTCGATGCCGACCCCGAGCCCGATCATCGTCGTGAGGTTGAGGACGAAGATGGACATCGGGACGATCGTGGCGGCGATCGAGACGAGTCCGAGGCTGATCGTGATGGCGATGAAGCCGACGGCGATCGGCGCCATCGCGGCCACCAGGGTGCCGAAGGCGACGAGCAGCAGCAGCATCGTGAGCGGGACGAGGCGCTGCTCCATCAGCCGCGAGTCGTCGGCGGCGATGGTGCGAATGTCGTAGTCGAACGCCGGATCGCCGGTGACGTACGTGCGGAAGTCGCTGCCGAAGCGCTGCTGCACGGTGGCCACGGTCTGGCGCAGCAGCGGGGTGTCGCTCGTGGCCGAGCTGTCGGCCGAGAGGCCAATCAGCACGAAGGTGATCCGCCCGTCGCGGCTGCGGAACGCCTCGTCCTCGGCGTTCCGCCAGTTTAGGGTCTGAAGCACGAAGGGCAGCCGCCGCAGCGCGGCGGTGATGGAATCGACGTAGGCCGTGTAGCGGCGGGAGCGGAGCGTGAGCGAGGGATGGCGGATCGCCACCGCGGCGAACGCGGCGTACGGCGAATCGAAGTCGCTGCGGATCAGGTCTTCGGCGGCCGTGGACTCCGAGTGCGACAGGTTCTCGCCGCCGACGTGCAGCCGCTCGTGAACCTTCTCCCCCAGCGGCACCATCAGGGCGGTGAGGGCGACCCAGGCGCACACGATGGGCCAGCGCCACCGCACGATGGTTCTGGCCGGCAGTCGGATCACGCGGACATCCCGGTCAACGCTTCCTCGGTCGCGCTCACGCGGCGCGACATCCGGAGGCGCGCATATTGCGCCGCCGTGCGGCGATTCGCAAATGCCGCGTTTGCCCGCCGCCGCAGGCCGCCGCAGATTGCCGGCATGGCCGGTCCCCGAGCCCGCAGCAACCTGATCCCGATCGTGGCCCTGCTGTTCCTGGCCGCCGTGGCGACGGACGTCGTGCGGCGCGCGGTCGAGGGCGCGCGGCCGGCGACCCGGAGCGCCGCGCCGGGCGGCGCCGCCACGGCGGCCGTGCGCGCGGAGCCGGTCGGCCCCGCAGCCGCGGCGCCGCGGCCCACCGACCGCCTCGACTCCGCCGCGCGGGCCGGCGCGCTGGCCCGCATCTCCGCCGAGAGCGCCGGCACGTACCTGCCGGCGATGCTGCAGGAGAGCGACTCGGTGCTGCACCGCTGGGGCGACGACCGCGCGGGCCGGCCGCTGCGCGTCGCCGTGGTGCGGGGCGACGGCGTGCCCGGCTTCCAGGAGGTCTTCCTGGGCAACGTGGCGTGGGCGCTCGGGCGATGGAACAGCGTCGGGCTGCCCGTGTGGCTGGACGAGCTTCCGGACACCGCCGGCGCCGACATCGTGGTGTCCTGGGTGGCCCAGCTCGACGGCAATCGCACCGGCCGCACGGAGCTGACGTGGCAACGCCGCGGTCCCGTCGTGCGGGCGGACGTGGTGTTAGCCACGCACCTGCCGGGAGGACGACCCGTGCAGCCCGCGCAGATGGTCGCGCTCGCGCTGCACGAACTCGGACACGCCATCGGCCTCGGGCACTCGCCGGTGAAGACCGACGCGCTCTACCCCGAGACGTCGGCGACGGACCTGTCGCCGCGGGACCGGCAGACGGCGCTGCTGCTGTACGCGGTGCCCCCGGGCTCGTTCCGGTGACGGGCCGGGCGAGCCGGCCTCGGGGATGGCGCGAGTCACCGGGTCGGGGCGGCGGCGGCCGGCGGCGCGCCGGCGGCCGCCATCCCCACGCGATAGGCGAACTCCGCGTAGCGGACTAGACCCGAGAAGGGGAAGTCCGCCTTCCACTCGTCGGCGGCCTGGTGGTAGTGATCCCACCGTTTGCCGAGGGCGTCCGAGGCTTCCTTGCCGAGTCCCTCGTAAGGCGGCACGGGCACGATGAAGACGGCGGGCACGCCGAGCCGGAGGAACGGGAAGTAATCGGAATTCGGGCTCGCGCTGGCGGTCGTGGCCTCCCACCCCGCCGCGTGCGCGACCGCGATCGCGATCTGGCCCAGCGACGAGCGATCCCCTCCCGCGATGGCCCAGTTGACCGGTGGCGCCGGCGGTGCACCCGCGTCGAGGTTGATCTCCGCGACCATCCGCGCCGGCGGCACGAGCGGCCGCGCCGCGAAGTAGTCGGAGCCCAGGAGCCCGCGCTCCTCGCCGGTGGGCCAGAGGAACAGCACGGAACGCGCGGGCCTCGGGCCTTCGGCCATCGCCTTGGCGATGGCGAGCAGCATCGCGCTGCCGGCCGCGTTGTCGGAGAACCCGTTGTAGATCGAGTCGCCGTGCTCGTCGGGCGTCGAAATGCCGAGGTGATCGAGATGCGCGGTGAACACCACGTACTCGTCGCGCCGGGCCGGATCGGATCCCGGCAGGACCGCCGCCACGTTGCGGGATGCGAGCGGATGCGGGTGCAGCGTCAGGGTCACGACGACGCGACCGGGCAGCAGGTAAGGGTGGTCGTCGGGTGAGCCGGACGCCGGGAGGTTCGGCGCGAGCGCGCGCACCAGGTCCGGGCTCGCGATCACGTCGGGGACCGGAGGAATGAAGGACGAGAGCGCGTGCACCGAGTCGGCGACGTACATCCGCGACGGGCCGCGACTGCGCACGTACAGGTCGTAGGTGGCGGTGTCGGTCGTGAGCTGCACGACGCCGGTCGCGCCGCGCTCGCGCAAGGTATCGGCGGCCGCCATGTCGGATCCGAACGGTCCGCGCACCAGCGCGACGCGGCCGGCCAGCTCCGGGAGGCCGGCGGGATTCGCCAGGATGTCGTGCGCGGTGCCGACGTAGGCGAGAGGGCCCGCGAAGGAAACCAGCGTGGCCCCGGTCCCGACGTTGGGAACGAAGTCGCGCGGCGTGGCGTACGCGCGCGCCGTGGCGTGCCCGCGCGTGCTCGCGACGCGCAGCCACAAGCGGGTGGCCGCGGGGTCCACCACCGCTTCGGTGAGCGGCACGACTTGGAAGTAGCCGCCGCCCTCTCCCGCCCCCGTCAGCCCGAGCGCCTGCGCGCTTGCCGCGAGGTAGAGTGCCGCGATGTCGTTCCCGCGACGACCCGTGCCCCTGCCCTCGAGAAGGTCGTTGGCGAGAAAGAACGTGCTGGCGCGGATGGTCATCGAGTCGATCGGTGGCGCCGCGGACTGAGGCGCCGGAGTGGTGGGCTGGGCCGCGATGCGGCCGGCAGCGGCAACCACAAGCGTCACAACGAGTTTCCATCTCACGGTTCCATCCTAGCTCGCCCCCTGGCGCCACAGCAAGCGCCGGGTCAGCTTTCGCCGTATGGCAGCCGGAACGCCACGTCGCGCCATGCCGGTCCTTCCCAGCCGCGCCCCTCGGACGAACAGTCTACAGGACCAGCTCGACGCCCGCACTCGGCCGGGTGAGTTGTGGCACGCCGAGGGGGCCGACGGCTCCGTCCGGTGCGTGGCGTGCGGCCACCGGTGTCTGATCCGGCCGGGCCGCCGCGGCATCTGCCGAGTGCGCTTCAATCGCGACGGCACGCTCCTCGTGCCCGCGGGCTACGCGGCCGGCGTCCAGGTGGATCCGATCGAGAAGAAACCGTTCTTCCACCTGCTGCCCGGATCCGACTGTCTCACCTTCGGGATGCTCGGCTGCGACTTCCACTGCGGCTACTGCCAGAACTGGGTCACGTCACAGGCGCTGCGCGATCCCGCGGCGGACAGCCTCATCGGCGAGGTCTCGGCGGCAACGCTGGTCGAGCTCGGGCGCCGGCACGGAGCCGGAGTAGTGGCGTCGTCCTACAACGAGCCGCTCATCACGGCCGAGTGGGGGATGGACGTCTTCCGCCTCGCGCGGGAGGCCGGACTCAAGACCACGTTCGTCTCGAACGGGAACGCCACGCCCGAGGTGCTGGACTACATCCGTCCGCTGACCGACGGTTACAAGATCGACTTCAAGGCGATGCAGGACCGCGCGTACCGCTCGCTCGGCGGCGTGCTGCAGCACGTGCTGGACGCGATGCGGATGGTCCACGAGCGCGGGTTCTGGATGGAGGTCGTCACGCTCGTCGTGCCGGGATTCAACGACGCCGCGGACGATCTCCGGCACATGGCCGACACGCTCGCCGCGATCTCGCCCACGATCCCCTGGCACGTGACCGCGTTCCACCAGGACTACCGGATGACCGACCCGCGGAACACGGAGGTCGAGGATCTGCTGCGTGCCTGCGAGATCGGGAAGGCGGCCGGCCTCAAGTTCGTCTATGCCGGCAACCTGCCGGGACGCGTGGGCCGCTGGGAGCACACCTGGTGTCCGGATTGCGACGATCTGCTGATCGAGCGGTACGGCTACCAGATCCGGCGACAGCGCGTGAGCCCCGCCGGATTGTGCCCGTCGTGCGGAGCCCGGATCCCCGGCATCTGGTCGTAGCAGGCGGGCGGCCTCTCGACCCCGGCGGCCGCCGCACGTGACGCTCCCCTTCGCGCCACATCCGTGGCTCCTGATCTACGACGGTGAGTGCCCGTTCTGCGTACGCTGCGTGGACCTCGTGCGGCGCTGGGACCGCGCGGGGCGCGTGCGGGCCGTCCCGCTCCAGGATCGGCGCGCGTGGGAAGGCGTGCCCGGGCTCGCCCGGCCGGCGCTGGAGCGCGCGATGCACCTGGTGTCACCGGACGGGCGTGTGTTCGCGGGCGCGGAGGCCCTCGCGCCGCTGCTGCGCCTGCTGCCCCGGGGCGGTCTGTGGGCGGCGCCGCTCGCGCTGCCCGGAGCGAACCGGCTCGCCGGCGCGGTGTACGGATGGGTGGCACGCAGCCGCCACCGCCTCGGGTGCGCGTCGCCGGTGTGCCACCGGGGCGATTGATGCCGGGCGGACTCGGGGATTAGGTTGCAGGATCCGCCCAGGAGCAGGCTGATGGCGACCGTCGACCAGGTCCGCGAGGCGCTGCGCGCCGTGAAGGACCCCGAGCTCAACCTCAACGTGATCGATCTCGGCCTCGTGTACGAGATCGAGGTGAGCGACGCCGGGGAAGTGGACGTGAAGATGACGCTGACGTCACCGGGCTGCCCGGTGGGGCCCGAGATGCTGTCGGAGGCGCACGGCGTGCTGGAGAAGCTCGACGGCGTGACGAAGGTGAACGTGGAGCTGGTGTGGGAGCCTTACTGGACGCCGGAGAAGATGGACCCGCGCGTGCGCTCGCTGCTCTGGGGCTAGTTCCCCAGCGCCGTCAGGAAGTCCGCTCCCAGCAGCTCCGCCTGCCACTTCCGGACCTCGGGAATCTCGCCCAGTGCGCCCTTCGTCTTGGGCCGCGCGCGCGCGACGGCCTCGAGGGTTCCCTTGGGACAGAGCACGCCGGGATCGAGCGCGAGCCGCTCGGCCGCCGCGTTGCGCACGTGCTTCAGGCGCTCCACGGCCTGGTCGAAGGCCGGATCGGCGGCGTGCCGCTCGGAGCGCGGGAAGCGCGGCAGGTCTTTCTCCTGCACCGCGAGGCCGCGCTCGATGACGGCGAGCAGCGACGCTCCACGCTCGCTCACCAGGCGCGGCGACAGGCCGCGGACCTTGCCCAGCTCCTCGGCGGAGCGCGGCGGCGCGGCGGACAAGGCCAGCAGCGCCTCGTTCGACACGACGCGGAAGCTGGCGCGGTCGAGCTCCGCCGCGATGGCGTCCCGCCACGGGAGCAGCTCGCGCAGGATCGCCAGCCCGCGCCGTCCCAGCGCCCGGGCACCCTTCACGCGGAGGTAGGATCCGCCGTTGGTCTCCGCGGGCGTCCACCGCAGGCCCTCGAGGCGCTCGAACTCCTCCTCGGCCCAGGAGAGGCGCCCCGCGGCCTGGAGGCCTGCCCGCAGGTGCTCGCGCAACGCCAGCAGGTAGCAGGTGTCCGTCGCCGCGTACTCGAGCATCTCCGGAGGCAGCGGCCGTCGCGACCAGTCGGCGCGCTGGTATTTCTTGTCGAGCGTCACGCCGACGTACTTCGCCAGCAGCGCGGCCAGGCCGACGGCCGGCTCGCCCAGGAGGTGCGCGGCGATCCGCGTGTCGAACAGGTGGCGCGCGCGGAAGCCGTAGTCGCGGTCGAGGATCCGCAGGTCGTAGTCGGCGTCGTGGAAGACGATCTCCACGGCGGGATCGGCCAGGAGCGCACCGAGACCCGACACGTCCGTCACCGTGAGCGGGTCGATGATGGCGGTCTCGTGGCGGCCGGAAAGCTGAATCAGGTAGATGCGGTCCACGAACCGGTGGAAGCTGGCCGCCTCGGTGTCCAACGCCACGACGGGCTCGCGGGCCACACGGTGCATCAGGGCGGCGAGCTCCTCGTTGCTGCGCACGTAACGCTGCGGAGGGAGTCGGTTCGAGGTGCGCACCATAGAGGTTGAACGTTGGCCGCGCTCACCGGGTGGCGCAACTGCCGAAGCGTGCATTGTGCACGTTTCAACAGAAATGTTACTAAAACATTCAACAACATTGCGTTGAAAACCGGCACCCAGGTGGCCATGCGATGGCACAATTGTGATGTGCATAAGACGTCGTGGCGTAATTGTCGCGTAACCACTACGACACCAACGTGACGCTGACATTATATCTAGTTCCGATGCTTTCCCCCTCGCATGCGTCGCGGATGACGCTATTATGCATGCGCTTCCGCAGCATTCGTCCAGCCACCCTCTAGCCTGCACACACGCGTGAGCCGACTCGCCACTGTCGAAGTCACGGTCTACCCGTACGAGTGTGATGCGTACGGACACCTCAACGAGGCGGCGTACCTGGAGGTGTTCGAGCGGGCCCGCTGGGAAGCGCTCGCCCGCGGACCAGGCCAGGACCTGTTCCGCCGGCACCAGGTGTGGCCCGCGGTGCGGCGAGCGACGGTGGACTACCAGCTGCCCGCGTTCCCCGGCGACGTCCTGCAGGTGGAGATGGAGACCCAGAAGGTCGGCCGCACGTCGCTCGAGCTCGTGCAGCGGGCCCGACGCTCGCGCGACGGAGCGGTGGTCGCCGAGCTGCAGATCGTCTTCGTCATGATCGACGGCGAGGGGAAGCCGACCCCCATCCCGGCGGAAATCGCCACCGTCTTCGGTGGACGGCCGTCCGTCCGTCCGGGCGAGCTCGCGCGCCACGACGTGGGAGGCGTGACGCTCGCGGTCGACACGCGCGGCGACGGGCCGGCCCTGCTCCTCGTGCACGGATTTCCGCTCGACCACTCGCTGTGGGCGCACCAGGTGGCGACGCTCGCGCGCTGGCGCCGCATTGCGCCCGACCTGAGAGGCGCGGGCGTGTCGGATGCGCCCGACGCCGGCTACTCGATGACCGCGTATGCCGACGACCTGGTGCGGCTGCTCGACCGGCTGCACGTCGAGCGCGCCGTCGTGGCCGGGCTCTCGATGGGAGGATACGTCGCGTTCGAGATGCTGCGCCGGCATCGCGCGCGGATCATGGGCCTGATTCTCGTGGATACGCGCGCCGACGCGGACACGGCCGAGGGACGCAAGGCGCGCGACAGCCTGATCGAGGTCGCCCGCACGGAAGGGGCGGCATCCGTGGCTGACCGCATGGTGCCGCGCCTGCTCGGACGATCGAGCCAGCTGACGCAGCCGCAGGTGGTCCAGCAGGTGCGCGCGATGGCGGAGCGGACGCCCGTCGCGGGGCTGGTCGGCGCCCTCGGCGCGATGCGCGACCGTCCGGACTCGACGCCGCTGCTGCCGACGATCGACGTGCCGACGCTGGTGGTGGTCGGCGCCGAGGACGAGGTGACCCCGCCCGCGGCCTCGCGCGCGATGGCCGCGGCCATCCCCTCGGCCGCGATGACCACGATCCCGGGGGCGGGGCACCTGTCTCCCCTCGAGGCGCCCACCGCCGTCACCCGGGTCATGGCCGAGTTCCTCGAGGCGGTGCCGAGGCCGTAGTCCCGGCAGCCCGGAGAAAGAACGGAGCCCCGAAGGCGCTGCCCTCGGGGCTCCGTCGTCTTCCGTTTCGGCGCCGGCTAGCTCGTCTTCTTCTGCGGCTTGCCGGGCGGGGTCGGGCTGTTGAACACGTCGCGGTTCAACGCGATGTACTCCTTCCACTGTGGGGGCACGTCCTCCTCGGGGAAGATGGCCGTCACCGGGCACTCGGGCTCGCAGGCGCCGCAGTCGATGCACTCGTCGGGGTGGATGTACAGCATCTTCTCGTCTTCGTAGATGCAGTCCACCGGGCAGACCTCGACGCACGCGCGGTCCTTCACGCCAATGCAAGGCTCCGCAATCACATACGGCATATATGACTCCTCCGCCGGGGCGGCGATCGACGAATTCGGGAAAGTGGCGCTGTGTCGGACGAAATTGAGAACGCCGCTATCGCACTGTCAAGTGGACCACGTCCGAAAACGAGCACCCTCCCGGCGTTCCGGGAGGGTGCTCGTTCGCTTCGCTCGCGGGTAGGCGCGAGGAGTCGCCGGCCCGCACGCCGACGTTACGGCCTGCCCGTCACCGGGCCGTCACCAGGGGCGTGTCCGCGGGGGCGGCCGGCGTACCGGCGGCCTCGAGACCGCTCTGGATGGTTCGCGTGATGTGCATCGAGCAGAACTTCGGCCCGCACATCGAGCAGAACTCGGCCGACTTGAAGTACTCGGCGGGCAGCGTCTCGTCGTGATAGGCGCGCGCGCGGTCGGGGTCGAGCGAGAGCCGGAACTGCTCGTTCCAGTCGAAGGCGAACCGCGCCCGGCTCAGCGCGTCGTCGCGCTCGCGCGCCCCCTTGCGGCCGCGCGCGATGTCGGCCGCGTGGGCCGCGATCTTGTAGGCGATCACGCCCTCGCGCACGTCCTGGCAGTTCGGCAGGCCGAGGTGCTCCTTGGGCGTGACGTAGCACAGCATCGAGGCGCCGTACCAGCCGACCATCGCCGCGCCGATCGCGCTGGTGATGTGGTCGTAGCCGGGCGCGACGTCCGTCACGAGCGGCCCCAGCGTGTAGAACGGCGCTTCGTGACAGATCTCCTGCTCCTTGCGGACGTTCATCTCGATCTCGTGCATCGGGATGTGTCCGGGCCCTTCGATCATCACCTGCACGTCGCGCTGCCAGGCCCGTGTCGTGAGCTCGCCGAGCACCTCCAGCTCGGCGAACTGGGCGCGGTCCGACGCGTCGGCGAGCGAGCCGGGCCGGAGGCCGTCACCCAGCGAGAGCGAGACGTCGTGGGCCCGCGCGATCTCGAGCAGCTCGTCGAAGTGGGTGTAGAGGGGGTTCTGCTCCCGGCGCTGCACCATCCAGGCGGCGAGGAGCGAACCGCCGCGGCTCACGATCCCGGTCACGCGGCCCAGCGCGAGGTTCACGTGCTCGCGGAGGATGCCGCAGTGGACGGTGATGTAGTCCACGCCCTGGCGTGCCTGGTGGTCGATGTTGTCGAGGAGCATCTGCGGCGTGATGTCGGCCACGTCGTTCACCGACTGGATGACCTGGTAGATCGGGACGGTGCCGATGGGCACGGGGCTCGCCGCGACGATTGCCTCGCGGATCTCGTCGATGCCCCCGCCGGTCGAGAGATCCATCACGGTGTCGGCGCCGAAGTGCACGGCGAAGTGCAGCTTCTCGAGCTCGCCCGCCACGTCGGACGTCACGGCGGAGTTGCCGATGTTGGCGTTGATCTTGACGCCCGCGACGGTGCCGATGGCCATCGGGTCCAGCCGGCCGGCGAGGTGGTGTACGTTGGCGGGAATGATCAACCGGCCCCGGGCCACCTCGCACCGCACCAACTCGGCGTCGAGGCCCTCGCGCTCGGCGACGCGGCGCATGGCCGCCGTGACCTCGCCCCGGCGGGCGTAGTACATCTGGGTGACGCAGTCGCTCATCGCTCGCTCCCGTGCGGCCAATGGAAAACGCTTCCCGCCCCGGGGCAGGGGGCCCGGAGGAGAAGCGTCTTTGACCTGGAGGTGACTCCCTACGCCGGTCTGAACCGGGTCAGGTTCAAAGGGTGTGATCTCAGCCCGCCGAGGCGGGCACCCCTGTCATGAAGACAGTATAGGTCCGCCCCCGATTCCCGACAAGCATTCGAGGCAATGCGCACAGACGCAACAGGCGCACAGGGCACGCTGCGCGAGGCCTTCTGTGCGCCTGTGAGACCGTGCTTCTGTGTGTCCTTCTCCTAGTGCGCCGGTGCCGGCGCCGCCAGGCTGTCCCGGTCCACGATGCCCACGGGCACGGCCACGCGGGACGGCACCTGTTCGCCGTGGAGGGCGCGGTAGACCGTCTCGATCGCGCGGCGCCCGATCGTCTCCGGATACTGGATGGCATCCGCCTTGAGAGCTCCGCCGCCGCTGATCGCGGCGCGCGCTTCGGGTGTGGCGTCGAAGCCCACGATGAGCAGGTTGTTCCGCCCGGCGGCTCGCACCGATGCCAGGGCGCCGAGCGCGCAATCGTCGTTGCTGCCGAAGACGGCGTCGAGATCCGGATGCGACTGGAGCAGGTTGTCCATCTTGTTCTTGGCGACGTCACGCAGCCCGCGCTCCACCGCGGGGTTGGCGACGATGTGGATGCCGGGGTACCGCGCCAGCGCGGAGTCGAAGCCGTGCACGCGGTCGATTACGCTGGCGAGCGTCGGCTGGTCGAGCACCGCCACGCTCCCCTTCCCCTTGAGCAGCTTCGCGAGATACTCGCCGACCAGCATGCCGCCCTGGTAGTTGTCGGACGCGATGTGCGACGTGACCTGGCCGCCGGCGGCCGCGATGTCCACGGTGAACACCGGGATCCCCGCGCGGTTCGCCTCCTCCACCGCCGAGACGATGCCGCGCGAGTCGACGGGCGCGATGATGATCGCGTCCATCTTCTGCGTGATGAAGTTCTCGACCTGGCTGGTCTGCCGCGCGAGGTCCCACTCGCCCGCGACGACGTGGAGGTCGATGCCCAGGCTGTCGCCCGCCTTGAGGAGGCCGCGCTTGAGGTCCTGGTAGAAGACGTGCGCTTCGGTGAGCAGCGTCACGCCCACCTGCGGCCGGTGGGTGGCCGGTTTCTTGGCGCAGCCGGGGAAGGCGGCGAGCGCACCGAGTGCGAGGAGCAGGGCGGGCCAGCGGCGCGAAGACGGGAACGGGCGATGCATGCTACCTCCCCTCCGAAGCGACGTCCACGACCACGGTGGCGATTTCATACGGCCGCAGCGCGACCCGGACGGTGTGGGCCGTCGTGGGCAGCGCGTCGCCCGGATCCTCCAGGAAGTTCGACCGGTGGGCGGAGCGGACGGTTTCGCGGAGCGTGACGGTCGCCGTGGCGGGGCGGCCGTTCCATTCGACGAGCCGCAGCACGAGCGCACCGGAGTCCTCGGCGCGCTTGACCCAG
>DATKNX010000203.1:0-13264 GCA_035541085.1 Gemmatimonadales bacterium | reverse complement strand
CGACACGATCTGCAACGGCGCCGACGACGACGCGTCGGGCGCGGTCGCGGTGGTCGAGCTGGCCCGGGCCTTCGCCCGCCTCGACCCGCATCCCCGGCGCTCGCTGGTCTTCATGACCGTCTCGGGCGAGGAGCGCGGCCTGTGGGGCTCGGGCTGGTACGCCGAGCACCCGGAGGTGCCGCTGGCCGCTACGGTGGCCGACCTCAACACGGACATGATCGGGCGCAACCCGGCCGACGGCGTCATGGCCATCGGGAAGGAGCACTCGTCGCTGGGCCCGCTGGTGGACAGCGTCGCCGCCGCCCACCCCGAGCTGCGGCTGCGCGTCGTCGGCGACACGATGCCGCGCGAGAACCTGTTCTTCCGGTCCGACCACTTCAACTTCGCCAGGAAGGGCGTGCCGATCCTCTTCTTCACCACGGGCCTGCACGCCGACTACCACCGGCCGACCGACTCGGTGGAGAAGATCGACGCCGACCAGGAGGCGCGGATCGTCCGGCTCGACTTCTACCTCGGCCTCGCGATCGCGGACGCGCCGGCGCGCCCGGCGTGGAACCGGGACAGCTACCGGCGGATCGTGGAGGGCGCGGGCCCCTAGCCGGCCGCCCCGCGCGCGGCCGCCGCGGCCACCCTTCCGCCCGCCGCCGCAGGGCCGGATATTGCCCGCACCTCCCACCGAGGGGGCACGGTGAACAGGCGTGGCGGGACGGCCGCGCACGCATCCTCCGGCCGGGCGGGGCCGCCGTGATCCGGCTCGGGCCCGCCGGCTGGTCGTACCCCGATTCCCCGGGGCACGTCTACCCCGCCGGCGTGCCGGCGCGCTTCGACGCCCTCCACTACCTGGCGTCCTACTTCGACACGATCGAGGTCAACTCCACGTTCTACCGGCCGCAGCCCGCGCGCAGCTTCAGCTCCTGGCTCCGGCGCGTGGCGCACAACCCGCAGTTCCGCTTCACCGTGAAGCTGTGGCAGCGCTTCACCCACGAGCGCGGCGCGCCGTGGACGGCCGACGAGATCCGCCAGGTCACCGACGGCCTGCAGGTCCTGCGCGACGAGCAGAAGCTCGGCGCCCTGCTCGCCCAGTTCCCGTGGTCCTTCAAGCCCGCGCCCGCCGCGCGCGAGGTGCTCGCGCGGCTCGGCGAGACCTTCCGCGGCTGGCCGCTCGTCGTGGAGGTCCGGCACGGCGGTTGGGGGACCGACGAGGAGCTGGGACGCCTGCGCGACCTCGGCGTGGGGCTGGCCAACATCGACCAGCCGCTGATCGGCCAGTCGCTCACGCCCGCCGCGCACGCCACCAGCGCCGTCGGCTACGTGCGCTTCCACGGGCGGAACTACGAGCACTGGTTCGGCGAGCGGGAGGACGCGGCGCAGCGCTACGACTACCTCTACACGGCCAAGGAGCTGGCGCCCTGGGTGGAGCGGATCCGCGCGCTCGGCGCGACGGACGGCGTCACGGACGTGTACGTGATCAGCAACAACCACTTCGAGGGCAAGGGGCCGGCGAACGCGCTGATGCTGCGCTCGATGCTCGAGCGGCGGAAGGTCGCGGCCCCGCCCGTCCTGTTCGCGACGTACCGCGCGGAGCTCGAGCCCTGGTCCGAGCCCGCGGACGTCGAGCCCGACGAGGAGATGAGGCTCCTGTGACGCGTTCCGTGCGCGCCCGCTACCTGGCCGGCTTCGCGTCGGTCCTGCTCGTCCTCGCCGTGGTGGGCGGCTTCGCCTACCGCAGCGCCACGGTCGCGCTGTCCACCGCCGTCACCGCGCGCGGCGCCGGCGACCAGGTGGTCCGGCTCGGCGAGCTGCTCTCGCGGATGGACGAGGTCCAGGCGGCGGTCCGGGGCTTCGCGATCGCGGGCCAGCCGTCGTTCCTGGGGCCTTACGACTCCGCCGCGGCGCACCTCCCCGCCCTGGTCGGCGAGCTGCGGCAGATGGCGAACGGCGACGCCATCGAGCAGCGCGCCCTCGACTCGCTCGTCGCCCTGATCGCCAACCGGATGGCGGCCTCCGACACGATCATCCGGCTGCGCCGGACCGCGGGCGCCGCGGCCGCGCTGCACGAGATCGCGGTCGGCACGGGCACGGCGACCGCGGACCGCATCCGCGCGCGCGTGCGCGCGGTGGAGCGCGCCCAGCTGGCCCGGCGCGAGCGCAACATCGCCACGCTGCAGCACAACGTCCGCGCGACGCGGCAGGTGGTGCTCGCCGGCTGGCTCGCGGCCCTGCTCGCCGTCGTCGCCGCCAGCGGCTTCGCCCACGTGGAGCTGCGCGCCCGCGAGCGGGCCGAGCGCCGCGTGCGGGAGCTGGCCGACGAGCTGCAGGACCTCTACGACCACGCGCCGGTGGGCTACCACTCGCTCGACGCGAACGGCGTGTTCGTGCGGATGAACCGCACCGAGCTCGCGTGGCTGGGCTACGACCGCGAGGAGGTCGTCGGCCGCATGCGGTTCTCCGACCTGCTCGCGCCGGCGAGCCGCGTTGCGTTCGCGCTGAATTTCGAGCGGTTCAAGGACGCCGGTGAGGTGCACGACCAGGCGTACGACCTGTTCCGCCGGGACGGCAGCATCCTCCCGGTGCTGGTGAGCGCGAGCACCGTCCGGGACGCCGGCGGCCGCTACGTCATGTCGCGCGGCGTGACCGTGGACGTCACCGAGCAGCGGCGCATGGAGGCGCAGGTCAAGACGCTCCGCGGCCTGCTGCCCATCTGCGCGAACTGCAAGAAGGTCCGCGACGACCGCGGCTACTGGAGCCAGATCGAGACCTACGTCAGCGAGCGCTCGGAGGCCGAGTTCAGCCACGGCCTGTGCCCGGACTGCTTGCGCAAGCTCTACCCCGACCTCGCCGACTAGCCGGCGCGCTAGGCGCCGGGGCGACTGGTCCGGATTCCGATCCCCGGCAGCTGGGAACCGCTGGCAACCTGGCGTCTGGCAACTAATCCGAGCACCGACCACTATCTTTCTGCGCACTCATGGACGCCGCCCGCATCCGCAACTTCTGCATCGTGGCGCACATCGACCACGGCAAGTCCACGCTCGCCGACCGCCTGATCGAGGCCACGGGCACGCTCACGCGCCGGGAGATGCGGGACCAGGTCCTCGACACGATGGACCTCGAGCGCGAGCGCGGCATCACGATCAAGCTGAACGCCGTGCGCATGGCGTACACCGCCGCGGACGGCCAGGCCTACGAGCTGAACCTCATCGACACGCCGGGCCACGTGGACTTCACCTACGAGGTCTCGCGCTCGCTCGCAGCGTGCGAGGGCGCGATCCTGGTGGTGGACGCCGCCCAGGGCGTGCAGGCCCAGACGGTCTCGAACCTGTTCCTCGCGCTCGAGGCCGGCCTCGAGATCATCCCGGTCCTCAACAAGATCGACCTGCCGTCCGCGGAGCCCGAGAAGCGGAAGGCCGAGCTGCACGAACTGATCGGCGCCGACCCCGACGAGATCCTGCTGGTCTCGGCCAAGGAGGGGCGCGGCATCCCGGAGCTGCTCGAGGCGGTGGTGCGTCTCGTGCCGCCGCCGCCGGGCGACCGCGCGGCGCCGCTGCGCGCGCTGATCTTCGACTCGTACTACGACCGCTACCGCGGCGCGATCCCGTCCATCCGCGTGGTGGACGGCGTGGCGCGTTCCGGCATGCGCATCGCGATGGGCTCCCACGACGGCGTGTACGAGGTGGCCGAGGTGGGCTACCTGCAGCTCGAGCACCGGCCGTCGGACGAGCTGGCCGCGGGTGAGGTGGGCTACCTCGTCGCGAACTTCCGGGACGTGAAGGACACGCGGGCGGGCGACACGATCCTCGACGCCGACCGGCGCGCCGCGACGCTGCTCCCCGGCTACCGGGACGTGAAGTCCATGGTGTTCGCGGGCCTCTATCCCACGCAGCCCGAGGCGTACGAGGACCTGCGCGACGCCCTGGCCAAGCTGCAGCTCAACGACGCCTCGCTCCACTACGAGCCGGAAACCTCGGTCGCCCTCGGCTTCGGCTTCCGCTCCGGCTTCCTCGGCCTGCTGCACATGGAGATCGTGCAGGAGCGGCTGGAGCGCGAGTTCGGCCTCGACCTCGTGACCACCGTGCCGAACGTGGAGTACGACGTGTACCTCACCAACGGCGAGAAGGTGGTGGTCGAGAACCCCAGCAAGATGCCGACCGGCTCCCAGGTGGACCGCATCGAGGAGCCGTACGTGAAGGCGCGCATCATCTCGCCCGCCGAGTACATCGGCGCGCTGATGAAGCTGGGCCAGGAGCGGCGCGGCGCGTACCTCGGGATGAAGTACCTCGACCCGGTGCGGGTGGAGTTCGAGTGGGAGTTCCCGCTGGCCGAGATCATCCTCGACTTCTACGACAAGCTGAAGACGCTCTCGCGCGGCTACGCGTCGCTCGACTACGAGTTCGCCGAGTACCGCCGGAGCGAGCTGGTGAAGCTCGACATGCTGATCAACGGCGACGCGGTGGACGCCTTCAGCGTGATCATCCACCGCGACAAGGCGTTCGAGTGGGGGAAGAAGCTCGCGGGCAAGCTGCGCGAGCTGATCCCGCGCCAGCTGTTCGAGGTGGTGATCCAGGCGGCGATCGGCTCGAAGGTCATCGCGCGCGAGACGGTGCGGCCGCTCCGGAAGAACGTGCTGGCCAAGTGCTACGGCGGCGACGTCACGCGCAAGCGCAAGCTGCTGGAGAAGCAGAAGGCCGGGAAGAAGCGGATGAAGCAGGTGGGGGCGGTCGAGATCCCGCAGGAGGCGTTCCTGGCCGTGCTGAAGGTCGAGTGACGGACGCCCCCGGGCGGCCGAGCGGCGGGGCGGCGGCCGGCCGCCGCAGCGGGCCGGAGCCCGCGCCGGCCGCGCCGCGCCCGAGCGGCCACCGCGCGCCCGGCCGCGGGCTCGTGATCCAGACCGCATTCTTCGGCGACGTGGTGCTCGCGACCCCGCTGATCCGGCGCGCCGCGGAGCGGCACGGCGGGCCCGTGGACGTGGTGCTGCTGCCGGCGGCGGCCGGCCTGCTGCAGCACAACCCGTGCGTGCGCGACCGCATCCCCTTCGACAAGCACGGCAAGGACGGCGGCGTCGCGGGGTTCGTGCGGCTCGCGCGCCTGCTGCGGCGGCGCGGCTACGGCGTGGCCTACCTCGCGCAGTCGAGCGTCCGCTCGGCCGCGCTCGCCTTCGCCGCGCGCATCCCGCGGCGGATCGGCTTCCGTGGCGCGCCGGGCGCGTTCCTCCACACGCACTCCGTCGCCGCGCGGGGCGAGCCGCACCACGTCGAGCGCCTGCTCGCGCTCGCCGACGGCGCGCCGGAGCGGCGCGAGCCCGAGATCTTCCCCGGCCCCGAGGAGCGCGCCGCGGTGGACACGCTGCTCCGGGAGGCCGGGATCCGCGGCGAGTTCGTGGTGCTCGCGCCCGGCTCCCAGTGGGGCTCCAAGCGCTGGCCGTACTTCCCGGAGCTGGCGCGCGGCCTCGCGCCGGAGACCGCGCTCGCGCTGGTGGGCGGCACCGGCGACCGCGCCGACGCGCGCCAGATCCGGACGGCCCTCGGCTCCGGCACGCCCGTGGCCGACGGCACCGGCGTGCTGTCGTTGCTGGCCGCGGGCGAACTGATCCGCCGGGCCCGCGTCCTCGTCTCGAACGACTCCGCCCCGGTGCACCTGGCGTCCGCCGTGGGCACGCCGACGATCGAGATCTACGGGCCGACGGCCCCGATCTTCGGGTTCGCCGCGCGGGCGCCGTGGTCCAGGATCGTCGAGCCCGAGCCGCTCGACTGCCGGCCGTGCCACCACCACGGCCCCCCCGCGTGCCCGCTGGGCCACCACCGCTGCATGCGCGAGATCCCCATCAGCCGCGTGCTGGCCGAGGTGCGCACGCTGCTCCAGATTGTCCCCAAACGCTACGGAGCCTGAGGGATGCGCTACCTCGTGGGCGTGGACATCGGCGGGACGAACATCGTGGTCGGCACGGTGGCCGAGGACGGCTCCGCCGTGCACGGCGTGCGCCAGGCGCCCACGCTCCCTGCGGAGGGCCCGCAGGCGGTGCTGGGCCGCATCGCGCGGCTCGTGCAGGCGTCCATCGCCGAGACGGAGAAGACGGCCGGCGTCTCGCGCGACAAGGTCGTGGGCGTGGGCATCGGCTCGCCGGGCCCGCTCGACCGCGAGCGCGGCCTGGTGCTGCTCACCCCCAACCTCGGCTGGCGCGACCTGCCGCTCCGGGACCTCGTGAGCGAGGCGGTGGGGCTCCCCGCCTCGCTCGACAACGACGCCAACTGCGCGGTCTACGGCGAGTGGTGGGTCGGCGCGGCGCGCGGCGCGAAGTACGTCGTCGGACTGACGATCGGGACCGGCATCGGCGGCGGCATCGTCTTCGACGGGCGGATCTACCACGGGGCGTCGGACGTCGCGGGCGAGGTCGGCCACACGACCATCGACTCCACCGGCCGGCTGTGCAAGTGCGGCAACTACGGCTGCCTCGAGGCCTACGCCTCGGGGCCGGCCATCGCGGCGCGCGCCGCCGAGGGCATCGTCGCGGGCGTCGAGACCAAGCTCACCGCCCTCGCGGGCGGCGACCTCGCGAAGATCACGGCGGAGACGGTGTACCAGGCCGCGCGGGCCGGCGACGAGTACGCGCTCGAGCTGGTGAAGGACACCGCCAAGTTCCTCGGGGCCGGCGTGGGCAACCTCGTCAACATCTTCAACCCCGAGATCGTCGTGATCGTCGGGGGCGTGACGATGGCCGGCGACCAGCTGTTCGTGCCGCTCCGCAGCGAGGTCAAGCGGCGCGCCTTCAAGCCGGCCGTGGACCGCTGCCGCATCGTGCCGGGCGAGCTGCCGGGCACCGCCGGCGTCGTGGGCGCGGTCGCGACGTTCAAGAGCCAGGTGTGGGGGGACGTCTGAAGAAGCTGGGCGTGCTGGGCACGATGATCTGGGACACGATCGTCGGGCGGGATCCCGCGGCCGCGCCGTTCGAGGAGTGGGGCGGCATCAGCTACGCGCTGGCCGCGCTCGACGCCAGCCTGCCCGACGGATGGGAGGTCGTGCCGATCGTGAAGGTCGGCCAGGACCTCGCCGGGAGCGCGCACGCCTTCCTCCGCTCGCTCCGCACCGCGCCGGGCGCGCGCTTCGTCGAGGTCCCCACGGCCAATCCCCGGGTCCGGCTGAACTACCAGACCAGGGAGCGGCGCTGCGAGGGCCTGAAGGGCGGCGTGCCGCCCTGGACCTGGGCCGAGCTGGGGCCGATGGTCCTCGACCTCGATGCGCTGTACGTCAACTTCATCACCGGCTTCGAGTGCGACCTCGCCACGGCGCAGGCGCTGCGGCAGGCGTACCGGCGGCCGCTCTACGGCGACATCCACAGCCTCGCGCTCGGCATCCGCGGCGACGGGATCCGGTACCTGCGCTCCCTCGACGAGCCGCTGGCCTGGCTCGCCTGTTTCGACGTGGCCCAGCTCAACGAGGACGAGATGCTGCAGATGGGCGACGCGCCGCTGGAGCTGGCGGCGCGCGCGGTGGGCCTGGGCGTGCGGGCCGTGTGCGTCACGCTGGGCCCGCGCGGCGCCGTGTACGTGGCCGCGCCGGGCTTCGACGGCCTGGCCGCCGCCGCGCCGCGCGCCGGCGCCGCCGGCGTGGTGCGCACCGCGCGGGTGGAGACCGAGGGCGAGCCCGTCACGGGCGATCCCACGGGCTGCGGCGACGTGTTCGGCTCGACGCTGTTCGCGCGCCTGCTGGCCGGCGCGCCGCTCGAGCCCGCGATCCGCGAGGCCAACCGGATGGCGCGCCGCAACGTGTCGTACCGCGGCGCCAGCGGGCTGCAGCACCACCTGCGGGGCGCCCTGGCGCGGGCGGCGGGCGCGTGACGGCCGTCGTCGAGGTCCCGGTGACGTTCGACGACCGCGCCTTCGAGGCCTTCGCCACCGCGCTGGCCGCGGCCGGGCCCGGCGCGCGCGTGCTGGTGGACGCGCACGCGACCGAGTGGGCCTCGCCGTTCGGCCTCGTGAGCCTGCTGTGCGCCGGTCAGGCGGTGCGCGAGCGCACCGGATCGAAGGCGCTGCTCACCGTGCCCGCGGACAAGGACGTCGCCGCCTACTGGGCGCGCACCGGCTTCTTCCAGGAGGCGGAGGAGCTGTTCGAGATCCACGGCGCGGTGCCGAAAGTCCGCCAGCCGCCGGAGAACACCGTGCTGCTCGAAGTCACGCCCGTGCGCGTCGCCGGCGACGTGCACAAGGTCGTGGACCGCATCCAGGACCGCTCCGCCGCCATCCTCGCCACCGAGCTCGGCCTCGAGGCGAAGGCGACCCTCAGTTTCGGTATGGCGCTTTCGGAGGCATGTCAAAATATTGTGGAGCACGCGGGCACCGGCGGGTGGGTCGCCGTGCACGCGTACACCTGGCGGCGCCGGCTCGGCAAGCGCGTCGTGGTCATCGCGGTCGCGGATCCCGGGGTCGGGTTCCGACGCTCGCTCGAGCCCACGCAGGCGCGGCGCTACGGCGACCGCTGGGGCGACGGCGCCGCGCTCGAGGCGGCCCTGATCCAGGGCGTGAGCCGGTTCCGCGAGCCTGGCCGCGGGCAGGGATTCCGCGGCATCCGCAAGTATCTCGACCGCTGGGAGGGGAAGATCAGCATCCGGAGCGGCACGGCGCGCATCGCGATGGTCCGGGACTGGGACGAGGACGTGCCCCTCCGGGAGGGCCTGGCGCCCTTCCCCGGCGCGCAGCTGCAGCTGGTGATCCCGGCGCAGGCCGAGGCGGAGCCGTGATCGCGCAGATCGACGTGCGGGCCGTGCTCTCGCGTTCCGTCTGCGAGTTCCACAACGACCTGGTGACGCGCTCCACGGGCCGCGCCGTCCGCAGCGGCATCGAGGCGCACCTCCAGGAGCATCCCGACGTCACGGTGGTGGTGCTCGACTTCTCCGCGGTGCGCGTGCTCGACTGCTCGTGCGCGGACGAGGTGGTGGCGCAGCTGCTGCTGCGCACCGAGCCCGGCGCCGAGCGCGGCCGCTCCACGTACTTCGTGGTGCGCGGCCTCGACGAGGTGCACGCGGACCAGATCGACGAGGTGCTGCGGCGCCACGGCCTGACGCTCGTGGCCGAGGAGCGCGGCGGCACCAAGCGCCTGCTCGGCCTGGCCACGGGCCCCATGCGCACCGCCTGGGAGAAGGTCGTGAGCCACGGCTCGGCGGTCGCGGAGGACCTGGCGAGCGAGCTGTCGTGGCCGGTGGACGACGCGCGCCGGGCCCTCGACGACCTCGCCGGCCACCGGCTGGTGATGCGCGCCGACGCGCAGTATCTCCCGCTCACGGCCGCCTAGCCCCCGATGCCGCGCAAGAGCCCGGGCCGGTCCACCCTCGCCATCCACGGGGATCCGGCGGCGCGCGCCGGCGGCGAGCCCGTCGCGCCGCCGATCTACCAGTCCAGCACGTTCGTGAGCCCCATCGGCTCGCAGGCCGAAGTCCTCTACACCCGCTACGGCAACAACCCCAACCAGCTGCGCCTGGCCGAGCGCCTGGCCCGGCTGGAGGGGGCGGAGGCCGCGATCTTCGTGGGGAGCGGGATGGGCGCCACCGCCCTGGCGCACCTCGCGGTTCTCAATCCCGGCGATCACCTGCTTTCCAGCGAGTGGATCTACGGCGGCACCCGGCGCCTGTTCCTCGAGGAGTTCACGCGGTTCGGGATCGAGGTGTCGTTCGTCAATCCCGACCGCCGGCGCGAGTGGCGCAGCAAGCTCCGCAAGAACACCCGCGCGCTGTTCGTCGAGACGCCCACCAACCCGCTGATGCGGGTGCTCGACGTGGCGTGGCTGGCGGTGCTGGCCGAGGCCGAGGGCATCGCGCTCCTCGTGGACTCGACTTTCGCGTCGCCGATGAACTTCCGGCCCCTGGAGCACGGGGCCGACGTCGTGATCCACAGCGCCACCAAGTACCTCAACGGCCACTCCGACGTCATCGCGGGCGCGGTGGCCGCCGACGGCACGGTGGTCGAGGAGGTGCGCGAGCGGATGAAGCTCTGGGGCCAGGCCCTGGACCCGCACGCCGCCTGGCTGATCGAGCGCGGCCTCAAGACGCTCGGCGCCCGGATGGACCGCCACAACGCGACGGGCCTCGCGGTCGCGTCCTGGCTCGAGCGGCAGGCCAAGGTGCGGCGCGTGCACTACCCGGGCCTCGCCTCGCACCCCGACCACGAGCTGGCCGCGAAGGTGCTCGACGGCTTCAGCGGGATGGTCGGCGTCGAGCTCGTGGGCGGCGCCCGGGCCGCCGAGCGCTTCCTCCGCGCGCTGCGGGTCGTGACCCACGCCCCGAGCCTCGGCGGCGTGGAGTCGCTGGTCTCCGAGCCGCGGTTCACCTCCCACGCCGCCCTCACCGCCGAGGAGCGCGCGTCGGCCGGCATCCCCGACGGCTTCCTGCGGCTCTCGCTGGGGCTCGAGGACCCCGACGACCTGATCGAGGACCTCGCCCGAGGGCTCGCCGCCGCCTGACGTTTGTCCTAGATTGCGGCCGTGATCAAGTTCAACCACGTCACGAAAGAGTACCCGAAAGGCGCCGCGCTCACCGACGTCTCGTTCCACGTCCCCAAGGGCGAGTTCTGCTTCCTCACCGGCCACAGCGGTGCCGGCAAGACCACCGCCTTGAAGCTCATCTACCTCGCCGAGCTGCCCACGGCGGGCGACGTGCGCGTGTCGGGCTTCAGCTCCACGCGCATCGCCCCGCGCGAGGTCCCGCGGCTGCGGCGCCGGCTCGGCATCGTGTTCCAGGACTTCCGGCTGCTCGAGGACCGCACGGCCGAGGAGAACGTCGCCTTCGCCCTCGAGGTGACGGGCGCGCGGCGCTCCGGCATCGGGCCGCGGGTGATGCGCGCGCTCGCGCAGGTCGGCCTCGCGGGCAAGGCGCACCAGTACCCGCGCGAGCTGTCGGGCGGCGAGCAGCAGCGCGTGGCCATCGCGCGCGCCCTCGTGAACGACCCCGTCGTGCTGCTCGCCGACGAGCCCACGGGCAACCTCGACGAGCGCGCGACCCGCGGCATCTTCCAGCTGCTCCGCGACATCAACGCCGCCGGCACCGCGGTGCTGATGGCCACGCACGACCTCGACCTGGTGAAGAGCCTCGAGGGGGCGCACCTCGTCGAGCTGCAGCACGGCAGCGTGGCGTACGACTCCGCCGAGGAAGCCGCCCCGACCGAGCCCGAGGCGCCGTGAACCTCGTCCTCCGCGAGACCCTGCTCGCCTTCCGGCGCGCCCCGCTGCTCTCGGCGCTGTCCGTCACCACGATCGGCTTCTCCCTGTTCGTGTTCGGCCTGTTCGGGCTGGTGACCGTGAACATCCAGCGCGTCATCGGCGACGTGGCCGAGCGGGTGGAAGTGGTGGCCTACCTGCGGCGCGGCACGCCCCCGGAGGCGGTCACGGTCGCGGTGAGCGACATCCAGGCGTTCCCCGAGGTGCAGAGCGTCATCCAGGTGACGGAGGCGCAGGCCCTGGCGCGCGCGCGGCGCGAGCTGCCCGAGTTCCAGGACATCTTCCAGGACCTCGAGTCGAACCCGCTGCCCGCCTCGCTCGACGTCCGCCTCAAGCCCGAGTTCCGCGACGCCGCGCACGCCGGCCTCGTGGCCGACCGGCTCAAGGGCTTCGACTTCGTGGACGACGTGCGGTTCGGCAGCGACTGGGTCGCCAAGCTCGACCGCCTGCGCAACATCGCCGGCGCCGTGGGGCTCGTCGTGGGCGCCGCGTTCGCCCTCGTGGCCATCATCATCATCGGCACGACGATCCGGATGGCCGTGCTGCACCGCAGCTCCGAGATCACGATCATGCGCCTGGTGGGGGCGACCGACGGGTTCATCCGCCGGCCGTTCCTGCTCGAGGGTCTGGTGAAGGGCCTCCTGGGCGGCGCGCTCGCGCTCGCCCTGTGCTACGGAGCCTACGAGGCCGTGAACGCCTACCTCCTCCACGCCGACTTCTTCACCACCGGCCAGGCCCTGGTGGGCGTCGCCGTCGGCGGCCTGATCGGGCTCGCCGGCAGCCTGGTCAGCATCGGCCGCCACCTGCGCAGCGTCTGATGGCCCGCGCCCGCGCGGGCGCCGCGCTGCTCCTCCTGCTGCTGGCCGCGCGCGGGCTGGCCGCGCAGCAACCGGCGGCCGACACCGCCCTCGAGAACAGCCAGCAGCGCCTGATCGAGATCCGCCGCGAGCGCGAGCGCCTCCAGTCCGAGATGGAGCGCCTGCGCGGGCAGGTGCACTCGCTCTCCAGCGAGGTCCAGAACCTCCAGGAGCAGGTGCGCACCACCGGGCGCATCGTCTCGGAGCTCGACCTGCAGATCGCGGCGATGGGCTCGCAGATCGAGCGCAAGACGGCGGACCTGATCATCGCCCAGGACGCGCTGGCCGAGAAGCGCGCCATCCTCCAGCACCGCCTCGTCGAGATCGCCAAGCGCGGCCCGCTGTACCAGGTGCAGGTGCTGCTCGCCGCCGAGTCGTTCGGCGACCTGCTTTCGCGCTACAAGTACCTCTACCTGATCAGCCGCCAGGACCGGCAGCTCGTGGCCGACGTGGAGGCGCTGCGCGACAGCGCGGCGCAGGGCCGCGACGTGCTGCTCACGCTGCAGGGCTCGCTGTCGCGCCGCCGCGACGAGCGGGCCGAGGAGAACGAGCGCTACCGCGAGCTGGAGCGGCAGAGCCAGCGCAGCCTGCGGGAGTCGCAGCAGGAGCAGGAGCGCACGCGCCAGCGGCTGGCGCAGCTCGCCAAGGACGAGGCCCACCTCAACGACATCATCGCCGCGTTCGAGCGCCGCCGCCTCGCGGCCGCGAGCCGCGGCGCGGCCGCCGCGCCCGCGCGCATCCGCACCGCCGATCTCGGCCAGCTCGACTGGCCGGTCACCGGCGACATCCTCTACCGCTTCGGCCGCCAGCAGCTGGCGAACAACACCACCATCCGGCGCGACGGCATCGGCATCGCCGTGCCGCGCGGCACCCCCGTCAAGGCCGTGGCCGACGGCACGGTCCGCAGCACGCGCGCGCTCGGCACCTACGGTCCGTCGGTCGTGATCGAGCACGGCGGCGGCTTCTACAGCGTCTACCTCTACCTGAGCGAGATCACGGTCCGGGACGGGGAGACCGTCGCGCGCGGCCAGGTCATCGGCCGCTCCGGCGGCGACAACTCCGACGAGGGGCCGCACATCGAGTTCCAGATCCGCGGCGAGAGCGCCGGCGCGCCGAACGAGGTGAAGGCCCTCGACCCGCTGACCTGGCTCAGGCGCCACCGGTGAGCGCGCCCGACCGCCTCCCCAAGCGGTGCGAGACCTGCGGCCGCT
>DATKNX010000202.1:0-2170 GCA_035541085.1 Gemmatimonadales bacterium | reverse complement strand
CGCCGTTCCGCGGCCTCGACGCGGTGCACGCCCTCGAGGACGTGCCGCTCGGCACCCAGGCGGGCCTGGTGCTGGGCAAGTCCCTGTTCGGCGGCGCCGGGCTGCAGCACGACTGGTTCGCCGCGATGGAGCTCTCCACCGGCGCGCAGGCGGGCGGCCGCCTGCTCGTCTTCACCCGCGCCAAGGTCGAGGGGCGGTACCTCACGGCCACCGGCGGCTGGGACGGCGTCCTCGCGGACGGCCAGGTGCTGGCCTACGAGCTCGGGCGCCGCACGACCACCGTCCTGTCGGTGGAGGCGGCGGGCGGCTGGGACACGCGCACGCCCTTCCAGCTGCTGCTCGCGGGCGCGGACGGCGTCCGGGGCTACGGGATGGCCGCCATTCCCGTCGGGCGCCGCATCGTGCTGCGCGCCGAACGGCGCTACTTTCTGGGGAACGTGCTGGGCTTCGCCGACGCCGGCGCCGCCGTGTTCGCCGAGGGCGCCCGCGGCTGGGCGGGCGACGCGGCCTTCGGCGAGAACTCCGGGATGGTGGGCACGGTGGGCGCCGGGCTCAGGCTCGCGGCGCCGCGCGGGTCGCGCCGCACCTACCGCTTCGACGTCGCGATGCCGGTGACGCGCGGCCTCGGCCCGCAGTTCACGCTGGCCATCGGGCAGCAGTTCGGCATCTTCCACGGCGAGCCCCAGGACGTCGTGCGCAGCCGCGAGACCATCTCGTCCGTGACCGTCTTCGACTTCCCGCGCTTCTGAGAAAGAGGCACCCGTGAGTCTCGGCACGCGCTTGCAGGAGATCCGCACCGGCTTCGCGCCCGCCTTCTGGGTGGCCAACGGCACCGAGCTGTTCGAGCGGCTGGCGTACTACGGGCTGCAGGCGGTGCTCGCCATCTACCTGCACGAACGGCTGCGCTTCTCGGAGGAGCAGACCGGGCTCCTCCAAGGCGTGTTCGGCTTCGTCGTGTGGTTCCTGCCGATCTTCGGCGGCGCCCTCGCGGACCGGTTCGGCTACCGCCGCATCCTCTCGCTCGCGTACCTGGTGCTCTCGGTCGGCTACTTCCTCTTCGGCTCCATCACCGCGGGCTGGCTGGCGCCGGTGCGGGCGGCGCTCCCGCTCTACTGGGTCGTGTTCGCGATCCTGATGATCCCGGCCCTGGGTCCCGGCCTGGTGAAGCCGGTCGTCGCGGGCACCACCGCCCGGGCTTCCAGCGAGGCGATGCGCTCGCTCGGCTTCTCCATCTACTACACGATCGTGAACATCGGCGGCGCCCTCGGGCCGCTCCTGGGCTCGAAGGTGCGCACGACCTTCGGCGTCGAGAGCGTGTGCTACATGTCCGCCGGATTCGCGTTCGCCATGTTCCTGGTCTCGGTCTTCGTCTTCCGCGAGCTGCCGGTGCCCGCCGACCACCAGGTGGTGACGGTCGGCGCGGCGGTGCGCAACATGGGGCGGGTGCTGACCAACCTGCGCGCGGTGGTCTTCCTGCTGCTGTTCTCCGGGTTCTACGTCGTCTTCTGGCAGGTCTACATCGCCCTCCCGCTGTACGTCCGCGGCTACGTCAACGCGCAGTCGCCGATCGACGCGCTCATCTCGATCGAGGGCACGGGCGTCATCGCGTTCACCGTGCTCGTGGCGTGGCTCACCCGCCGCCTCAAGCCGATCACCACGATGGCCTCGGGCGTGCTCATCACGGCGCTGTCGTGGCTGCTGCTCACGGTCTCGAGCAGCACGCCGTTCATCGCGGCCACCCTCGTGGGCATCGCGATCGGGGAGCTGACGCAGGCGCCGCGCTACTACGAGTACGTCTCGAAGCTCGCGCCCAAGGGCCAGGAGGGCACGTACATCGGCTTCGCGTTCCTGCCCATCGCCATCGGCTACCTCATCGGCGGGCCGCTGGGCGGGACGCTGGTGCGCCACTACGGCGCCACCGCGCGGCCGGCGGCGATGTGGTATCCCGTCGCCCTCATCGGCGTCGGCACGGCCGCGCTGCTGTGGCTGTACGACCGGATCGTCAAGCCGGGCAGGCAGGCGGCGGAAGGCGGATTGCGGTGAAGTTGCCAGACGCCAAGCTGCCAGTGGTTACCAGACCGTAGTCTGGAAGCCCGGGCTCCGATGGAGCGTGCGGTGGACTCGCCCTCCTGGTGGAAGCGGAAGCACGAGGACGCGCGGAGCTGGGCCG
>DATKNX010000201.1:0-9178 GCA_035541085.1 Gemmatimonadales bacterium | reverse complement strand
GGTGCGCCGGAGCCTCGGCGAGCGGCGGGTGGGGCACGCGGGCACGCTGGATCCCGCGGCCACCGGGTTGCTGGTGGTGCTCGCGGGGCGGGCCACGCGGCTCGCCCGCTTCGTGGCGATGCTGCCCAAGCGCTACCGCGGGACGGTGCGCTTCGGCTGGGAGACCTCGAGCGACGACGCGACCGGCGAGCCGCTCGAGCGCGACGAGGGCTGGCGCGGGCGGAGCGACGCCGAGGTCGCAGCGGCGGTGGCGGCGGTGGCCGCGCGGCCGATGCAGCTCCCGCCGCGGGTCTCCGCCCAGAAGGTGGGGGGCCGGCGGGCCTACGCGCGGGCGCGGCGCGGCGAGCCGGTGGAGCTGGCCGAGGTCCCGGTCGCGATCTACGCGCTGACGGCGGAAGCGCCGCTCGACCGCGCCACCGGCGAGCTGGTGCTCGACGTGCGCTGCGGCGCGGGGACGTACGTGCGCGCCATCGCGCGCGACCTCGGCCGCGCCCTCGGCAGCCGCGCGCACCTCGGCGCGCTGCGCCGGCTGGAGATCGGGCCCTGGCAGGCCGACGACGCGCTGCCCCTGACCGCGCTGGCGGAACGGCCGGCGCTGCGGCCGATCGAGGAAGCGGTGCGGCACCTCCCGGCGCTCGAGGTGGGCCCCGACCAGGTCGAAGCGGTCGGGCACGGCCGCAAGATCGCATCGGCCGCGCGCCACGAGGGCCCGGTGGCCGTCTTCGGCGCGGGCCGCCTGCTCGCCGTGTCCGAGTGGCGCGAGGGCCTCTACGCGCCGCTGGTGGTGCTCTCCGCGTGAGCGGCGACGTCCTGACGGTCGGCACCTTCGACGGCGTGCACCTCGGCCACCAGGCGGTCCTGGCCGAGATCGCCCGGCGCGCCGCCGCCAGCGGCGGCCGCAGCGTGCTCGTGACGTTCGAGCCGCACCCGCTGGAGGTGGTGAACCCGGCGGCGGCCCCGCGGCTCCTGACGACGGCCGAGGAGAAGCGGGCGGTCCTGGCGGAATCGCCGGTGGACCAGGTCGCCTTCCTGCCGTTCACGGCGCTGCTGGCGCAGCTGCCGCCGGAACGGTTCGTGCGGGAGGAGCTGGAGCGGCGCTTCGACCTGGCCGAGCTGGTGATCGGGTACGACCACGGCTTCGGGCGCGGCCGCGCGGGGAACGTGGAGCTGCTGCGGCGCATCGGCCGGGAGGACGGCTTCGCGGTGGACGTGGTGCGGGCCGTGACCGTGGGCGGCAACGCCGTGTCGTCCACGCTGATCCGCCGCGCGGTGGCCGGCGGCGACCTGGAGACGGCGCGCGCGTGCCTCGGGCGCTGGTACGCGGTCACGGGCACGGTCGTGCGGGGCGCGGGACGGGGGCGCGGCATCGGCGTGCCGACGATGAACCTGGCGCCGCCGCCGGCCAAGAAGCTGCTGCCGCCCGACGGCGTCTACGCGGCGCGGGTCGCGTGGCGGGGAGACCGGCACGGAGCGATGTTGAACCTCGGGCCGCGCCCGACGTTCGGCGAGACGAGCCGGACGCTGGAAGCCCACCTCTTCGGCTTCGACGGCGACCTGGTGGGGGAGACCGTGACGGTGGAGTTCGTGCGCCGGCTGCGCGACGTGATGCCGTTCGCCTCGGTGGACGCGCTCCGCAGCCAGCTCGAGCGCGACCGGGCCGACGCGCTCCGCGCGTTGACGGCGCAGGACGGGCCCGTTAACCTCTGACGTTTGCCTTTTTCCACGAGCCTCGAATGTTCGATTCCATACGCACCCGGCTGATCGTCATCGCGGTCCTCGCGGTGGTGTCGGTGTTCAGCCTGTGGCCGCGCGACGTGAAGATCCGCAGCCGCGGCAGCGACGGCCTGATGCACGACACGACCGAGCGCCGCGTCGCCCTCAAGGAAGGCCTCGACCTCCAGGGCGGGATCCACCTCGGCCTCGAGATCGACCAGAGCAAGGGCAAGGTGCCCAACGTCAGCGACGCGATCGACCGCGCGCTGAAGGTGATCCGGACGCGCATCGACGAGTTCGGCGTCGCCGAGCCGCTGGTGCAGAAGCTCGGCACGAGCCGCATCATCGTCGAGCTGCCGGGGCTCAAGGACCCCGCGCGCGCCATCGCGATCGTGCAGCGGTCGGCCTTCCTGCAGTTCGAGATGACCGACAAGGAGGGCGAGTTCCAGCACGCGCTCCCCGCGATCGACCGGGCGCTCGCCGCCGCGGGCGTGAACGAGCGGAGCATCGGTCTCGCCGTCGCCGAATCGGCGCGGCGGGCCGCGCCGGCCGGGGCGCCCGGCGCCGCGCCGTCGGTGGAGCAGATCCTGGGCGGCGCCGACACGGGCAAGCGCGCGGGCCGCGACAGCACCAAGGCGTCCACGGCGCCGGATACGGCCGGCGTCCTGACCAAGCTGCTGTTCGGCGGCTCGATGCCGGGCGAGTACCTCGTGCCGCAGGAGAAGGTCGCCATCGTCTCCGCGATGCTCGAGCGCGCGGATTCGATGCACCTGATGCCGCGCGACCTCGTGATGCGGTGGGGCGCGCAGCCGATGAGCCGGGCCGCGCGCGGCTACCTGGGGCTCTACGCGCTCGAGGCCAAGCCGATCATCACCGGCGAGGAGCTGACCGACGCGCGGGCGCAGCTCGACCCGCTCAACAACCAGGCGGTGGTGAACTTCACGCTGTCGCGGCGCGGCGGCCGCACGTTCGAGCGCGAGACCGGCAAGCACATCGGCGACTACATGGCGATCGTGCTGGACAACCTGGTCCAGAGCGAGCCCCCCGTGATCCGCGGGCAGATCAGCACCCACGGCCAGATCGAGCTGGGCAACTCGAGCCTGCAGGACGCGCAGGACCTGGCGCTGGTGCTCAAGGCCGGCGCCCTGCCGGCGCCGCTGCAGATCGTCGAGCAACGCACGGTCGGCCCCTCGCTCGGCCGGGACTCGATCCACGACGCCACCGTGGCCGCGATCGTGGGCGTGGGCCTCGTGCTCGTCATCATGATCGGGTACTACCGCCTGGCGGGCACGCTCGCCGTCGCGGCGCTGGTCCTGTACGTCCTGTTCACCGTCGGCGGGCTCGCCTTCCTCGGCGCCACGCTCACGCTGCCCGGCGTCGCCGGCTTCGTGCTGTCGGTGGGCATCGCGGTGGACGCCAACGTGCTGATCTTCGAGCGGATCCGCGAGGAGCTGGCGCTCGGCAAGTCCGTGCGCCTGGCCATCGACGCGGGCTACAAGATGGCGTGGAACGCGATCCTGGACTCGAACGTGTCCACGATCCTCACGGCCGCGTTCCTGTTCCAGTTCGGCACGGGGCCCGTGAAGGGCTTCGCGGCCACGCTGATCCTGGGCATCCTCGCGTCCATGATCACGGCGGTGTTCGTGACGCGCACCTTCTACATGATCTATCTGGAGCGCCGGCCCGGGCTCCAGACCCTGAGCATCTAAATGACCAGATTCTTCGCGCACGCCAACTACGATTTCATCGGGCTGCGGCACTACGCCTACGGGCTCACCGCGGCCATCATCATCCCGGGCCTCATCTGGATCCTGTTCGGCGGGCTGAACTACAGCATCGAGTTCACCGGCGGCACGCTGGTGCAGGTGCAGATGGCCCAGCCCTCGACGGCGGGAGCGATCCGCGACGCGCTCGACCGCTACGGGCTCAGGCAGGCCGAGATCCAGCAGTTCGGCACGGCGCGCGACTACACCATCCGCGTCCGCCTCTCCGCCACCGAGACGGTGGACCAGGCGCAGGCCGAGCGCACCTCGATGGCGGTGGACACGGCCCTGACGCGCGCGTTCGGCCCCGGCAGCTACAAGCGCCAGCAGGGGCAGGCGGTGGGCCCGAAGGTCGGCGGCGAGCTGCGGCAGAAGGCCTTCTTCGCCATCCTGCTGTCGTTCGTGGCGACGCTCGTCTACCTGGCGTTCCGGTTCGAGTTCCGCTTCGGCGTGGCGGCGACCATCGCCACGGCGCACGACATCCTGACCACCCTGGCGTTCATCAAGTACATGAACCTCGAGGTGTCGCTCGTGGTGGTGGCCGCCATCCTCACGGTGGTGGGCTACTCGCTCAACGACACCATCATCATCTTCGACCGGGTGCGCGAGAACCTGCACAAGTACAAGCGTGACGACCTGGCGGGGATCCTGAACCGGAGCATCAACGAGACGCTGCCCCGCAGCGTCCTGACCCACGGCACGACGATGGCCACGACGCTCGGCCTGCTGATCTTCGCGGGCGAGGTCATCCGGCCGTTCGCGTGGGTGATGACGTTCGGCATCTTCACCGGCACGTTCTCGTCCATCTACATCGCGTCGCCCGTGCTGCTCGCGATCGAGCACCGCTGGCCGGGCAAGGACGCGCGCGGCGTGCGGGCGCGCGTGGCGGCCGCGCGCGGCGCGCGCGACGTGCCGGTGCCCGCGCCGGACCGCGAGCCGGCGCCGCAGGCGTAGCGCCGGCCGAGGGAGCGGGGGGGCGGGGCACGGGCGCGACGCGCCGTGCCCCGTTTCGTTCCCCGGACCCCGACCCCCGGACCCCGTGCCCCCGTCGCTGATCGACTCCCACTGCCACCTCGCCGACCCGGCCTTCGACGCGGACCGTGCCGACGTCCTGGCGCGCGCCCGGGCGGCGGGCGTCGAGGCCGTGGTGTGCGTCGCGGACACGGTCGAGGCCGCGGGGCGTTGCCTCGCGCTGGCGCGCGCCCACGCCGAGGCGCGGGAGGGCGCGCCGCGGATCGCCGCCACGGCCGGCGTGCACCCGCACCACGCGTCCGCGTTCGACGCCCGCGCGGCCGCGGCGTTGGAGCGGCTCCTCGCCGACGCGGCGGTGGTCGGCGTGGGCGAGACCGGGCTCGACTACCACTACGACCGCTCGCCGCGCGAGGCGCAGCGCGAGGCGTTCGCCTGGCACCTCGCCGCGGCCGCGCGGACCGGCAAGCCGGTCGTGATCCACTCCCGGGAGGCCGACGACGACACGGCGCGGCTGGTGCGGGACGCGCCCGCGGGTCTCACCGGCGTGCTGCACTGCTTCTCCGCGGGCCGGCCCGTGCTCGAGGCGGCGCTGGCGCGGGGGCTCGCGGTGTCGTGGAGCGGGATGGTGACCTTCAAGCGCTGGGACCTGGCGTGGGCGCTGGCCGAAGTCCCGGACGAGCGGCTCCTGGTCGAGACCGACGCGCCCTACCTGGCGCCGGTGCCGCACCGCGGCGGCCGGAACGAGCCGGCGTTCGTCGCCGCGACCGCGGCGCGCGTGGCGGAGCTGCGAGGCTCGACGGTCGAACGGGTGGCGGAGTTGACGGCGGCCAACGCGCGACGTCTGTTCCGTCTGGGGTGAAGCGAGCCCACGGGCGCACGGACGCCCAGATCGAGAGGCGCGGGATGAGCGACATCAGGAGCATCGCGACGCGGCACGCGCCGCAGGCCATCGGACCGTACAGCCAGGCGGTCGTGGCGGGCGGCTTCCTGTTCTCGTCGGGTCAAATTGCGCTGGATCCCGAGTCCATGGCGGTCGTGGACGGCGGCATCCGGGAGCAGACGGAGCAGGTCCTGCAGAACATCGGCGCCGTGCTGGGGGAGGCGGGCACGAGCTTCCGCCACGTCGTGAAGACCACCGTGTTCCTCGCGAGCATGGACGACTTCGCCGCGATGAACGAGGTCTATGCGGAGGCGTTCGGCGACCACCGGCCGGCGCGCTCGACGGTGGCGGTGAAGACGCTGCCCAAGAACGTGCTGGTGGAGATCGACGTCATCGCGCAGCTGTAGGGCCGCGGCGCCGCCCGGCGCCGCGCGAGGGGCGGGCGGAGGCTAGCGGCGCAGCTCCTGCACGGTCTTGAGCAGCGCCTCGCGCGAGACCGGCACCCGGATCGGCTGCACGCCCTCCAGGCCTTCCACCACCGAGAGCGGGTCCTTGCCGAAGTAGGACGTGCGGCCGGCCAGCACGATCACGCCGGCGTCCGCGCGGTCGCGGCGCAGCTCGCGCACGAAGGTCGCGGCCGGCATCCGGCCCGTCGCCACGACGTCGACGACGGCCAGGTCGGCCGGCGACTCCCGCCAGGCGGCGAGCCCCACCTCCGCGTCGTCCGTTTCGATCACCTCGTGGCCCGCGCTCGAGAGCATCTCGCGCAGCAGGCCGCGCAGCGGCGCGTCGGACCCCACGACCAGGACCCGGGCCGCGTGCGGCACGGGGATCACCGCCGCGCGCCCGCAGCCCACGCAGAATACCTGCCGGCACGCCACGCCTTCGCGCGCCACGATCGGGCCCAAGGTGAAGCGCGCGTCGCAGGCGGGGCAGGTGACGGGCCCGGGGGCGGCGAACCGCGCCTTCAGCTCCGCGAAGGCCTCGCTGGAGAAGGGCACCGGCGTGCGGACCGACGGGCGCCGGCGCGCCGTGCTGCGGCGGTCGCCGCTGCGCCGCTCGTCCGCGCGGCGCTCGGGCGCCCCGCGGCGCTCGACCGCGACGGAGGCGCGCTGCTCGCCGCTCCGGCGGTCGCTGCCCGACCGGCGCGCCGCGGGCGAGCGCCGGTCCCAGAGGCGGCGGCGTTCCGGCTGACGTCGGGTTCCCGGCTGCTCCACGATGCGGTCCCTGTCTCTCCCGTGGGGTTGGATCAATCTCCGCAGGTCCGCCGGAGAATGCAACGGGGCCGCGCCTTTCCGGCCCGCGCCCGCCGGACGCGGCTCGCTCCGCCGGGCTAGGCCCTTCGGTCGAGGCCGCGGCGGGCTCCGCCGCGGCGCCTAGCCCGCTTTTCCCCTCTTCGGCCGATGGTCTCCGGTCGCCGCGCTCCCAGATTGCGGCCAGGTGTCCGATCCGCGGGCACCATGAACCAGTGTTGGCGGGTGGCCCCCCCACCGTCAGCGAGGGGGGCGTCATGAAGTCCTGGCTTGCCATCATCTCGAATCCGATGCGTGCGGCGGCGACCGCGGTCGCCGCGCTGCTGATCGCGTCCTGCGCCGACCGGCCGCCGACCGACGCGACGGCGCTCGGCGCCGACGCGCCGACGTCCGCCGTGCGCGGCTACCTGCGGCTTTCCACGATCGCCGTGACCCCCGCGACGGCCAGCGTGCCGGCGGGAACCGCCGTCACGTTCACGGCCGTGGGCAAGGACCGGTACGGCAACACGGTGGCGGTGACGCCGGCGTGGTCGGTGGTGAACGGCGGCGGCTCGATCAGCCAGGCCGGCGCCTTCACGGCGGGCGCGACCGCGGGCACCTACGCCAACACCGTGCGCGCCGCCAGCGGCTCCATCGCGGGCAGCGCGACGGTGACGGTCACGGCGCCGGCGGCCGAGGCGCGCATCGGGCTCGCGCCGGCTAGCTTGAGCTTCTCCGGCAAGGCCGGCGGCGCCAATCCGGCGTCGCAGTCCCTGACCGTGAGCAACTCGGGAGGCGGGACGATGGCGTGGACGGCGACCAAGGTGCTGGGGGCGGCGTGGCTCCTGGTGACGCCCGCCAGCGGGACGGCGCCGTCGGCGGTGACGGTGTCCGTCAATGTCGCCGGCCTCGCCGCCGGCACTTACCTCGACACCATCCGCGTCGCGGCGCCGGGCGCGGGCAACTCGCCGAGCCAGGTGCCGGTGAGCTTCGTGGTCGGCGCGGCCGACACGTCGCTGGTGCCGGACGTCATCAACAACGAGAGCTTCGAGAGCGGCTGGGGGCCGTTCACCAACGGCGGCTCGGCCGCACCCGTGGGCGCCACGATCGCGACCGACTACGCCTTCGACGGCACGCACTCGGCGCGGTACGCCTGGACGGCCGGCAACGGCGGCGACATCGGGGCCAACATGTACTCGGTGTCGTCGGGCAGCTACGACCGCTGGTGGGTGCGCGTGTACTTCCGGTTGACGACCCACATCACGTCCACGTGGAAGTTCATCCGGTTCTACGACCGGAGCATCAGCACGAACCTCGGCGGGCTCTGGATCGGCAGCGACAACAACGGCGGCGGGATCATCGGCGTCGGCTGGGACCGGGAGGACGAGGCCATCGTGACGCCGATCGGCCTGACCGAAGCGCAGGTCGTCGACGGGAAGTGGCACGAGCTGGAGGTGGACTTCCAGCGGAACGGCGGCGCGTCGGGCTACCCGGAAGCGTCCTTCTGGTTCGACGGCAAGCCGCAGTACGCGGAGTACAACGGCCACTCCACCGTCAAGTACTGGGGGGCCGGGAACAACTCGACGTGGGTGAACGGCCGCATCAACGCCGGGCAGCGCTCGTCCACCGCGCAGCTGAGCGTCATCGAGTGGATGGGCACGCTCAACGCGGGGAACCAGTCCACCGGCCAGGCCAACCTGGACCGGGTGGCCGTCAGCTCGCGCGGGCTGATCGGGCCCTGAGGCGGGTCGCACCGACCGAAACGGCGACGGCCACCTGCGTACCCCGCAGGTGGCCGTTCCGCATCGGGAGGCGCGTGTCCGTCCTAGCGGCCGCCCCGCTCGGCGTGGGCGTACGCGGCGATCTCCAGCCGCGTGCGCAGGGCGAGCTTGCCGAGCACGCCGTGGACGTGGCTCTTCACCGTGTGGGTGGCGACGTTCAGGCGCTCGGCGATCTCCTTGTTGGAGAGGCCGTCGGCGATCAGCGCGATGACCTCGCGCTCGCGCCGCGTCAGCGCGGCCTTGCTGCGGGCCTCGCGCCGCGCGGGGCCGCGGGACTGCGCGGCGAAGTGGGCGTAGAGGAGCCCGCCGAGATCGCGGGGCAGGGCCGGCCGCCCGTCGGTCACGCGCTGCACGGAGGCGACCAGCGTCTCGGCCGTCGCGTCCTTCAGCGTGAAGCCCGCGACGCCCGCGCGGATGAAGGCCAGCATCGCCTCGCGGCTCGGCGCGAAGTTCACGACGAGCACCCGCGCGTCGGGCAGCGCCGAGCGCATCGCCTCGGCGAGGCGGACGCTGTCGGGCAGGCCTGCCTCGAGGAGCACGACCCCCGGACGCACGCGTCCGACGGCGGCCAGCGCCTCGGCTCCGCGGGCGGCGTGGGAGACCTTGAACCCCCTGGACCGCAGCAGCGCGGTGAGACCGTCACGGAGAATGCGGTTGTCCTCGACGACGTACACCGTCGAGGCGTGCGCCCCGGAACGCGCGGGATCCGGAATGGCCAGCTCCAGTGCGTGTCGTGCCGCTGATACCATTTCGACCATCGCTCCCCCGACGATGTGACATACCCGGCGCCGCGGGCTCCGTGCCCCGCACAACTGCACGGACCGTGCCCGGCGGCGC
>DATKNX010000200.1:0-2754 GCA_035541085.1 Gemmatimonadales bacterium | reverse complement strand
GCGCCGGCCCCCACCTGCAGCGTCATCGAAAGCGGGGGGCCGGAGCGCAAGGTCTGGTACACGACGCAGTAGCGTTCGGTCAACTCGATGAGCTTGGCCAGCTGCGGCGCCGGCGCGTCGGCGTCCACGCGGATCGTCAGGCGAATCGCCTTGAACCCCACCGGGGCGTCCTTGCTCACCCCGAGGGTGCCGCGGAAGTCGAGCTCGCCCTCCGCGACGAGGCTGCCCGCGTGGACGGTGATGCCCAGGGCGGTCGCGACCGCGTTCAAGGTGACGCCCGCGCAGGCGACCAGGGCCTGCAGCAGCAAGTCGCCCGAGCAGGCCAGCTCGCCGGTGCCGCCCGTGGCAGGGTGCAGTCCGGCGCTCACGAGCGCCCGGCCGGTCTCGACGCTGCAGCTGAGCCCCTCGGTCAGCCGCCCTTCGGCGCGAAGCGTGACGACGGCGGTCTCCGGCTCGCTCCGGTAGCGCGCCTTGAGCGGCGCCTGGAGGGCGCGGATCTCTTCAGCGTTCATCGGTCTCCCTGGAGGGGACGCATCCACGCGTCAGGCGAGCAGCTCCTCGATACCGGCGGTGCGCAGCAGCCGGGCGTAGCGCGGATCGCGCGCCAGGCCGTGGTGGTCGTACGGAAGGTCGTTCAGCACGCGGCGCAGGCGGCCGGGACGGCGGTGATAGGCACGTTCCACCCAGTCCATCGCCTGGGTCCACTCGCCCAGCTCCGCCAGCACGATGATGATCTTGTCGGCCAGCTGCCGCGTGGTGTTGCGGTCCTCGAAGGCGTCCTCGCCCCCGGCCCGCGTCAGCAGGTCCGCGAGCTCGCGCCTCAGGTCGCGCTCGCGGGCGACGAGCCACCCGTGCTCGGCCGCGTCCGCGGTCACCATGGCGATCCGGTCGGTGGCGCCGCGCACGCCCAGGAGCATGCGGCGGGCGTCGAGCGCCTCGTCGTGCCGGCCCGCACGGTGGCAGCTCATCTCCAGGCGCTCGAGTGCGGCGTCGTAGCGGGGCAGCAGTCGCAGCGCCTGACGCAGCGGCGTGACCGCTTCGTCGTAGCGGCCCAGGGCCATCAGCACATCGGCGTAACCCACGTGCATGAAGGGCGCCTTCGGCGCGAGCGTCGTGGCCATCCGCATGTGCTCCAGGGCCTCCTGGAGTCGGCCGGCGATCCGCAACCAGGCGCCGTAGACGCGGTGGGCCTCGGCGCCGTCCGGCGTCAGTTCGACAGCCAGCGCCAGCTCCGAGCCGGCCATCTCGAAGTCGTCCTCCCAGTAGAGGAACATCGTCCCGAGGCCGAAGTGCACCGCGCCAAGCGAGTCGTCGGCGGCGAGCGCACGCATGCGGAGATCCTGGATCTTCGGCTTGGCGTCGGCCAGGCTTTCGGAGAATCCCCGCACCGCCAGGAGGTGGATGATGTCCGCCAGCGTGGTCAGCGCGATGGCGTTGCCAGGAGCCAGCGCCACCGCCTTCTCGGCGTACACCCGTGCCATCAGCAGCTTGTCCCGGGCACCCTCGCCGCCCTGCATCGTGATCTGGTACAGCTCGCGCGCCTTGCCGACCAGGTCGAGGACCTCGGGCGCCTCCGGCGGTGTCGCGCGGGCGGCGGCCCTGCGAGCGGGGCGGGGCGCCGCAGGTTGGAACCCGGGGCTGGCTTCGAGGGGCCGCAGCGCTTCGAGCACGAGCGAGGCGTCCGCCGGCCGCTGCTCGGGGTCCTTGGCGAGGAGTTGCTCGACCAGGGCGCAGAGGGCGGGGTCCACCTCCGGGCGGCACCCGCGCACGGGGGGCGCGGCGTCCGTGAGGTGCGCGGCCAGGATCGCGACCGCGGTCGGGCGGTCGAAGGGGGGATGTCCGGCGAGCAGCTCGTACGCCACGCACCCCAGACTGTAGAGATCGGACCGGCCGTCGAGGTCGCGCGTGCCCGAGGCTTGCTCGGGGCTCATGTACGACACGGTCCCGATGATCGTGCCGGTGGCGGTCAGGGTCGGGCCGCTCGAGCCGAGGTCCCGGGTCGTGGCGATGCCGAAGTCCGCCAGCAGCGCGCGCCCGCCGTAGGAGAAGATGTTCTCCGGCTTGACGTCCCGGTGCACGATGCCCATGGCGTGCGCGTACGCGAGCGCCTCGGCGGTGTCCGCGACGATGCGGATGACGTCGGGGATCGGGATCGGGCCGTCGCCGAGGCGCGCGCGCAGCGTCGGCCCGTCGATGAACGGCATCACGTAGAAGAGCCAGCCGTCGGCGTCCCCGGAGTCGAACAGCGGCACGATGTTGGGATGGACGAGCTGCGCGGTCACGCGGATCTCGCGGGCGAACCGCTCGGGGTCGAGCCCGCGCGCCACCTCCGGCGGCAGCACCTTGATGGCGACGGACCGGCCCAGCGTGCGGTCGCGGGCCAGAAGGACGGTGCCCATGCCGCCGCGGCCCAGCTCCCGTTCCACGGCGAACCGGGAAGGGAGTGGCGGTCGCGGGTCGGACATCGGCGCGTGCGCCGCTAGCGTTGGAGCGCCGTCCGGATCTTCGCCAGGTGGTGCCAGCTGTGGCGCATGGCGTGATCCTCGACGAAGAACTGCGCCGTCACCGGGGCGTCGCCGTAGAGCGAGCACGGCGCCGCCGTGTCCAGCTCCTTGTCGGTGAACGCGTGAATCGCGTCGGCCGCCGCCTTCGCGTTGCGTCCGAGCAGGTCGATCGCCTCGTGCACGGTGGTTCCGGCGTGTTCCCGCGCGTGCTTGGCGTTGATCTCCGCGACGTGGCCCCAGGTGAGCCCGG
>DATKNX010000199.1:0-2961 GCA_035541085.1 Gemmatimonadales bacterium | reverse complement strand
CATCACGAGGCTCCAGCCCAGCCAGGGATTGGGATTCAGCAGGTTGATCGCCGCGGCGCTCAGCACGCTCCGGCGCGCCGCACCCGCATCGCCCTCCGCCGAAGGCCGGTAGCTCCGCCACGTCCGGTACGCCCGCCACGCGAGGTAGAGCAGGAACACGCCGCCCGCCGAGCGAAGCGCCAGCGTGACCGCGGGGGCGAGCACGCTCAGCACGAACAGCACCGACAGGATGATCGGGACGTCGCTCAGCACGGGCGCCAACGCGGCGGGCAGCGTGCGCCGCCACCCGTGGGTCAGTGCTTCGGAAACGAGGTACGCCTGGTAGGGACCGGGCTGCACCGCAGCGGCGAACGCGTAGGTGGCGCCCCAGACCAGGTACGCCGACACCGGCGGTCAGCCGATGGGTTCGAGCGTGCGCGCGTAGTACAGGTCGGATTCCACCTTCAGCCGGTCGAACAACAGGTCGGCGACGAGCTGCCGCAGCTTCGCCTCGTCGCCGCATTCGCGCTGGCACAACTCGTAGAACGGCTTCATGCGCGCGCTGATCGCGGCGATGGCGCCCGCATCCGCGCCCGTGAACGCCAGGATGTCGTGAATGCAGCGCTCCACCTGCCGCCAGTCACGCACGTTGTCGGCCGGAAACTGCCTGCAGACCGTCATGAGAACCCCCGTCGAGGCGATCCGAGAACCGGAACGCGCCACCCAAGCCGCACGCCCCAACAGTGCGCTGCCGGCCGCGCGTCCGCCACCTCGTACAAGTCCCGACGCCCGCGCCGGCGCCCCAATCAGGAGCGAAACGCTTCGGTATTCTCGCCAGGATCGCGTGCGGGCGGCCCGCGATATGCGCTACCTTGTCGGCGGATAGCTGAAGGAGCTTCCGATGCTGAATCTCGCGCTGTGGGCCATCCTGGCCGTGTGGGTGGGCATCGCCCTGCTGATCCTGCTCGCCGTCGTCTCCACCATCGTCGTCGCGACCGGGCGCATGGTCCTCGACCGGCGCGGCGTGGCGGGCACCGTCTGGTGCCCCGTGCTGCGCCACACGATGAAGGTGCTCGGCCCGCCGGCCGCGTTCGTGGGCACGGTGTCGGGCTTCGACGACGTAAAGCGGTGCGAGCGCTTCGGCGACGGGCGGATCACCTGCCACAAGTGGTGCCTGAAGGCGGGGGAGTTCGCGGAGGCCGCCCCGAGCAACTAGAGGTCGCGCCGCCAGAAGACGCCGAAGGCCACGAGGAGCGCCGCCGCGCCCACCGCGCCCGGCACCAGCACGTCGATCCCCGAGATTCCCGCGTTCACCACGCGCTGCGGCTCGTAGTAGCGGAACAGCGACAAGGGCCGGAGCGGCGCGAGCAGCGTCCACACCCGCGCGGCGTAGTCGAGCACGTAGGAGCCGGCCATGAGCCCCGCGGCCCACGCGATGGCCTGGCCGGGCTCGCGGCTCAGCGCCGACGCCGCGAGCGCCACGCATCCCCAGCAGGCGAACGTCAGCCACAGCTGCAGCGCCACGAGGCCGTAGCGGAGCGTGGAGACGCCCTCGACCGGCCGGAACACGAGCCCCACGAGCGTGCCGGCGTACGCCGCCGCCGCGAGGATCGCGAGGCCCGCCAGCGTCGCGGTGAGCGCCGCCGCCACGTGGGCCGCTCGCATCACGGGCCGGGCCGCCATCAGGTCCATCGTGCCGCGGCCGATCTCGCCCGCCAGCGCCGCGCTCGGCACTCGCACCGCCACGACCGCCATCATCAGCAGGGCGAAGGGGTGCGCGTAGCCCACGCCGATGATGCCCTGCGCGCTCACCGACGACACCAGGTCCTGGTTGAGGAGCGCGAGGAACTCGGGCGGCGCGGCGTTGAGGGCCGAGGTGAGAAAGCGCGAGACCGCCGGCTGCCGCGCCACGAACGTCATGATCCACTCGAACAGCGCGAGCCCCGCGGCGAGCGGGACGAGCGGCATCCGGTGGAGCCGCACGTGATGGCGCAGCAGCACCCGCATGGCGCTCACCGGTACCGCTCCAGGAACGCCTCCTCGAGGGTGGGCCGCTCGACCAGGAGGTCCACGAGTGGGAGCATGCCGAGCCGCGCGACCAGGGCCGGCATCTGGGCCTGGCCCACCAGCAGCTCCACCCGCTGCTCGGCGCTGGCCACCACCTCGCCGAAGTGCGCGAGGGCGGCGAGGTCCACCGGCTCGCGGAAATGGGCGACGACCCGGCGCCGCTCCGCCTGCCGCAGGCCGACCACGGTGCCCACGGTCACGAGCTTGCCGGCGCGCAGCATCGCCACGCGCTCGCAGACGCGCTCCACCTCCGCGATCACGTGCGAGGAGAGGAAGACGGTGGTGCCGTGGCGGCGCATGTCGGCGACGATCTCGTAGAACGCCTGCTGCATCAGCGGATCGAGCCCCTTCGTCGGCTCGTCGAGGAGCGCCAGCTTCGGCGTGCACTGCAGGGCCTGGACGATGCCGAGCTTCTGGCGCATCCCGTCGGAGTACGTGCGGACCGGCCGCGCGAGCTCCGCCGGGCCGAGCTCGAGGCGCTTGAGGAGGCCGTTCCTCGCGAGGGCCGCGCGGCCCGAGAGGCCGCCGAGGAAGTCGAGCGTCTCCTCGCCCGAGAGCCGGGGCCAGAACTTCACGTCGCCGGGCAGGTAGCCCACGTCGCCGCGCCACGCCGCCGAGCGCGCGACGCGCTTGCCCAGCACGACGGCCTCGCCCGTCGTGGGCCGCAGCAGGCCGAGCAGCAGGCGGATGGTGGTGGTCTTGCCGGCCCCGTTGGGGCCCAGGAACCCGAACGCCTCGCCCTGACCGACCTCGAGGTTCAGGTCGGTGAGGGCGGTGAGGCTACCGTACCGCTTCCCCAGGCCAACGGCGCGGATCGGGAAGGCGTCGGTGGGCATGGGCGCTCAGACGGCGATGGCGTCGAGCTCTTCGAACAGCAGAGCCGCGCTCTGGGGCCGTTCGGCGGGGTCCTTGCTG
>DATKNX010000198.1:0-4038 GCA_035541085.1 Gemmatimonadales bacterium | reverse complement strand
GCGCGCGTCGGGCCGCACGCGCTCGAGCGGGACGTCGCCTTCACCCGAGAAGTTCCGGAGGTCGAGGATCTTGGGCTGGCCGGTCGAGGTGGTGCCGAGCCCCTCGACGCCGGGGTCCACGCCGCTGTCGAGGATGGCGATGAGGACGCCGCGCCCGTCGTACGTCGGGTGCGCGGCGCGCCACGCCGGGACGCCCGTGGGCTCGAGGGGCAGCAGGCCGAGCAGGTACGCCGTGGCCGGCGGCGCGACCGGCTGCCGCGGCTTCGGCAGGACGTCGGGCGCCGTCGGCGAGGGTGCGGGCTGCGGCGCGGGCGCCGCGGGGGCGGCCGCGACGGCCGGCGCGGCCGGGGCGCTCGGCTCGGGCGGCCGGACGGCCGCGGAGCACGCGGCGAGCAGCGCAAGCAGCGCCGCGCGGGCGAGCAGGCCGGTACGGCGGGTGGCGGGCCTCACGCGAGGGATGCCGGCAGGACGAACGGCCCCAGGTGCGGGCCCGGATCGTTGGCCGCCACGCGCAGCGCGAAGGCGAGCATCGGGCGCAGCTCCTCGGGCGTGAGGATCGCGTCCACGAACCCGCGGGCTGCGGCGTACCTGGCGTCGAGCTGGTGCTCGTAGTCTTCGCGCATCGCCTGCACCGCCTTCCCCAGCTTGGGAGGCGTCGCGCCGGAGCGCGCCGCCTCTTCGAGGGCCGGCCCGTGGACCGCCTGCACCGCCGACTCGCCCTCCATCACGCCCATCCGGCCCGTCGGGAGCGAGAGGATGAAGTCGGGATCGAATCCCTGCCCCGCCATCGCGTAGTACCCGGCGCCCGAGGCGTGGTTGAGCGTGAGGACGAGCTTGGGCACCGTCGCCGTCGCCATCGCCTCGACGAACTCCGCGCCCGCCCGGATGATGCCGGAGGTCTCCGCCTCGGGGCCCACCATGAAGCCCGAGACGTCCTGGACGAACAGGATCGGCGTCCGCTCGCGGTTGGCGGTCTCGATGAAGTAGGCCACCTTGCGCGCGCTCTCGGTGTAGACGATGCCGCCGAAGCGCGGCGCCTCGCCGGCGTGCCCCTTGATGAGCTTCCGCTCGTTGGCGATCAGCGCCACGACCCGGCCGTCGATGGCGGCGTGCGCGCAGATCATCTCCTGCGCGACGTCGCGCTGGAACTCGTCGATGGCGCCGTCGTCCACGATGCACGCCAGGATCTCGCGCATCTCGTACGACATCCGGTGGTCGCCGGGCAGCAGCGCGTAGAGGTCGGTCGCGGGCCGGCGCGGCGCGCGGGCCACCCGCTGCGGCGCGAGGCGCGCGGCGTCGGGACGCGGCAGCCGCGCCACCTGCTCGCGCAGCATGGCCAGGCACTCCTTGTCGTCCTTGGCGATGTAGTGCGCGACCGCGCTCCGGCTGGTGTGCATCCGCGCGCCGCCCAGGCTCTCGCCGTCCACCACCTGCCCCGTGGCGCCCTTGACCAGGTTCGGCCCGCCCAGGCCCATGAAGCTGGTGCCGTCCACCATCAGGATCACGTCGCTCAGCGCCGGCAGGTACGCCCCGCCCGCCACGCACTGGCCCATCACGGCCGCGAGCTGCGGGATCCTGAGGTAGCGCCGCATCAGGGAGTTGTAGTAGAAGATGCGGCCGGCGCCGTACTGGCCGGGGAAGACGCCGCCCTGGTAAGGGAGGTTCACGCCGGCGGAGTCCACGAGGTAGACGATCGGGATGCGCTGCCGCATCGCGATCTCCTGCGCGCGGAGGATCTTGCGGATGGTCTCCGGCCACCACGAGCCGGCCTTCACGGTGGCGTCGTTGGCGACCACCACGACTTCGCGCCCCACCACCGTGCCCACGCCCGTCACGACGCCGGCCGCCGGCGCCTGGCCGTCGTACTGGTCGTAGGCCACCAGCAGCCCGATCTCAAGCCACGGCGCGCCCTCGTCGGTGAGGAGGGCGACGCGCTCGCGCGCAGTGAGCTTGCCGGCCGCGTGCTGGCGCTCCGCCTTTTCCGGTCCCCCGCCCTGGCGCAGCCGCTCGGCCAGCGCCCGGTACTCGTCGCTCAGGATCTGGAGGCGGTGCGCGGGCGAGGCCACTACGGCCTCTGGTGCGTGCGGGCCCAGGAGCGGATGTAGTCGATCAGCTCGGTGGTCGGAGTGCCGGGGCCGAACAGGTCCCCGACGCCGCGGGCCCTCAGCTCGCCCACGTCTTCCTTGGGGATGATGCCGCCGCCCGTGACGAGCACGTCGCCGCGGCCGGCCTCGCGCAGCAGGTCCACCACGCGGGGGAAGAGCGTCATGTGGGCGCCCGAGAGCACGGAGAGCCCCACGACGTCCACGTCCTCCTGCACCGCCGCCGCCACGATCATCTCCGGCGTCTGGTGGAGGCCCGTGTAGATGACCTCCATCCCGGCGTCGCGCAGCGCGGCCGCGACCACCTTGGCGCCGCGGTCGTGGCCGTCGAGGCCCGGCTTGGCGACCAGCACGCGGATGGGGCGCGCGGGCGCCTCGGAACCGGCGGGGCCGGCGGAGCGGGATTTGGCGGAGACCATGGGGCGCGCGGAACCTAGCGGCCGCCGGCCGACGATACAAGCTCGCGGCAAAGCGCCGGAACGTCGGGCGCGGTGCGGCAGCCGCGGCCGGCGTACCGGCCGAGCGGGTCGAGGAGCACGGCCTCGATCCCGGCGCGGCGCGCGCCGACCACGTCCACCGGAAACAGGTCGCCGACGTGCATCGCCTCGGCCGGCGCCACGCCGGCGCGCTCCAGGGCGATGCGGAAGATCGCCGGATCGGGCTTCTCGACGCCGACCACGCCGCTGTCCACCACGAAGTCGAGCACGTCGCCGAGGCCCAGCTGCGCCAGCAGGGCGGCGACGGTGCCGTTCGAGTTGGACACGCAGCCGACGGTGAGCCCCGCGCCCCGAAGCGAGGCGAGGGCCGGCGCGGCGCCGGGCTGCACCACCGTCCACAGGTTCGCGTGCTCGTGCTCGGCGCGGATCTCGGGGCCGGCCCGCGCCAGCTCGGCGGGCGTGAAGCCGAGCGAGCCGAGCGCGCCGAAAAAGTGCAGCTGCCAGCGGGTGCCGTCCTTCAGCGCCGGGTCCGCCGCCATGGCCGCCTCGACCGCGGCGCGCCCCTCGTACTCGGCCGCGGCGAGCGCCTCGGCGGTGGGGGCGCGGCCGACGGAGTGGAGCAGCGCGCGGCGCACGCGCACGTAGTCCACGTGCACCAGCGTGCCGCCGGCGTCGAAGAGCACGGCGCGGAGCACGGCTAGTGCGCCGTCCGGAAGCGGAGCATCGCGGCGAGCCGGTCGAACGGGCGGGCGTCGGCGCCGCGCACGACGGCGACGCGCGCGCGCTGCCGGAGCGCGTCCTCGATGGCGTCGTCCAGGAGGTCGGCGAGCGGGACGGCCTCGCCCTCGCCGCGAGCGCCGTCGGCCGTCTCGGCGAGGCGGCCGCTGGCGCTCCACCGGAACCCCGGCACGACGGCGTCGGCGTCCACGATCAGGGTCCGTACCTGGCCGCGCGAGAGCGCGCGCAGGGTGGGCTCGATCGCGTCCGTCGTGAGGCCGGAGCCGGCGAGGGAGCGCAGCTCCTCGACCGCGGCGGCCGCCCCGGTGCTCGCGCTCTCGGCGAGCAGCTCCAGCGCGCGCTCGCGCACCTCCGCGGCGCCGACCTTCTTCGGCGCGAGGCGCAGCACGCCGAGGACCCGCTCGCGCAGCGGCGCGGCCAGGTGCGGCAGCAGCGCGCTCGCGTCCACGCCGACCCCGCCCACCACGATGCCGTCGAACGGACGGTTCCTCAGGTGCGCGGCGACGGTATCGGCCACGAGGGCCAGGTGCCGGTGGCGCTCCTCGCGGATCCGGTTGTGGAAGCGGTACTCGCCCACGCCCGGCGCGGCGCCGCGCTCCGGATGAAAGCGCGCGGCCCGTGTGGCGTCCGGTGCGCTGAGGCCTTCGAGCTCGGTGACGCCCTCGAGCCCGACGTCGAAGAAGCGGGCCGACCGGCGGTCGGCGACGACGGCCAGCAGCCGGCTGCCGGCTTCGACGAGGGCCACCAACTCGCCGACCACG
>DATKNX010000197.1:0-9583 GCA_035541085.1 Gemmatimonadales bacterium | reverse complement strand
GGCGCGTGATCGAGAGCGGCTTCGGCGGCACCCTGACCATCAGCTCCGTGCCGGGCGAAGGCGCGACGATCACCGTGTCCCTGCCGGCGCCGACGCACCGCTTCAAGGACCCCGCCCTGTGGTGGGAGCGGTAGGCGGGCCCGGCACAACGACCTGGCGGGTTCCCGGCGCGGTTTCTTGACGCTTTCCTGATGTCCTTCCGGTATTCCTAGACCCCATCCTGACGCGCGTCCGCCTAGGATTCGGGTCTATGCTCGACCTCCTCTACATCGCCGTGACCCTGGCCTTCTTCGGCCTGATGCTCGCGTACGTCGCCGGGTGCGAACGCCTCGGCCGCGAGGGCACCGGGGAGGAGGACCGCCCGTGAGCGCCGAGACGCTGATCGGCGGGGTGGTCTCGCTCCTGCTGCTCGTCTACCTCGTCTACACGCTCCTCAAGCCGGAGAAGTTCTGACCGTGCGCGCGACCATGCGCCGTCCGGGGGCCGCGTGAGCCTCAACGGCTGGCTGCAGATCCTGGCGTACTCGGCCGCGGTGCTGCTGATCACGAAGCCCGTGGGCCTCTACATCCTGCGCGTCTACGACGGCTCGTTCCACTGGCTCGCGCCGGTGGAGCGCGCCATCTACCGCGCCTGCGGCGTGGATCCCGAGGAGGACCAGCACTGGACGAAATACGCGGCCGGGCTGCTGCTCTTCAGCGCCGCCTCGATGCTCGTGACCTACGTCGTGCTGCGCCTCCAGGGCCACCTGCCCCTGAATCCGTTCCACCGCGTGGCGGTGACCGACCGCCAGGCGTTTGAGACGGCGGCCTCGTTCACCACCAACACGAACTGGCAGTCGTACTCCGGCGAGACGGTGATGAGCTACCTCTCGCAGATGACGCAGCTCGCCTTCCACAACTTCACCTCGGCGGCGAGCGGGGTCGCGGCCGCCGTGGCGCTGGCGCGCGGGATCTCGCGCCGCTCGGCGGGCAGGATCGGCAACGTCTGGACCGACCTGACCCGGGGCACGCTCTACCTGTTCCTGCCGTTCTCGTTCGTGCTGGCGCTGCTGTTCGTGCAGCAGGGCATGATCCAGAACCTCCACGCGTACGTCACCGCCACCACGCTCGAGGGCGCGAAGCAGGTGCTGGCGATGGGCCCGGTGGCGAGCCAGGAGGCCATCAAGCAGCTGGGCACGAACGGCGGCGGGTTCTTCAACGCCAACGCGGCGCACCCGTTCGAGAACCCGACGCCGTGGACGAACTTCCTCTCGATGCTGGCGATCTTCGTCGTGCCGGCGGGCCTCACGTACACGTTCGGCCGGATGGTGAAGAACCAGAGGCACGGCTGGGCGCTATGGGCGGCGATGTTCGTGCTGTTCGCCGCGGGCGTCACGACCGCGTACTGGGCGGAGGCGCGCGGCAACCCCATCCACGCCGCGCGCGGCGTGGACGTCGTCGCGTCGGCCACGAACCCCGGCGGCAACATGGAGGGCAAGGAGGTGCGGTTCGGCATCGCCAACTCCGCCCTCTACGCCACCGTCACGACCGACGCCTCGTGCGGCGCCGTGAACTCGATGCACGACTCCTTCACGCCGCTGGGCGGCATGGTGCCGCTGGTGAACATCCAGCTCGGCGAGCTGATCTTCGGGGGCGTCGGGTCGGGCCTCTACGGCATGCTCGTGATGGCCGTGCTCACGGTGTTCATCGCCGGCCTCATGGTCGGCCGGACGCCGGAGTACCTCGGCAAGAAGATCCAGAGCCGCGAAGTGCGGATGGCGATGCTGTACGTGCTGATCTTCCCCGCCGTCATCCTGCTGTTCACGGCCGTGTCCGCCGTGCTGCCCGCGGGGCTCAAGGGCCTCAACAACAACGGCCCGCACGGGCTGAGCGAGATCCTCTACGCCTTCTCGTCGGTCACGGGCAACAACGGGAGCGCCTTCGCCGGCCTGACGGGGAGCACCTACTACTACAACACGATGCTCGGCCTCGGCACGCTGTTCGGCCGGTTCGCGATGATGGTCCCGATGCTCGCGCTCGCCGGCTTCCTCTCCGAGCGCAGGATCGTGCCGGCGTCGGCCGGGACGTTCCCGGTCGGCTCGCCCCTGTTCGTCGCGCTGCTCATCGGGGTCATCCTGATCGTCGGCGCCCTCACGTTCTTCCCCGCGCTCTCCCTCGGACCCATCGTCGAGCACCTGCTGATGGGCGCCGGGAGGTTGTTCTAGATGGCCGCCGCCAAGCGTCCGCTGTTCGATCCGCCCATCGTGCGCCGGGCCATCCGGGACGCGTTCCTCAAGCTCGACCCCAGGCACATGGTGCGGAACCCGGTCATGTTCGTGGTGCTGGTGGGGAGCGTGCTGACGACGCTCGTCCTGGTCCGCGACGTGGCCCTGGGCCGCACCGCCATCGGCTTCACCCTGCAGATCGCGCTGTGGCTCTGGTTCACGGTCGTGTTCGCGAATTTCGCCGAGGCGATGGCCGAGGGGCGCGGCAAGGCGCAGGCCGACACGCTGCGCCGCTCCCGCACCCAGACGATGGCCAAGAAGCTGGCCGACCCGAAGGACCGCACGAGGACGGTCAACGTGTGGGCCGGCGAGCTCAGGCGTGGCGACGTCGTGCTCTGCCAGCCGGGCGACCAGGTCCCGGGCGACGGCGAGGTGATCGAGGGCGTCGCGTCGGTGGACGAGTCGGCCATCACGGGCGAGTCCGCGCCGGTGATCCGCGAGTCGGGCGGCGACCGCTCGGCCGTCACCGGCGGCACGAAGGTGCTGTCGGACTTCCTCGTCGTGCGGGTCACCGCGAACCCGGGCGAGACGTTCCTCGACCGGATGATCGGGCTCGTCGAGGGCGCGAAGCGGCAGAAGACGCCCAACGAGATCGCGCTCATCATCCTGCTCTCCGGGCTCACGATCGTCTTCCTGCTCGCGGTGGTGACGCTCCAGCCCTTCGCCATCTACTCGGGAAGTGCGGTTCCCATCCCCGTTCTGGTCGCGCTGCTCGTGTGCCTCATCCCCACGACGATCGGCGGGCTGCTCTCGGCGATCGGCATCGCCGGGATGGACCGGATGATCCAGCACAACGTGATCGCGATGAGCGGGCGCGCCGTCGAAGCGGCCGGCGACGTGGACACCCTGCTCTTGGACAAGACGGGCACCATCACGCTCGGCAACCGCCAGGCGGTCTCGTTCATCCCCGCCGAGGGCGTGGCGGGCCAGGCCTTGGCCGACGCCGCGCAGCTCGCGAGCCTCGCCGACGAGACGCCCGAGGGGCGCAGCATCGTGGTGCTCGCCAAGACCGGCTACGGGCTCCGGGAGCGCGACATCCGGGCGATGGGCGCGACGTTCATCCCCTTCAGCGCTCAGACGCGGCTCTCGGGCGTGAACCTCGACGGCCGCCGGATCCGCAAGGGCGCGGCCGACGCGATCGAGGCCTTCGTGGCCGAGCAGGGCGGTACCGCGCCCGACGGCGTGCGCGCCACCGTCGAGGCCATCGCCCGCGGCGGCGGGACCCCGCTCGTGGTGGCGGACGGGCACCGGACGCTCGGCGTCATCCACCTCAAGGACATCGTGAAGGGCGGCATCAAGGAGCGGTTCGCCGAGCTCAGGCGGATGGGGATCAAGACGGTGATGATCACCGGCGACAATCCCCTCACGGCCGCCGCGGTGGCGGCCGAGGCCGGTGTGGACGACTTCCTCGCGCAGGCCAAGCCCGAGGACAAGATGGCGCTGATCAAGCGCGAGCAGGCCGGCGGCCGGCTCGTCGCGATGACCGGCGACGGCACCAACGACGCGCCGGCGCTGGCCCAGGCCGACGTGGCGGTCGCGATGAACACGGGGACGCAGGCCGCGAAGGAGGCCGGCAACCTCATCGACCTCGACTCCAATCCCACCAAGCTCATCGAGGTGGTGGAGATCGGGAAGCAGCTCCTGATCACCCGCGGCTCGTTGACCACGTTCTCCATCGCCAACGACGTCGCGAAGTACTTCGCGATCATCCCGGCGATGTTCATGGCGACGTATCCCGCGCTGCAGGCGCTGAACGTCATGCGCCTGCACTCGGCCGCCTCCGCCATCCTCTCGGCCGTGGTGTTCAACGCGCTCATCATCATCGCGCTGATCCCGCTGGCGCTCCGCGGCGTGCGGTGGAAGCCGGCCCCGGCCGCGGCGATCCTGCGCCGCAACCTGTGGATCTACGGCGTGGGCGGGATCCTGATCCCGTTCGCCGGCATCAAGGTCATCGACGTGCTCGTCGCCGCCCTCCACCTGGTGTGACCGTGCTCAAGAGCCTGCTGCGCCCCGCGATCGTCCTCACCTTCGCGCTGATGGTGATCACCGGCCTCGTGTACCCGGGTCTTGTGACCGGCGTGGCCCAGCTCGTCTGGCCGCGCCAGGCCAACGGCTCGCCGGTCACCGTCAACGGGCAGGTCGTCGGCAGCGCGCTCATCGGGCAGAGCTTCGCGAGCGCCCGCTACTTCCACGCGCGCCCGTCGGCGGCCGGCAACGGGTACGACGACACGCTGTCGAGCGGCACGAACCTCGGGCCCACCAGCGCCAAGCTGGCGGACACGCTGATCGCCGGCGCCGTGGATTCCGAGGTCAAGCTCGACCACGCCGTGAAGGGGAAAATCCCGTCGGATCTCGTCACGTCGTCCGGTTCCGGACTCGATCCGGACATCTCGCCCGCGGGCGCCGCGCTGCAGGTGGACCGCGTCGCGCGCGCGCGCGGGCTCTCGACCGAAGCGGTGCGCTCGCTGCTGGCCCGGCACACGCGGGGCCGGCAGCTCGGCTTCCTCGGCGACCCGCGCGTCAACGTGCTGGAGCTGAACCTGGCCCTCGACAGCCTCGGAGGATCTCGATGATCGGTCGTGCCGTCCTCGCCGCCCTCTGTCTTCCCGCGCTGCTCGCGGCGCAGGGCGCCCCCGACTCCGTCCGCGCCGGGCACGACAGCGCGTCGTCCTCCGCGGCGGTCCACGACACGGCGCCGGCGCCGTTCGCCTTCGCGGACTTCACCTGGCTGCAGGGCAACCCGCGCAGCCACCAGAGCGTCCTCGACTCGAAGTACTTCACGGGCGAGTTCCGCGTAGACGTCTCGTACATCGGGGACTTCAACCACCCCTCCGACCACACGCTGGTGGGCACGAGCGAGAGCGGGCGCACGAGCGAGATCCAGGTGCAGCAGCTCGGCATCGGCGGGGACTTCCACGCGGGGAACGCCATCGGCCGGCTGATGACGCAGTTCGGGATGTACTCGACGATGACGCCGCGCAACGACGCCAGCCCCGGCCGCGGCCAGTGGGACCTCGCGGACGCCTACCGCTACGTCTCTGAGGCGTACGGCGGCTACCACTGGAACAAGTGGAGCGGGATCAACTTCGAGGCCGGGATCTTCATGTCGTACGTGGGACTGTTCGGCTACTACAACTTCGACAATTGGGCGTACCAGCCGTCGTACGTGTCGAGCAATACGCCGTGGTTCTTCAACGGGATCCGGATCCAGATCTTCCCCAGCGACAAGCTCAAGATCGAGCCCTGGATCGTCAACGGCTGGCAGTCGTACGGCATGTTCAACGAAGCGCCCGGGTTCGGCCTGCAGGTGCTGTGGCGCCCGAACGGCTCGCTGTCGGTGCTGTCGAACAACTACTACGGCGAGGACTGGCTCGGCATCCCGAACCGCGCGCGGGTGCACACGGACAACAGCGTGCAGGTCAAGTACCTCGACCGGCCGGGCGGCTTCCCCGACAAGGGGGCGTTCTCGATCACCGCGGACGCGGGCTGCGAGAACGGCGGCGGCGTGAGCTGCACGGGCACGAAGCTCGGACCCAAGCAGGCGTTCCTCGGCTACATGGTCTACAACCGGCTGTGGTTCGTGCACGATCGCTACGCGGTGACCCTGGGCGGCGGCGAGATGACGAACCCGGGGCGCTACCTCGTGCTGATGCCGCCCGTCAACGGCGCCACCGCGCTCTCCGGCACGCCGTACTTCACCGAGAACCCGGGCGACCCGTTCAGCGCGTGGGACGCGTCGGTGACGTTCGACTACATGCCCGACGACTTCGTGACCTTCCGGTTCGAGTTCGACCACCGCCACGCGAGCGTGCCGTACTTCTCCGGCCCGGGCGGCGTCACCCCGCCCGGCGGGGACCAGGGTGCGCCGGGCTCGAGCGTCGCGGGCTGGGCGCCCGACCTCCGGAACACCGAGAACCGCATCAACTGGGCGCTCCTCGTGAAGTTGTGAGCTCGGGGGTCGGGCGGACGGCGCGCGGGCCGTGGCCGTTCGCGGGGCCTGACCCGGCGGGCCGGCCGGCTGTAGGTTAGGCGCCTGATGGACCCCGAAAACCGCCGCCCCGATCCCGAGGCCCTGCTCGCGCGGATCCGCGAGGAGGAGCGGCTGGCCGCCCGCGGGCGGCTGAAGGTCTTCTTCGGCGCCTCGCCGGGCGTGGGGAAGACCTACGCGATGCTGGAGGCGGCGCGCGCGCGGGCCCGCGAGGGCGTGGACGTCGTCGTGGGCGTGGTGGAGACCCACGGCCGGCCCGAGACCGCCGCCCTGCTCGAGGGGCTCCCGGCCCTGCCGCGGCGCACCCTGGAGTACCGCGGCATCGCGCTGCAGGAGTTCGACCTCGACGCCGCCCTGGCGCGCCGGCCGGGACTGCTGCTGGTGGACGAGCTGGCGCACACCAACGCGCCGGGCTCGCGGCACCCCAAGCGCTGGCAGGACGTCGAGGAGCTGCTCGCGGCGGGCATCAGCGTCTACACCACCCTCAACGTGCAGCACCTCGAGAGCCTCAACGACGTCGTGGCCCAGATCACCCGGGTCACGGTGCGCGAGACGCTGCCCGACTCGGTGTTCGACCAGGCGGACGAGATCGAGCTGGCCGACCTCTCGGCGGACGACCTGCTGGCGCGGCTCCGGCAGGGCAAGGTCTACGTGCCCGAGCAGGCGGCCGCGGCGATCGAGCGCTTCTTCCGCAAGGGGAACCTGATCGCGCTGCGCGAGCTGACGCTGCGGCGCGCGGCCGAGCGCGTGGACGCGCAGATGCGCGGCTACATGCGCGAGGAGGGCATCCGCTCGCTGTGGCCGGCGGGCGACCGGCTGCTGGTGTGCATCGGGCCGAACCCCGACGGCGCGCGCCTGGTGCGGGCCGGCAAGCGGATGGCCACGGGGCTCAAGTGCGAGTGGCGCGTGGTGCACGTGGACCGGCCGGGCGAACGGGTCTCGCCGGGGGACCGCGAGGCCCTCAACGCGAACCTGCAGCTGGCGGAGTCGCTCGGCGCCATCACGGCCGCGCTGAGCGGCGAGCGCGCGGCGGAGGCGATCCTCGCCTACGCGCGCGAGCACAACGTCACCAAGATCGTCATCGGCAAGCCGACGCACCCGCGCTGGCGCGACAAGCTGTTCGGCTCCACGCTCGACCAGCTGGTGCGCGGCAGCGGTGACGTGGACGTGTACGCCATCAGCGGCGACGTGACCGAGCGGCCGCGCCGCCGCGCCGCCGCGGACCGGCGCTCGCCGGCGTCCGAGTACCTGCGCGCGGGCCTCATCGTCGCCGTCGCCACGGCGGTGGCGGCGCTGGTGCATCGCGTCCTCTCGGTCCCGGACCTGGCGATGGTCTACCTGCTGGGCGTGGTGCTCGTGGCCTCGCGCTACGGGCGGGGGCCGTCGCTCCTCGCCGCCCTGCTCAGCATCGGCCTGTTCGACTTCTGCTTCGTCCCGCCGGCCTTCACCTTCGCCGTCTCCGACGTCCGCTACCTGCTGACGTTCTCGGTGATGCTGCTCGTCGCGCTCGTGATGAGCGCCCTCACGCTCCGCATCCGGGCCCAGGCGGAGACAGCGCGCGCCCGCGAGACGGCCACGGCGGCGCTGTACGCGATGAGCCGCGACCTCGCGGCCACCCGCGGCCAGGCGGAGCTGGTGGCCGTGACCGAGCGCCACCTCGCGGGCACGTTCGCCGCGCAGGTCCAGGTGCTGCTGCCCAACGAGGGCGGGCGCGTCGAGATCCCAGTCGGCGCGCTGCCCGCCTTCCCGATGGACGAGAAGGAGCGCAGCGTCGCGCAGTGGGCCTTCGACCACCGCCAGGCCGCCGGCGTCGCGACCGACACCCTGCCGGCCGCGAGCGCGCACTACGTGCCGCTCGAGGGCTCGGCCGGCGTCGTGGGCGTGATGGGCGTGCGGCCGGCCGATCCGCGGCGCTTCCAGGATCCCGCGCTGCAGCACCTGCTCGAGACGTTCGCGGCGCAGGCCGCCGGCGCGCTCGAGCGCGCGCTCCTCGCGGAGCGGGCCCAGCACGATCAGGTCGAGGCCGAGGCCGAGCGGCTGCGCACGGCGCTCCTGAGCTCGCTGTCGCACGACATGCGCACCCCGCTCGGCGCCATCACGGGCGCCGCCAGCAGCCTGCTCGAGGACCGGGGCGCCCTGAGCGAGGCGGCCCGCCGCGACCTCGTGCAGGCCATCCTCGAGGAATCCACCCGGATGAACCGCCTGATCGGGAACCTGCTCGACATGATCCGCGTCGAGAGCGGGGCCCTGCAGGTGCAGAAGGAGTGGCAGCCGCTGGAGGAGGTGGTGGGGGTGGCGCTGATCCGGCTCGAGTCGCGGCTCAAGGAGCACCCGGTGGCGGTGAAGCTCCCGCCCGACCTGCCGTTGATCCTGATGGACGGGCTGCTGATCGAGCAGGTGTTCGTCAACCTCCTCGAGAACGCCGTGAAGTACACGCCAGCCGGCACGCCGGTCGAGATCTCGGCCGTCGCGGCGGAGGGCGCCGTGGTGGTGGAGGTGGCCGACCGGGGTCCCGGCTTCCCGGCCGGCGAGGAGCAGAAGGTGTTCGACAAGTTCTACCGCATCGCCGGGGCCACGTCCGTCGCGGGCGTGGGCCTCGGGCTCACGATCTGCCGCGGCATCGTGACCGCGCACGGCGGCCGCATCTGGGCGGAGAACCGCCCGGACGGCGGCGCGGTCTTCCGCTTCACGCTGCCGCTGGCGGGCGAGCCGGCGAGCGTTCCGAGCGAGGCCGAGGCGAGTTAGCTTCTCCCCACCCACACGGGCGGGATGGCGATGGGCGACGTCACGCCGACGGTCCTGGTCATCGAGGACGAGCCGCAGATGCGGCGCTTCCTCAAGGCGTCGCTGGAGAGCCACGAGTACCGGTTCGTCGAGGCCGTCACCGCCCGCGAGGGGCTCGCCCAGGCGAGCGGGCGCAATCCCGACGTCATCCTCCTCGACCTCGGCCTCCCCGACCTCGACGGCATCGAGCTGACCCGGCGGGTGCGCGAGTGGTCGCGCGTCCCGATCATCGTCATCTCGGCGCGCGGCCGCGAGCAGGACAAGGTCGCCGCGCTCGACGCCGGCGCCGACGACTACCTCACCAAGCCGTTCGGCATGGGCGAGCTGCTCGCCCGCCTCCGGGCCGCCCTGCGGCGCTCGGCGGCCGGCGCGGACGGCGAGCCGGTGTTCACGCTCGGCGACCTCCGGGTGGACCTCGGCGCGCGGCTGGTCTTCCGCAAGGGCGCGGAGGTGCACCTCACGCCCATCGAGTACAAGCTCCTCGCCATCCTGGTGCGCCACGCCGGCAAGGTCCTCACCCACCGCCAGCTGCTGAAGGAGGCGTGGGG
>DATKNX010000196.1:0-10477 GCA_035541085.1 Gemmatimonadales bacterium | reverse complement strand
TCGAGGCCCAGCCGGTTGGCCTGCGCGAACACGGCCTCGCCGTTCTTCTCGTAGTGCTCGAGGTAGCGGAGCGCGCCCACCTCGGGCACGATGGTCCTGAGCAGCCGCTTGCGCTCGAGGAGCGGCAGCGGCCGCACGTCGAAGCCCTCCACGGCGACGAGGTCGAAGAGGAAGAGGCTCGCGGCCTGTTCCACGGCACCGCGCGCGACGTCCGAAGCGCGCGTCAGCCGCGCGCGCTCCGAGAGCCGGTGGAAGCTCGGCCGCCCCCCGTCGTCGTGCACCACCACCTCGCCGTCCATCACGAGGCCGTCATAGGGCAGCGCCGCGAGCGGGCGCGCCAGCTCGGGGAAGGCCGCCGTCAGGTCGTTGCCGTTGCGCGTGGTGAGCAGGCCTTCGCCGTTCTCGCGCGAGGCCAGCATCCGGTAGCCGTCGAGCTTCGGCTCGAAGATCCACCCCTCCCGGTTGAACGCCTTCTCGCGCGACTCGGCCAGCATCAGCTCGACGTCCCTGGCGCGCACCGCGCGCCGCGGCGCGCCGAGCTTCTGGAGCGCGGCGCGGAGCGGGGCGGCCACGTCGGTCCGCGCCTTGAGCTGCTCGACCGTCAGGCCCGACAGCACCGACCCAGGCGGGAACACCGTGCCGTCGCCCGTGGTCATCTGCGAGTCGCGCTCCTTGATCAGCAGCCACTCCTTCTGCGACTTCTTGATCTTCACGAGCGTCCAGCGGCCCTTCAACTTGTAGCCCCGGAGGTCGAAGAGCAGCTTGCCCTTCTCGAGCCCGGCGTGCGGGTCCTCGATCGGGATCCACATCCCCCGATCCCACACGATGACCGCGCCCGCGCCGTAGTTCCCCTCGGGGATGACGCCCTCGAAGTTGCCGTACTCGAGCGGGTGGTCCTCCACGTGCACGGCGAGCCGCTTGTCGGCCTGGTTCCGTGAGGGCCCCTTGGGCACGGCCCAGGAGCGCAGCACGCCGTCCATCTCCAGCCTGAGGTCGAAGTGCAGCCGGGTGGCCGCGTGCTGGTGCACGACGAACAAGTGGCCCGGCGCCGTCGCGACGACGCCGGCCGGTTCCGGAGTAGCCTCGACCGAACGCTTTGCGCGGTAAGCGCTTAGCGCGTCGGCGGCGAGTTTCTTGGTTGCGCCCATGGTTGAGAATTCGTATCATACCGCTTCCCATGCCCGCGCGTCCAATCGGCTCCGCCACGCTCTCCTTCGGCCTCGTCTCGGTGCCGATCCAGTTGTTCTCCACCTCCGAGGCCCAGGCGTCCATCGCGTTCAACTGGCTGCACAAGGGGTGCGGCTCGCGCCTCAAACAGCAGTACGTGTGTCCCAAGGACGGCGTGATCGTCGGGAACGAAGACAAGGTGAAGGGCTACGAGTTCACCAAGGGGAGCTACGTGCTCTTCACCAAGGACGAGCTGAAAGCCCTCGAGCAGGAGCGCAGCGCCGCCGTGGAGATCGCCGAGTTCGTGCCGGCCGAGACGGTGGACCGGCTGTGGCTCGAGAAGGCGTACTACCTCGGCCCGGACAAGGGCGGCGAGCGCGCGTACAAGCTGCTGGCCGAAGCGCTCAAGGCGACCAAGCGGGCGGCGATCGGGCAATTCGCGGCGCGCGGCAACCAGTACCTCGTGATGATCCGGCCGCTGGGGCGCGGGCTGGTGATGGAGCAGCTCCACTACGCCGACGAGATCCGCTCGATCGAGGACGTGCCCGTCCCCGAGGGCGAGGTGAAGAAGGCCGAGCTCGCGCTCGCGACGCAGATCATCGAGCAGGGCGCCACCGAGACGTTCGAGCCCGCGAAGTACGAGGACACCGTCAAGAAGCGGACGCTCGAGAGCATCCAGCGCAAGGTCGAGGGCGAGGAGATCACGGCCGAGCCGGCGGCGGCGCCCGAGACGCAGATCATCGACCTTATGGAGGCCCTCAAGGCGAGCCTGGCGAAGGGCGCCGGCGGCCAGCCCGAGGCGGCGGAGGAGGCCGAGCGCAAGCCGGCGAAGCGTGCCCCGCGCCTCAAGCTCGAGAAGGCGGCGGAGGCCAAGCCGCGCAAGGTGGCGGGCCGGAAGGCTTCGTAGTGCCGCGATGAAGGGCTACGCGACGGCGGACGTCGCCCGGCTCCTCGGTCTTTCCATCCCACAGGTGCGCTCGTTCGCGCGCGGCGGCTTCCTGGAGCCCGGCCGCGGCCCCCGGGGCGAGCTGCGTTTCTCCTTCCCCGACCTCGTGCTGCTGCGCGCGGCCAAGGGCCTCGCGGCGGCGCACGTGCCTGCGCGGCGCATCCGGCACGCCCTGCGCACGCTGCGGCGCCAGCTGCCGGCGGGGCGGCCGCTCTCGGCCGTGCGCATCACCGCCGACGGCGGGCGCGTGGTGGTGCGCGACGGCGCCACCTCGTGGAATCCGGAGTCGGGCCAGATCCAGCTCGACTTCGCGGTCGCCGACCTCGCGTCGCGGGCGGCGCCCCTGGCGCGCCAGGCCGCGCGGGCCGCGCGCGCCGCGGCCGAGCCGCTCACGGCCGACGAGTGGTACGACCTGGGCTTCGACCTCGAGGCGGTGGACCTCGAGGAAGCGCGCGACGCCTACCGGCGCGCGCTCGAGCTGGACCCCGACCACGCGGACGCCCACGTGAACCTCGGGCGCCTGCTGCAGGAGGGCGGCGAGGCGGCGCAGGCCGTGGCGCACTACCTGCTCGCGCTCGAGCGCCGCGCGCGTCACGCCACGGCCTGGTTCGACCTCGGCGTGGCGCTCGAGGACCTGCGGCGCCGCGCCGACGCGATCCGGGCCTACGAACAGGCCATCGCCGTCGACGCGAAGCTGGCCGACGCCCACTTCAACCTCGCGCGCCTGTACGAGGCGGCCGGCAAGCGCGCGGCGGCCCTGCGGAGCCTCGGCCGCTACCGCCTGCTGACGGGACGGGAGGCGGGTGGTAGGTAGTGGATTGCAGGTGATGGGTGGTGGGGACGACACCTTGCAGCCCACCCCCGGCCAACCCTCTCGCATCCCGTGCGGACCGGGCGCGGGCGTGATAGGTTCGGGCGCATGTTCATACCCGTGCCGAATCCCGACCTGACGCCCTCGCCGAGGGTCCAGGAGTTGGAGCAGCGGCTCTCCCTCACGATCGCCGAGTTCCAGCAGCGCTACCCCGACCTCAGCCAGGAAGAGATCCGGCAGGCGGCGCTGCTGGCGACGGGCCAACTGAACGCTCCGGCGCGCGCACCGGCCAGGGCCTTCGCCGCCGCCGCTGTCGCCGGCGCCGCCGTGCTCCTCGGGATGATGGTCTACGCCACCAGCGCTCCCGGCCACCTCCCGGCCGTGCCGATCGCCGCGATGGCCGCGGCGTTCGTCGTCGTCGCCCTCGTCGTGCGCGCCCGCCGCGGCTGAGGCCGGAGTTGCCGCGGACGCGGCTCCTTCGTAGGCTCTATGGCCTCATTGCGAAGGGGACTCCGGGATGCCGGGTCGGCTGACGACGGTGGGACAGGCGCTGCTCGATACGGCGACGCCCGAGCGGAGCAACCTCGGCGCGCTCGCCTCGAGCGTGGCGATCCTGATCACGATCGCGGTCATCGACTACTTCGTCGGCTACGAGGTCCACCTCACCGCCATCTACGTGGTCCCGATCTTCCTCGCGACCTGGAACGTGGGACGCACGGCCGGCCTCGCGCTCGCGGTGGCCAGCGCCGTGCTGAGCGTGGGCGGGGACGTCCTGGCTGGCGAGCACTACAGCACCATCGTCGTGCCGTGGGTGATGCTGGCGCTGTGGGTGTCCATGTTCTCGGTGTTCGTGCTGGTCCTGACGCAGCTCAAGCGCGCGCTGCGGCGCGAGCAGGAGCTGGCCCGCGTGGACGCCCTCACCACGGTGGCGAACCGCCGGCACTTCGTCGAGCTGGCCTCGGCCGAGCTGAGCCGCGCCAAGCGCCACGGCCGGCCGATGACGGTCGCCTACCTGGACCTCGACAACTTCAAGCTCGTCAACGACCGCCTGGGCCACGAGATGGGCGACGAGCTGCTGCGGACGGTGGCCACGGCGATGCGCACCCGGCTGCGGGTCACCGACTCCATCGGGCGGATGGGCGGGGACGAGTTCGCGATCTGCCTGCCGGAGACGGCCGAGCAGGCGGGCCAGTCCGTGCTCGCCGAGCTGCGCCGCCAGGTGCTGGCGGCGCTGCCCGAGGCGTGCCGGTTCGTGACGCTGACGGTCGGCGCCGTGACGTTCTCGGTGCCGCCGATGTCGGTCGAGGTCCTGCTGCGCCGCGCCGACCAGGTGCTCTACGCCGCCAAGCGCGACGGCAAGAACCAGGTCAAGGTCGAAGCGGCCTGACGCGCCGCTACCGCGGCAACACCTTCACCTCGATGTGCGACGGCTCCGCCGCCGTGCGGTAGATCCGCTCGGTCTCGGATTGGTACGCGCTCGCCGGCGCGAGGAAGATGTTCGGCACGAAGGTCTGCGGGTTCCGGTCGTAGAGCGGGAACCAGGTGCTCTGCACCTGCACCATGATGCGGTGCCCGCGCCGGAACGTGTAGAGCTGGTCGTGCAGGTCCACGGTGTACGGCTCCACGACCCCCGCCGGGATGGCTTCCGGCCGCTCCCAGCTCTCCCGATACCGCCCGCGCATGATGTCGCCCGCCACCATCAGCTCGTAGCCGGCCATCTCGGGGTGCGCCGCGACCTCCGGGGCGTGCGCCGCCGCGTCGGGGTACACGTCGATCAACTTCACGACCCAGTCGGCGTCGCTGCCGGTCGTGGAGGCGAAGAGCCGCGCCACGACCTCGCCCGCGATGGTCACGTCGGAATCGAGCGGCGCGCTGGCCCAGGTCTTCACGTCGGGCCGCCCGTCCACGAACCGCTGGTCCTCCGTCATCCAGCGGTGCCAGCGTGAGCCCTGGCTGTAGGTGACTTCCACGGGCCGCGGACGGTAGGGCACGGGGTCGGCGGGGTTCGACACCCACTCGTCGAAGCCCTCGCCGCCGGCGGGCCGCTCGAACGACAGGACGCCGCCGGCCTGGAAGTACAGCGCGGCGTTCTTCGCCTCGCGCGGCGGCCAGCGGTCGAAGCCGCGCCACCGGTCGGTGCCCCCGTCGAACATCCGCGCCACCGGGAAGCGGCCGTCGCCCTTCCCCTTCAGCCAGTACGCGAACCACGGCGCCTCGATGTTCACGAGGAACGAGTCCGACGTGGCGCTGCCCCAGTGCACGTTGCCGAGCGACTCCCCGCCCGGGTACCCCCACTGGCCGTGGCTCCAGGGCCCGATCACCAGGTGGTCGTCGCCGTTCCGGTCGAGCCGCGCGAGCGCCGCGAACGTGGCCTGCGGCCCGAACAGGTCCTCCTGGTCCCAGAAGCCGCCCACGGCCAGCGTCGGGATCGTCACGCTGGTCACGACGCGCTCGAAGGCGCGGCGCTGCCACACGCTGTCGTACGCCGGGTGCTCGACGAAGCGGCGCCACGTCGGGATCCGCATCGCGCCCGTCGAGTCCGTGAGCGCCACGAGGCTCGGGAACGACAGGTACCAGGTGTACATGTCGTCGCCCTTGTTCGGCATCGGCCCCGCGCCGACCTCCTCCGCCTCCATCCCCCACCCGTACTCGAACCCGTACGACATCCGGAACGCGCCCTGATGGAAGAAGTCGTCGCCCAGCCACGTGTCGGTCATCGGCGCCTGGGGCGAGATGGCCTTCACCGCCGGGTGCGGATCGATCAGCGCCTCCTCCGTGAGCCAGCCCGGGTACGAGATGCCGAACAACCCGACGCGGCCGTTGTTGTTCGCCACGTTGTGGACCAGCCACTCGACCGTGTCGTACGTGTCGGTGCTCTCGTCCGTGGACGTGGTGTCGTGCGGGTCGCGGTTGGGGCGGTTCATCACGAACTCGCCCTGCGAGCGGTTGCGGCCGCGGATGTCCTCCTGGACGAACACGTAGCCGTCGGCGGCGAGCGCGGCGAGGTTCCGCGGCGCGGCCTCGCCCGCGTCCCAGCCGCGGGCGCCGTAGGGCGTGCGCGTGAGGAGGATCGGCAGCGGCCCGGTGGCTCCGCGCGGCGACATGATCACGGCGAACAGCTTCACCCCGTCGCGCATCGGGATCATCACCTCGCGCCGGTCGAAGCCGGACGTCGTGCCGCGCTGCTGCGCGCAGCCCGGGGCGGCGACGACGGCGAGGCCGAGGACGAGGAACCAGGTGTGACCGAGCGACGGGCGCATGTGTCCCCCACGAGAAGGCGGCAACCCGAGCGGAAGGCGTGCAAGGTGCCCAGCGCCGCGGGGCCGCGCAAGCGCGCGTTGCCAGCCCGGCGGCCTACGAGCTAGCATTCGGCCATCCCGTCCCTCCACCACCGGGGGCATCATGCGCAGGTCCCGCGTCGTCCGATTCCGGCTCCCGTCCATCGCCGCCGTCCTCGCCGCGCTGCCGCTTCTGGCGGGCGTCGCCACGGCGCAGCGGCCCACCGGCGTCGTCGGCGCCTACGTGCCGCCGCGCGATTGGACGAGCCCGCCGCACGGCTTCGACCTGCTGCACCAGACCGTGGCCGTGAGCTTCGACATGGGCCGGCGCTCCGTGACGGGCACGGTCACGAGCACGCTGGTGGTGACGGGGCAGCCGACGGACACGATCCGCTTCAACGCCGAGAACCTGACCATCGACGACGCGACGGCCGGCGGCCGCCGGATCCGCTTCACCGCCGACACCGCGCACGTGACGGTGCGACTCGCGCGCCAGGCCGCGGTGGGCGACACCGTGGAGTTCGCGCTGCGCTACCACGGCACGCCGGACCGCGGCCTCTACTTCGTCCCGCGCCGCCACGTCGTCTGGACGCAGGGCGAGGCCACCGAGACGCGGGCCTGGGTGCCGACCTACGACGCGCCCGACGACAAGGCCACCTGGGACATGCTCGTGACCGCCGACACCGGGCTCGTCGTGCTGTCGAACGGGCAGCTGGTGGACTCGGCGCTCGCCGCGGGCGGCGCCCAGCGCGTCTGGCACTGGAAGCAGGACCTGCCGGCGTCCACGTACCTCTACTCGATCGTGGCCGGCCCCTTCACGGTGCTGCGCGACCAGTGGCGCGGCGTGCCGGTGGACTACTGGGTGTACCCCGACACGGTCCTGGCGGGCTGGCGCACCTTCGGCGAGACGCCGACGATGATCGAGCTGTACTCGCGGCTCCTCGTGCCCTTCCCCTGGGCCAAGTACGACCAGTCCGCGATCCCCGACTTCACGTACGGCGGGATGGAGAACGTCTCCGCCACCAGCCAGACCGACGACGCGCTCCACGGCGCCGGCGAAGAGCCGCAGGACGACGGGCGCGGCCTCGTGGCGCACGAGCTGGCGCACCAGTGGTTCGGCGACCTCATCACCACCGCGGACTGGGCGGAGGCCTGGCTCAACGAGGGCATGGCCACCTACATGGAGTCAGTGGAGACGGAGATGACCCGCGGCCGCGACGCCGCGGAGCTGGAATGGATCGGGCAGCAGCAGCAGGCGATGGACGCCGACGCGATGCAGGCGCGACCCCTCGTCTGGGGCCTGTACCAGGGCCACGACCCGATCCAGCTGTTCTTCAGCGGCCACGTCTACCCGAAGGGCGCGCAGCTGGCGCACCAGCTCCGGCGGCTCCTGGGCGACTCGCTGTTCTGGGCGGGCCTCAAGCGGTTCCTCACCGACGACGCCTACCGCCCGGTGACGACCGCCGACTACGCCGTCGCGTTCGAGAAGACCTGCCACTGCGACCTCGACTGGTTCTTCGACCAGTGGGCGTACGGGATCGGCTACCCCAAGGTCCGCTGGTCGCGGCACTGGGCCGAGGGGATCAAGACGCTCCACATCGTCGTGGCTGAGACGCAGCCGGTGGACTCGCTCCACCCGCTGTTCCGCTTCCCGGTGACGATCCGGGTCGTCACGCGCGACTCGGTGGTCCGTCAACAGATCGTGATCTCGAAGCAGACGGACACCTTCGCGATCCCGCTCCCGGGCGCGCCGCTGTCGGTGCGGTTCGACGAGGGCGGCTGGCTGCTGGGCCAGGTCAAGAGCGACCAGACGCCCGCCGAGCTGGCCGACGTGGCCGAGCACGACCTCGACGTCGCGGCTCGCTGGTGGGCGCTCCAGCAGCTCGCCGGCTCGGCCGACACCTCGGCCGTGGACGCGCGCCACTTCATCGCGCTGAACGAGCACGAGGCGGAGCTGCGACGGATGGCGCTCGGGCAGATGCGCGGCGACCGGACGCTCGACGGCCTGGCCATCGCGCGCTCGGAGCTGCGCGATCCGGACGCGGACGTGCGCGCCGAGGCGCTGCAGACGCTCACGACGATCGACAGCGCCGCCGCGCACGCGGCGGCCGTCCCGATGGCCAGGTCGGATCCGAACACCGCCGTGCGCGCCACCGCGTTGCGGGTGGAGGCGCGGCTCGCCGGCGACGCGGCCCTCCCCGACCTCCTCGCGGCCGTGCGCCCCGGCTCGAGCGGGAATCTCCGCTTCTCCGCCGCCGTGGGCCTGAGCCGGTTCCGCACGCCGGAGGCCGTGGCCGCGCTGGCGCAGGCCACCGACCCCTCGGAGGAGCGGGCGGTCCGCGAGGGGGCCTTGAACCTGATGGTCCAGCAGGGCGACACCGCGCGCGTGGTCGCGCTCGCGACGCGCTACCTCGACGATCCGGACCCGATCTACGCCGCCGACGCCGTCAGCGTGCTGGCCCGCATCGGCGGCGGGGCGGCGCGCACGCTGCTCTTCGAGCGGTACGCGCACGAAACGCGGCCGCGCGTGAAGGCCGCCATCGAGCGGGTGCTGCACCCGTGAGGCCCGTCGCCGCGCTCGACCGGCTGGCCGGCCGGCTGGGACCCTATGCCGCCCTGTTCCTCAGGGTCGCGGTCGGGTGGGTGTTCCTGCGCCACGGGATCGCGAAGGTGGGGATGGGCATCCCGGGCGTGGCGGGCTTCTTCCACGGCCTCGGCATCCCGCTGGCGCACGAGTTCGCCGTGGTGGTGATCGTGGTGGAGACCGTCGGCGCCGGTTGCGTGATCCTCGGTTTCCTCACGCGCTTCTGGGCGGCGTGCATGGTCGTGGACATGGTGGTCGCGATCACGGTCGCGCTGATGCCGATGGGCCGCGCGTGGGAGCTGGAAGGCCTGCTGCTCGCTGCGGCCCTGGCGCTGGTCGGGCTGGGCGACGGCGGGATCTCGGTGGGAGGCCTGCTCAACAGAGGAAGGAAGTAGGCAGACTGTAGTCTGCAGTTCAGTTCCCAGACGCCAAGTTGCCAGTGGCTCCAAGACTCGAGTGCGCGGATTTCAGACCAGTTGCCAGTACTGACAACTGGTCTGACGTCCGTTCACTCCCGACTGGGAACCACCGGCAACTTGGCGTCTGGCAACTGCTCTGAAGTCTCGAGTCCGCCGTCTACGGGTCTACAGGAAAGACCGCTCCCTGGACCTCGAAGGTCGCCCGCAACACTTCGAGCGCCGCGGCGTCCTCGACGGCCGACGGTCCCGGCTGCCGCCCGCCGACGCTGACTTCGTAGCGGCCCGGCCGCACCGCACGCGCGCCCGCCGAGTCCACCGTCGAGAGCTGCCGCGGCCCCAGCGTGAGCTGGACGCGGCGCCGCTCGCCCGGCCCCAGGGCCACGCGCTGAAAGCCCTCCAGTGACCGGATCGGCGCGCGCGCGTCGCCGTCGAGCGCGGTGAGGTACAGCTCGATGGTCTCCTCGCCCGCCACCGCGCCGGCGTTCTCCACTTCCACCGACACGGTCGCCGTGTCGCCGGCGCGCACGGAGCGCGGCGCACGCAGGTCGCGGTAGCGGAACGTCGTGTAGCTGAGACCCCAGCCGAACGGGAAGAGCACGTCGCCCTTGAAGAACCGGTAGGTGCGCCCCGCCATCCGGTAGTCGGTGAAGGCCGGCAGCTGACTCACCGAGCGGTAGAAGGTGACCGGCAGGCGGCCGCCCGGGTTGTAGTCGCCGAACAGCACGTCGGCGAGGGCGGTGCCGGCCGCCTGGCCGGGATACCACGCCTCGACGATCGCCCGCACGTGCTCCGCGGCCCAATCCACCGAGAGCGCCGAGCCGTTGATCAGGACGAGCACGACCGGCTTGCCGGTCGCGACCACGGCCTCGAGCAGCGCCTCCTGCGGCGCGGGCAGATCGAGCGTGGTGCGGTCGCCGCCGTCGAAGCCGGGCACCCGGACCGGCAGCTCCTCCCCCTCGAGGCGCGGCGACAGCCCGAGACACAGCACCGCCACGTCGGACCGGCGCGCCAGGGAGACGGCCGAATCGCGCCACGCCGCGGCGCTGTCGGCGTCCGGCGTGCCGAGCGCCCAGGGGCTCCCCTTCGCGTAGCCGACCTCCGTGCCCGCGGCCTTCGCCCGGATCCCCGCCAGCGGCGTGACCGGCGCGGCGGGCGTGCCGTTGTAGTTGCCGAGCAGCACCTCGACGTCGTCCGCGTTGGGACCGATGACGGCGATGCGCCCGAGGCCGCGCCTGAGGGGCAGCAGGCCGCCGGCGTTCCTCAGGAGCACGA
>DATKNX010000195.1:0-4467 GCA_035541085.1 Gemmatimonadales bacterium | reverse complement strand
CCGGCGAGCGTCTGGTCCTCGACGTAGCGCGCGACGTACTTCGCGCCCGACCGGAGCGGGGGCGCCGTCAGCTCCTCCACGCTCACCACGCGCTTCTGCACCACGATGTTCGGCAGCACCTCGGCGAACGTGATGGTCGAGCTGGCCGCCCGCACGCCCGTCTGCGCCAGCTCGGCGTGAGTGAGGCTCACGCTGGCGCGGCGGATCTGGTAGGTGCCCGGGTCGAGGTCCACGTCGCCCTCGAGATCCGGCACCGCCAGTCCTTCCGGCGGCCGGAAGTGGAATCGCAGGACCTCGGCACCGTCCTGCGGCACGCGCCCGGCGAACGTGAAGCAGTGGTGCGCCTGGAAGACGCTGTCGGCGAGGTCCGTGAGCGTCGGCAGCACGACCGCGGGCGCCGCGGAGCCGTCGGGCAGCGTCGCGGTGCCCACGACGTCGCCCGGCCGGTAGTGGACGAGGGCGCTGCTCAGGTACGAGACGGTATCGACGGTCCGCGCCAGCCGGTTCCCCACCTCGTCCAGGTCGGTGAACGTGCGCGCCATGCGGTAGCGGAACTGGTAGGTGGTCGCGAGCAGCTTGTACTGTTGCGCGCTCTCGCGCAGCTGCTCGAACAGCGCCGCGAGCTCGGGCGCGCTGGCGTCCGGCGGGCCGGGCTGCGTGCAGCCCTGGGCGGCGACGACGGTGATGGCCTCGAGCTCGACGGTGAGCCGCTCGAGCGTCACGTTCACGACCACCTGCGCGTCGGCCGCGACCACGACCGTGGTGTCCAGCGGCTTGAAGCCGACCTGCCGGGCGAGCAGGTGATACGTGCCGGCCGGCACGTGGGTGAAGGCGAACGCGCCGGCCGCGTCGGTGAAGCGCTGCGGGAAGCGGGGCTGCAGCGCGACGACCCCGTACGGTACCGGGTCGTCGGGACCGGCGAGCACCACCCCGCGCACGACACCGGCCCCGCCCCGCAGGGGCACGGCCTGCGCCTCGATGGCGCTCGGCAGGGCCAGCACGGCCAGCGCGAGCGCCAGCGCGGCAAGCCGGAGCGCCCGCGGGGCCGGCATCGGCGTCAGCTCACCGAGGGACGCGGGGTGGCCGCCTCCGCGCGGACGGTGACGGAGCCCGGCGCGAGGCCGGAGGCCGTGGCGTCCACGCGGATCTCGCCCGGCCCGGTGCCCGCCTGCACGATGACCGCGCAGCGCCCGTTGAAGGCGTGGCGCGCCTCCGCCTTGTCCGGCTCGTGGCTGCTCGGATCGCCGTTGCCCACGCCGATGATCTTCGCGTCGCCCGCCACCTGGAAGCTCACGGCGTCGCCCGCGGTCGGCACGCCGCGGCCCGCCGCGTCCACCACCTCGACGTCCACAACGAACGCGTCCTCGCCGTCGGCGGCGACCGCGTCGCGGTCGGCGTGCAGCACCAGCCGGGCCGCGTCGCCCGTGGTCTCGCGCTTCGCGGTGAGCACCACCTGGCCGCCCTTCGAGCCGCGCGCCTCCAGGGTGCCCGCGGCGTACGGCACCTTCCACGCCAGGTGCGTGTCGCGCGTGACGTCCTGCGCGCCGAGGCTGGTGCCGTTCAGGAACAGCTCGACGCGCTCGAGGTTGCTGTGCACCCAGACCTCGATCTCCTGGCCTTCCTTCCCGGCCCAGTTCCAGTGCGGGAAGAGGTGCAGCACCGGCTCGGAGCCCCACCACGCCTGGTAGTAGTAGAAGTTGTCCTTCGCGAAGCCGCAGGTGTCCAGGATGCCGAAGTGCGAGTTGATGCACGGCCACTTGTACGGCGTCGGCTCGCCGCGGTAGTCGAACCCCGTCCACGCGAACCCGCCGGCCAGGTACTGTCGCGCGTCGTAGTAGCTCCACCAGTGCTCGGCCGTCGCGGCCCACGGCGGGAAGTTGACGTCGTAGGCGCTCACGTAGCCGCGCGCCGGGTCGTTGGCGTAGATGCCGCGCGTCGAGACCGTGCTCGCCGTCTCGGTGCCCATCGAGGGCAGGTGCGGGTGGTCCGCGTGGAACCGGTCGATGTCGGCGTGCACGTAGTTGAATCCCTGCACGTCCACGACGTTGGTGAGCCCCTTGCCCCAGTCGCCGTTCATCGCCTCGGTGATGGGCCGCGACGGATCGAGCTGCCGCGCCACGCGCTTCATCGCCGCGGCGATCAGCGCGCCGTGCTCGCTGCCCTGCACCAGCCACTCCTCGTTGCCGATGGACCACGCGACGATGCAGGGATGGTGGCGGTCGCGGCGGATCATCCGCGTGATCTGGCCGAGCCCCTGCTCGGTCGACGACATCATCCGCGTCTCGTCCAGCACCAGCATCCCGAGCCGGTCGCAGGCGTCGAGCAGCTCCGGCGTGGGTGGATTGTGCGAGGTGCGGTAGGCGTTGCTGCCCATCGCCTTGAGCCGGCGGATGCGGTAGGCCTGCAGCGCGTCCGGCAGCGCGGCGCCCACGCCCGCGTGGTCCTGGTGGTTGCAGGTGCCCTTGAGCTCGACGCGCTCGCCGTTGAGGAGGAAGCCCCGGTCGGGATCGAACCGGATGGTGCGGATGCCGAACGGCGTCTCGCCGCGGTCCACCTCGGCGCCGCCCGCCTCGAGCACCGTGGTGAGGCGGTAGAGCTGCGGCGTCTCGACCGACCAGAGCTTCGGCGCGCGGACGGCCGCGCTCTCGGTGAGCAGGCGGCCCGTCCAGGCCGGGAGCCCGACCGGCGGCGACGTCGTGGTCGCGACCACCTTGCCCGCCGGGTCGGTGACGATCGAGCGCACCCGGCACACCGGCGCGGCGTCCGACTCGTTCACCACCTGCGTGGTGATGGTGAGCGTCGCGACGTTGCCCTTCACGGCGGCCGTGACGTACGCGCCCCACTGCGCGACGTGCACGGGCGCCGTCTTCACCAGCCACACGTGGCGGTAGATGCCCGCGCCCTCGTAGAACCAGCCCTCGTGCTCGGTCGCGTCGCACCGCACCAGCAGCACGTTCGTGCCGCCGTAGTTGACGAAGTCGGTGACGTCGAAGCTGAACGGTGCGTAGCCGCTGAGGTTGCGGCCGAGGAAGACGCCGTTGAGGGCGACGACGCTGTCGCGGAACACGCCGTCGAACTCGAGGCTCACGCGGCGGCCGTGGTCGCTCGCGGGCAGGTCGAACGTGCGGCGGTACCACCCGATGCTCGTCGCCGGGTAGTCGCGGCCGACCGGCTTGAAGCCCTGGCCGTAGAGCGCCTCGTCGTTCTGGAAGGGCAGCTCCACGACCCAGTCGTGCGGCAGGTCCACGGTGCGCCAGCCGCCGACGTCGAAGTCCGGCTTCGAGGGCCCGCTCATGAAGCCGCCGGTCTTGGCGAACTCCTCCTCGCGGCCGAAGCCGAAGTCCTGGGCCTGGTCGTTGGCGTGGCCGAGGTGGAAGCGCCAGCCGCGGTCCATCGATAGCCGCTCGCGGCCTGCGCCCGCGGCCCCGAGGACGGGCGCCGCGACCGCCTCGCCCTCGCCGGACGTCGCGCCCGTCGCCGGCACCGGCAGCGCGAGCGCGCCCAGGGAGGCGATGCCCGTCTTCACCACGTCACGTCGCGTCCAGTTGTCCATGGGTCCTTCCCTAGACGAGGAGTGCGCCGCTCACGAACGGCACCAGCCACACCGCCCACACCACCACGCTCACCCGGTGGAACGTGCGGATGGCCCGCTCGCTGCCGCGCGCCAGGACGGCGGTGGCCCACACGGCGTGGGCCAGCATCAGCACCAGCGCGGTCCCGCCCGTGACGCCGTGGAAGCTGAGCCGCAGGCTGCCCGCCAGCTGCCGCATCCGGTCGGTGCCGATGGAGTCGCAGGCGAGACCCAGCCAGAACATCGCCACGTGCCACGGCTTGAGGCGGGCCGCCAGGCGCTCGCTCCACACGCCGGCCGTGTAGAACGCCAGCGCCGCCACCATGAACAGCGCCCCCATGCGGGCCGCCGGCGTCATGGGCCCCTAAGAAACACGCGCGCTGCACTGCCGCAAGCGTCCGACCGCCGAGCCGACGGTGCACCGAGGCTTTCTTCCCGTCGGTGCGGAATTTGCGACGCTTCCCAGCGTCTCACACGGTGGTCGGATGGCGGCTCGGCGGCAGACGCTGGACCTGTGCTTCCCACCCAACTGCCCCATTGCTGGCCGGGGCCTGCCGCTCGACGCGTCCATCCCCATCCCGACACCGCAACTCCGGTTTGCCCGCGCCTGCGGCCTGTTCGCGACGTCGCTCCTGGCCGCGGCGCTGCTCGCGCTCGGCCCCGCCGTGGTGATCGCGAAGATCGGCGCCAGGGTCCCGGTCGTCGTGCTCGCGAGCGCCGCGGAGCGGGCGGATGCCGCTGAGCCGGCACCCGCCGCCGTCGCGCTCTGCCGCGGGGCGCTCGCGCGGACGCCGTTCGTGCTGCGGGCGGAGCCGATGATCGTCCCCGCCGGGACGGGCGCGCCGCGCAGGCGCACGAGCGCGTCCGCGGTCGCCGGCGTCGGCTTCCGGGCCGCC
>DATKNX010000194.1:0-4205 GCA_035541085.1 Gemmatimonadales bacterium | reverse complement strand
ACCAGGGAGTTGCCCGTCTTGGCGAGGTTCCACACGCCCGAGGCGTCGCCGTCGTAGCTGCCGCAGAACAGCACTACGTCGCTGGGGCTCGCGCCCTTGTGCGTCCCGAACGAGCCCGCCCCGCCCGGGCCGGCGTAGGTGCCGTCGAGCTCGCCGCTCGTGATGGTCCCGGTGAGCGAATGGCCGCCACCGGACACCGCGACGGCCCCGGTGCCCGAGTTGTAGCTGCCCGTCAGGGCGATGCCCGCCGCTCCCTCCGGCGTGAGCGTCCCGCTCGCTCCCGACGCGACGATCACGATGACCACCGTGCCGCCGACGCTGGCGCTCCCGGTCGAGGCGCCGAACACGCCGTAGTAGCTGCCCAGATTGGCGTCGCCGCCCCCGCCGCTCGGGCCGGTGCTGTCCTTGTGGCAGGCCGCCGCGCCCGCCAGTGCGGCGAACGCCGCCAGCCGATACACGCTGCGCATCATCGGACTCCTCCTCATGGTGTGATGTGACGTAACCACCGCAACGACGCGAACCAGATCTCAGAGCCGCACCAGCACCGCCACGAACGCCGCGGCCTGCTCCCTGCCGTCCCTCTCGAAGTCCCAGGCCGAGGCCGTGGAGCGCAGCGACAGCGTGTCTCCGGCCTGGCGGAACGCGAGCCGCTCCGGGAGCGACGCTCCCTCGCGCGTGAGCAGCAGCTCGCCGCCCAGGACCTCGCACGTCCCCGAGACGCTGTGCTGGCCGCGGCCCGGCACGTCGGCCGCGAGGATGAACGCCGTGGCCGTCAGGCTCAGCGTGACGGTCCCGCGCAGGTCCGTCACCACGTCCACCGTCCGCTCGGGCTCGCCCGCGCTGCGGTACTCCCAGCGCGTGGCGGACCAGCCGCCGAACAGCGGTCCGGCCGGCTCCGCGTGCCGCCGCGTTGCCGGCGGCGTCGCGCTCTCCACTCGCATCCCCTCGGACGAACGAGGCAGTCGCACGCGCGCTCCGCTGTTGCGCCACCGCGCGAGGCTTGTCGGCGCCCCGGCCGCGCGGTAACTCTGAGCAGCATAGGCGGCGGTGCTTAGCCGGCTTTCTAGCGGGGCCTTACCTGCAGAATAAGAGTCGCAACTTCATGGGAGATCGATGCTTAGGCTGACGACGCTGGGTGCGGTGGACCTGCGCGATCGCCACGGTCATCCGGTGCGGGACGTGCTCGCGCAGCCCAAGCGCGCCGCCCTCCTGGCGTACCTCGCCGTCGAGAGCGCGCGCAGTCCGGTGGCGCGCGACCGGATCCTCGCGCTGTTCTGGCCGGAGTCGGACGAGGCGCACGCCCGCAACGCGCTCTCCCAGGCGCTCCATCACCTGCGGCAGTCGCTCGGGCCGGGCGTGATCGAGAGCGAGGGTCCGCACCGCATCGGCGTGGACGCCGAGCGGCTGTGGTGCGACGCGACGGCGTTCGCCGCCGCCGTGGAGCGCGGCGATCTGGACCTGGCGCTCGACCTCTACCGCGGCGAGTTCTGCCCGTCCCTGGCCGTCGCGGGCACGCCGGGGCTGGAGCACTGGCTGGACGACCAGCGGCGCGCCCTGCGCGCCCGGGCGCTCGCGGCGCTGCGCACGCTCGCCGACCGGACGCAAGCGCGTGGCGAGCACGATGCCGCCGCGCGCGCCGCGCGGCGCGCACTCGCGATGCAGCCGGACGACGAGGCGGACGTGCGGGCGCTGCTGACGGTGCTCGAGCGCGCGGGCGACGGCGCCGGCGCCCTCGTGGCCTACCGCGAGTACGAGCGGCGCCTCGCGGGGGAGCTCGAGACCACGCCCGCACCCGAGACGCGGCGGCTGGTGGAGGCGATGCGGCGCCGGCGCGAGACGGTGGCCGGCACGGTGGGAGAGCCGGTCGCCGCGCCGGCCACGCAGCCGCCACAGGTCGTGGCGGTGCCGGTCGCGCCTGCGGCCGTCCCGCCGCGAGGCGCGTGGTGGCCGCCGCGCGCGGCGGTGCTCGCCGTCGTGGCCCTGCTGACGGCGGTCGCCGCGGTGAGCATCTGGCGGATGCGGGCGGCGGGTAGCGTGGCCGTGGATGACAACGCCCTGGCCACCTTCCCGTTCACCGTGCGGGGAGATCCCTCGGCCGCGTACCTGCGCGACGCGATGGTGGCTCTGCTCGATACCAGGCTGGACGGCGCCGGAGGCCTGAGGACGATAGACCCGCACGCCGTCCTGGCCGCCGCTGAACGAGAGCCGCTGGGAACCATGGCCCCGCGCCGCGCCTGGGCGATCAGCCGGCGCCTCGGAGCACGCCTGTACGTGCTCGGCGAGGTCGTCGTGGCCGCGGGCCGCCTCCACCTCGACGCGTCGCTGTACGACGGCGTGAAGGGCACGGCCCTCGCGCACGCCGCGGCCGACGCCGACTCAAGCTCCCTCTTCCGCTCCGTGGATGCCCTCGCCGAGCAGCTGCTCGCGGGCCGCCTGAGCGGCGCGAGCGAGCGCCTGGCCCGTGTGGCTGCAGCCACCACCACGTCGCTCCCGGCTCTGCGCGCCTACGTGGACGGGGAGCGCGCGTACCGTGACGGCCGCTACCAGGCGGCCGCCGACGCTTTCGAAAGCGCCACGCGCCTCGACACCGCCTTCGCCCTCGCGTGGTACCGGCTGGCCATCGTGCGCGACTGGAACGGGGGCTCGATTCGGGAGGCGGTGGACCATGCGCGGGCGCATGCCACGGCGCTGGCGCCGCGCGACCAGAACCTCCTGTTCGGCCTCTGGTTGTACGGCCGGCTGGACGACCGGAACGCCGAGCACGTCTACAACGTCTCGGTCACCCAGCACCCGGACGACGTCGACGCGTGGTACTACCTGGGAGAGACGCGCTTTCACCTCACCTACGTCCAGGGGCGCTCGCTGACGGACGCGCGGGAACCGTTCACGCGGGTCCTGGAGCTGGATCCGGGCAATCCCAACGCCCTGCTCCACCTGGTGCGGATCGCCGCGCTGGACCGGACGGCCGACCTCGATACGCTCGTCCGCGCGTACCTCGCGCGCCATCCCGAGGCCGATCGTGCCGTCGAGGTGCAATCGCTCCTCGCGTTCGTCTCTCGCGATTCCGCGGCCGAGGCGGCGTCGCTGACACAGCTCGCGCACGCCGGCGACCTCGCCCTGGATGCCACCGCACGCAGCGTGGCGGCCTTCGCCCAGGACCTCCGGGGCGCCGAGCGCCTGGTCCCGCTGTTCGCCGAGCCGAAGCGTACGCTCTTCTACACGAGGCGGGGCCGCGCCTTCGCCGCCGATCTGGCCTTCGCGGAGGGCCGCTGGTCCGAGGCCCGCGCGCGGCTTGCGGCGCTCGCCTCCGTCGAGCCGGACTGGGCGATGGAAATCCTGGCGCGCGACGCGACCGAGCGCCTGACGCCGGCGTCCGGCCAGCAGCTGGCGACCGTGCGCGAGGCGCTGCTCGCGTGGCAACTTCACGCGGCCACGACCGCCGGCCAGTCCAATTTCCAGTGGAGCATCGGCGAGCTACCGGCCTTGCGCACCTACCTGCTCGGCATCGTCAGCGTGCGGCTCGGCGACACGGCCGGGGCGCGAGGCTGGGCGGAGCGGCTCGACCGCATGCCCCACCCGACGGGCGACAGCGATCTGGCCGGCGACCTCGCGCACAGCGTGCGGGCCGAGATGGCGTTCGCGGCGGGCGCGGTCCGGCAGGCGCTGGAGCAGATCCAGCAGGTGCACTTCGGCAGCCGCGCGCCGATCATGACCGGCACGGTCCACGCCGGAGCGCACGAGCGGTTCCTCCACGCGGAGCTGCTCCATGCGGCGGGACGGGACGACGAGGCCCTGCGCTGGTACGGCTCGTTCCCGGAGCCGTCGGGCTACGACATCGGCTACCTCGCGCCGGCGTACCTCCGCCAGGCCGAGATCAGCGAGCGCCTCGGCCGGAGCGCGGATGCCCTGCGCTTCTACCGCCGCGTGACCGAGCTGTGGCGCGACTGCGATCCCGGCCTGCGGCCGCTCCTCGCCGAGGCGCAGCGGGCCGTGGCGCGCCTGTCGAGCCGCTCCTAGCCGTCGCTACCGCTTCACCAGCACCGTCACGCCGTCCCTGAGGGGGATCAGCGTCGCGAAGCCGCGCCGGCCGGCGCCGAAGGCGCGGCGGTTGAACGCCCGCACCGCCGCGGTCGCCGGGTCGCGCCGCGCGCTCACCGGGCCGTCCGTCACGCGCCCTTTCCATAGAGTGTTGTCGGCCACCAGCA
>DATKNX010000193.1:0-6253 GCA_035541085.1 Gemmatimonadales bacterium | reverse complement strand
CGGTCCGCCGGCCCGGCCCGCATCGCCTACCCCGCTCCGTTCGTCGGCCGAGCTCTCGGCCTCGTGGCGCAGGCGGCGATCGACGCCTGGGGCGCTTCGCGCGTCGCGGAGCTGCCCGGCGCGACCGCGCCCGACGTCCCGTTCGCGCGCGGCTACGCGGGTGACGTCGCGTACGCCGAGTCGGTCGTCACCACGCCCCGCCTGGCGGCGGCCGTGGGACCCCAGAGCAGCCTCGCGACCCTGCTCGTCGCGCCGGTCTACGCCGAGGCCGGCATTCCGCTCATCGCCGCGACGGCGACCAGCGACTCGCTGGACCGGCCGCCGTGGGTGTTCCAGCTCGCGCCCAAGAGCGCCGTCGAGGGCGCGTTCATCGCGCGCTTCGTCCTCGAGCGCCTCGGCGCGCGGCGCGTCACGCTCTTCTATCTCGACTCCGACGAGTACGGCCTGAGCCTCAGGGACGGCGTGGTGCGCGCCCTGCTCGGGCGCGGCGTGACGCCCGCGGACCAGGTGGGCGTGATCGAGACCGCCGACTTCCCGCGCCGGGTGGACGAGTCGCTGCGGCGCACCGTGCCCGACGCGGTGGTCGTCGCAGCGCGGTCACCCGAGGCCGCGCGGATCCTCCGCGCCCTGCGCGCCCGGTTGCGGAACGTCCCGGTCGTCGCGGGCGACGGCGTGCAGCTCGACGCGCCGTTCTTCGCGAGCGCGGGCGCCGCCGCCGCGGACGTGTACGCCGTCGCGTGGTGGGACCCGGCGAGCGCCGACCCGCGCTCGCGCGACTTCGCCGAGCGGTTCCAGCGCACGGCCCACCGGACTCCGTCGCCGGCCGACGCGATGTTCTACGACGCCATCATGGTGGCGGCCGAGGCGGTGCGCGAAGCCGGCCCGCGCCCGGAAGCGGTGCGGCGCTGGCTCGGCGCGCTGGGCACGACGCACCCGCCGTTCGACGGCGTCACGGGCCCCATCTCCTTCGCGCCGGACCGGCGCGTCAACCTGCGGATGATGCAGGCCGCGGGCGGCGCCGCCGCCGCCGTCGACTGGCCGGAGCGGGGCCGGTGAGCGCGGCCGGCCGGCGGCCCACGAGCGTGCGCGCGCTGCTGCTGCTGATGGCGGCGGGCGCGGGGCTCTACGTGACCCTGCTGGGCGCCTACGTGCTGCTGGTGCTGCAGCCCGTGGCGAGGACGCTGGAGGCCCGCGCGGTCGCGCTCGCCACGGAGTACGACTCGCTCGGCGCGCGCACGCGCACGCTGCGCGCGGCGTTCGGGACGGTCGAGCACCTCACCGCCGGCCGCGCCGTGACCGCGGCCGACCGGCAGCGCCTGGATTCGATCGGCGCGACGCTGACGACGCTCGCCCGGCAGTCGGCGGGCCTGCAGGCCAGCGCCCTGCTGACGAACATCCCGCCGGCGATGCGCGTCTCGCTCGCCAACGCGGCGGGCGCGGAGTCGCGCACCGCGGGGATGCTCCTGGAGGCCCTGGCCGATCTCGAGGCCGGCGACCCGCGCGCGGCGGCGGCGTGGGCCTCGCGGGCCGACACCGCCGGCAATACGCTGGGGGCGCAGCTGGCCGACGCGCAGCGCGCGGGCCTGGCGGACCTGGCCGGCCGCGAGCGCGTGCTGGGGCTCAGGGCCGGCAACGTGGCGCAGGGGATGGGCGTGTGGGTGATCCTCGGCGCGCTCCTCGTGGGCGTCGCGCTGCTCGTGCTGCAGCGCCGCCTCTACGCGCCGCTCGCGGTCCTGGACCGCGGCCTCGCGCGCGTGGCGGAGGGCGATCTCGACGCGTCGCTGCCGGTGCGCCGCGCGGACGAGCTGGGGCGCCTCACCGCTCACTTCAACGAGATGACCGCCGTGCTGCGCACCCGGCCCGAGGTGGACGCGCTGCGGCGCAGCCAGGAGAACTTCGCGAAGATCTTCCAGATGGCCCCCGTCGCCATCTCGTTGAGCGAGCTGGCCACGGGGCGTTTCATCGCCGTCAACGACCAGCTGCTGCAGCTGCTCGGCTTCACGCGCGAGGAGGTCGTGGGGCGCACCAGCTTCGATCTGAACCTCTGGGTGGACCCGGAGCACCGCGCGCGCCTGGTCCGCACGGTGACCGAGCGCGGCGGGGCGAGCCCGAACGTGCAGCAGCTGCGCGCCAAGGACGGCCGGATCCGCGAGGTGCGCGGCTCCAACCAGCGCATCGAGATGGACGGGCAGGCCGTCCTGCTCTCGACCTTCGAGGACGTCACCGACCGCCTCGAGGCCGAGCTGGCCCTCGAGGCAAGCGAGGCGCGCTTCCGCGCGGCCTTCATGACCGTGCCCGACGCCCACTACCTCGCGACGCGCGACGAGGGCCGGATCCTCGAGGTCAACGACCGCTTCAAGGACGTCTTCGGCTGGGACCGCGACGAGGTCATCGGCCGCACCTCGCTCCAGCTCGGGCTGTACGCGAACCCGGACGACCGCGCGCGGATGCTCGCCGAGCTCAAGGCGACCGGCCACGTGCGAAGCCTCGACGTCCTCGGGCGCCGCAAGAGCGGCGAGACGATCCCCGTGCTGCTCTCGGTGAGCGAGATCCGCTCGGGCGACCCGCCCCTGATCCTCGGCGTGGTGCGCGACGTGAGCGAGCAGCGGCGCTCGGCCGAGGCGCTCAAGAGCCTCGAGGAGCAGTTCCGGCAGGCGCAGCGCCTCGAGGCCGTGGGCCGGCTCGCCGGCGGCGTGGCCCACGACTTCAACAACATCCTCACCGCCATCACCGGCTACACCGAGCTGCTGCTCGAGGACTTCCGCGGCCAGGATCCCCGGCGCGCCGACCTGGAGGAGATCCGGTCCGCCGCGCAGCGCGCCGCCGCGCTCACGGGCCAGCTCCTCGCCTTCAGCCGCAAGCAGGTCCTGCAGCCGCGGATCCTGGACCTCAACGAGGTCGTGCGCGGGCTGGAGAAGATGCTGCGCCGCCTCATCGGCGAGGACGTCGCGCTGGAGTTCGCGCCCGGCGCGGCGCTGTGGGCCGTGCGCGCGGACCCCGGCCAAATCGAGCAGGTGATCCTGAACCTCGCGGTCAACGCGCGCGACGCGATGCCCCACGGCGGCCGCCTCACCATCGAGACCGCGAACGTCGTGCTGACGGCGGACGACGCCCGGCGCCACGCCGAGCTGGCGCCCGGCGCCTACGTGCTCGTGACGGTGAGCGACACCGGCACGGGGATGGACGCCGAGACCGCGGCGCACGTCTTCGAGCCCTTCTTCACCACCAAGGAGGTCGGCAAGGGCACGGGGCTGGGCCTCGCGACGGTGCACGGGATCGTCAGCCAGAGCGGCGGCCACGTCATCGTCGAGAGCGAAGCGGGCCGCGGCGCCACGTTCCGGATCTACCTGCCGCGCGTGGACGTGGTGGCCGAGGCGCCGCGCGCGGCGCAGCCCGCGCCGCTCGCCGTCCGCGGCCACGAGACGGTGCTCGTCGCGGAGGACGACCGCGCCGTGCGCGACGTGGTGGCGGAGACGCTGGGCCTGCGCGGCTATCGCGTGATGCGCGCGAACGACGGGCCGTCGGCGCTCGAGCTGGCCGCGAGCGTGGACGGCAAGGTGGACCTGCTCCTGACGGACATCGTGATGCCGGGGATGACGGGGCGGGAGCTGGCGCAGGCGCTGGCCGCGCGGCACCCCGCGCTGCGCGTCCTGTTCATGTCGGGCTACACCGACGACGCGGTGGTGCGGCGAGGGGTGCTGGAAGAGGGAATGCCGTACCTGCAGAAGCCGTTTTCGCCGGACGTGCTGGCGCTGAAGGTGCGGGAAGTCCTGGACCGGAGAAAGAGCGGAGAGGTGATGAAGTGATGGGGCGATGAAGTGATGATGGGCTCGTACCCGTCATCACCTCATCACCTCCCCGCCAGCTGTTCCACTCCCTTCGCGGTCACCCGGGCCTGCAGCAGCGGCAGCGCCGTCGCCTTCCCCTCCCCGATCTCGATCGCGGCGTCCAGCGCCTTCCGTCCGAGCTCGATGCCCGCGGCGTCGTGCGCGAAGATCGAGGCCAGCGGCTCGGAGGTGTGCACCTTCTGGCCCGGGCGCGCGGTGATCACGAAGCCCACCGTCGGATCCACCGCGTCCTCCACCTTCCGGCGCCCGCCGCCCATCTCGACGACGGCGCGGCCGATGGCCCGCGGCTCCACCCGGAGGATCGTGCCGGTCGCGCGCGCGTAGTACACCTCCACGGCCTCGGCCTGCGGCAGCAGCGCCGGATCGTCCACCACGGCGGGGTTGCCGCCCTGCGCCTCGATGATCTTCTGGAACGTCTCGGCCGCCTTGCCGCTCTTGAGGGCGTCCTCCAGCCGCTGCTTCGCCCTGGCGCGGTCCTTCTCGCCGGCGAGCACGAGCATCTCGACGCTCTCGGCGATCGTGACCTCGTGCAGGTCCTGCGGCCCCTCGCCCCTCAGGCCCATGATCGCCTCCTCGGCCTCGAGCGCGTTGCCGCACGCGCGGCCCAGGGGCCGGTCCATCGCCGTCAGCAGCGCGACCGTGGGGCAGCCGCGGTCCTCGCCCAGCTCGATCATCGTCTTCGCGAGGGTCATCGAGCGCTCGGCGTCGGTGATGAAGGCGCCGCTCCCCTGCTTCACGTCGAGCACGAGCCCGTTCAGCCCCTCGGCCAGCTTCTTCGACATGATGCTCGCGGCGATCAGCGGCACGCACTCGACCGTCGCGGTCACGTCGCGCAGCGCGTAGAGCTTCTTGTCCACGGGCGCGATCTCGGGCGTCTGGCCGATCATCGCGCAGCCGATTCTCTCGACCTGCGCCCGCGTCTGCTCGAGCGAGAGGTCGGTGCGGAAGCCCGGGATGCTCTCCAGCTTGTCGAGCGTGCCGCCGGTGTGGCCGAGGCCGCGGCCGCTCATCATCGGCACGGCGACGCCGCACGCGGCGACGAGCGGCGCGAGGATCAGGGAGACCTTGTCGCCGACGCCGCCGGTGGAGTGCTTGTCGAGCACGGGCCGGCCGAGGCCGCCGAAGTCGAGCCGGCTGCCGGAGGCCATCATGCCGTCCAGCAGGCCCGCGGTCTCCTCGCGCGTGAGGCCCTTGAGGAAGCACGCCATCAGCAGCGCGCTGATCTGGTAGTCGGGGACGGTGCCGGCCTGGTAGGCGGTCAGGAGCTCGCGCCACTCGGCCGCCGCGAGGGCGCCGCCGTCGCGCTTGCGCTCGATGAGTCCGGGGACAAACATTAGGCCACCCTCACCGCGCCGGAGATTCTTCCATGCGCCCGCTGCCGCTCGCCGCGTCCCTCACGTTCGCCGCCCTGCTGCTCGGTGCGGCGCCCGCCGCCGCGCAGACGCTCGCGGAGCACATCGCCGCGGGCGACGCCGCGCGCTGCGAGCGCAACTCCCAGGCGGCGCTCGCGCACTACCGCGAGGCGCTGGCCCTCGACTCGCTCAACTACGAGGCCAACTGGAAGGCGTCGCGCGAGCTGACCGACATCGGCAAGCTGATGCCCGACGCCAAGCGCGACGCGCGCGACTCGGTCTACGCCGAGGCGCTGGCCTTCGCGCAGCGCGCGGTGCGCGTGGACTCGATGGGCGCGGACGGGCACTACATGGTGGCTGTGGCCGCCGGGCGCGTGGCGCTCACCAAGAGCGCGCACGAGCGGGTGAAGTCCGCGCGCGTGGTGCGCGACGCGGCGCTCCGGGCCGTCGCGCTCGACCCGCGGCACGACGGCGCGCTGCACGTGCTGGGCCGCTGGAACGCGGAGATCATGCGGCTGCCGGGGCTGACGAAGTTCTTCGCGCGGACGTTCCTCGGGGCCTCGATCTTCAACGCGGCGTCGTGGGACAGCTCGTTCGCGTACTTCGGCCGCGCGATCCAGATCAACCCGCAGAACATCTACCATCACCTGGACCTCGCCGAGGCGCTGGTGGACGACGACCGCCAGGCCGAGGCGCAGCCGCACCTCGAGGAGGTGGCGCGGCTCCCGCTGGGGTGCGACTCGGGCGACTCGACGTACAAGGCGCAGGCCGCCGCGCTGCTCGCGAAGATCACTCGGCGCTAGCCTCGTCCTTGACGTGCGCCCGCGCGTCGCGGGCGCGGCGGATGCGCCGCTTGGCCTCGTCGTAGCGGTCGCGGGTTTCGTCCGCGAGCCGGCGCGCGCGCCGGGCCAGCTCGCGCCGCGTCTCGGCGCCCGATTGCGGCGCCAGCAGCAGGGCCAGGCCGGCCCCCACCAGCGCCCCCAGGATCAGGCCCGCCCCGAACGTGCGGGCCTTGCCGCTCCCACCCTCGGCGTCCATCAGCTTCCCCCTCGT
>DATKNX010000192.1:0-4009 GCA_035541085.1 Gemmatimonadales bacterium | reverse complement strand
CAAGCGGAAGATCCGGCCGTTGTACGCCCGGATGCCCTCGAACACGCCGTCGCCGTAGAGCAGGCCGTGATCGAAGACGGAGATCTTCGCCTGATCGCTGTCGTAGAACTTGCCGTCGATCCAGATCTGCGGCACCGGACGCCCTCCCGAGAACGAAGTCCGCGCAAAAGATAGCCCGCGCTCGGGCCCGGCGCACCCTCGGCCGGAGGCTTTGGCGAGCGCGCCTCTATGGTATTTCGAACGGCAAATTCCACACCCGGCTGGGCGCCGGCACACCGGATGGACACCGTCCACCCCCGGCGACGGCCGCCGTCCGGCTCCTCCCCCTAGAGCGTCGCGGTCCTGCCGGCGCCGAGGGAGCAGGCCCGCTCGTAGGCGAGGCGCGCCGCCACGACGTCCTCGACCGCCAGGCCCAGCGATTTGAAGAGGGTGATCTCGCCGTCGCTCCGGCGGCCGGGGGCGCCGGCGGCCACCTCGCCCAGCTCGGCGACAACGTGGTCGGCGCCGATGAAGCCGTCCCGCTGCGCCATGATGAGGTCGCCCGACTCGGCGGCCGCGGACGCGCGCGAGTCCACGAAGACGCGGCAGCGGGCCACCGAGGCGCCGTCGAGCTCCCTGACGTCGGCGGTCGAGGAGCCGACGGCGCAGACGTGCATCCCCGGTTCGAGCCAGGCGGCGTCGGTGATGGGCTCGCGGGCGCTCGTCACGGCCACGACGAGATCGGCGCCGCGCATCGCCTCGCGCACGCTCGCGGCCGTCTCGAGCGGGCAGCCCACGGTGCCGGCCATCTCGCGCACGAACCGCGCGGCGTGCGCCGCGGTTCGGGACCACACCTTCACCGCGGCCAGGTCCCGCACCAGCGCCAGCGCGCGCAGGTGGCTCCGCGCCTGGACGCCGGAGCCCAGCAGCGCGAGCCGGCGCGCCCCGGCCTTCGCCAGCAGCTCGACCGATACCGCCGTCACGGCCGCGGTCCTCAGCTCCGTGACGAGGCGGCCGTCGAGGATCGCGAGCGGCGCGCCGGTTGCCGGATCGAGCAACAGGATCGTGGCGAGGTGGGTCGGGTGCGGGCCGCCGGCGTTGCCGGGGAAGAAGGTCACGGACTTCATCCCGAGCGCGCCGCCGCGCTCGTCGCGCACGTAGGCCGGCATCGTCGAGTAGTAGCCGCCGGCGGGCTCGATCACGAGCGTGGGCCGCACCGGCTGCACGACGTCGCCGGCGGAGAAGCGGCGCAGCGCCTCCCGCATCGCGGGGATCAGGTCCCGCAGCTCCAGCACGCGGGCGAGATCGGACTCCGACAGCAGCAGCGGCATCGTCAGTCCCGTTCCTTCGCGACGTCGAACTCGAGGCACGCGTGGGCGCGCCGCAGGGCCGCCTCCACGCCGGCCGGCGAGGTGCCCCGGGCGAAGATGAACCCCGGATACTGCGCGCCGCGCGGCAGCGGGACCAGGGTCTGCCCGACGTGGGCCGTGATGGCGACGTCCTCGACGCCGGGCACGCCGCGCGCCGCCTCGACGCCCCGCACGGCCCGCAGCACGCCGGCGCCCGGCACCGGGATCATCATCACGCCCGCGGCCCCGGCCGCCCGCTCGTAGGTGGGAACGGGCAGCCCCAGCGCGTGCCGGAGCAGCAACTCCTCGAGCGACATCGCGTCCGGGCCTTCGCCGAAGCGCAGCACCGCGCTGCAGCGCCCGCCGATGGGCCGCGCGCCCAGCTCGATCAGCCACGGGCCGGCCGCATTGTGGCGCAGCTCCACGTGGACCGGGCCCGACACGAGGCCCAGCGCCAGCGCCGCGCGCTCCGCGCACTCGGCCAGAGCCTGCTGCACGGGAGCCTCGAGCCGGCTCGGCGTGACGTAGATCGTCTCCTCGAAGCAGGGGCCGTCGAGCGGGTCCGGCTTGTCGAACAGCGCCAGCATCCTCAGGCGCCCCTCGACCAGCAGGCCTTCCAGCGCGACCTCCGGCCCCGGCACGAAGGCCTCGATCAGGTACTGCGCCGCCTCATCTCCCCGGGGCACGTCGCCGCCGCCGAGGATCTCGCGCAGCACGCCGTGCGCCGCCACGAGCTGGTCCGCCGAGTCCGCGCGGATCACGCCGCGGCTCGCCGCCAGGCAGAGCGGCTTCACGACCACCGGGTACGGCACCTTCGCCGCGAACGTGCGCGGATCCTCGTCGAGGCGATGCAGCTTGAAGGCCGGAACCGGGCAGCCGGCCGCGCGCAAGAGCTCGCGCTGCCGGTGCTTGTTGCGCGCGGCCACGGCCGCCGCGACGGGATTGTGGGGCAGGCCGAGCGCTTCGGCGATGGTGGCCGCCAGCACCGCCGTGTCGTCGTCCACGCCGCTCACGGCCGCGACCGGGTGCCGGGACGCGAACGCCCGCGCCTGCTCGGCCGCGCGCGCGGGGTGCGCGAAGTCGAAGGTCGCCAGGTGCTCGGGCTGGCGCGAGGCGAACACGCTGCGATGGTCCGAGGCGACCGTCAGCTCGACGTCGAGCCGGCGCGCGGCTTCGACGAACGCCGCAGCCCGGTAGGTCGTGCTGGGAAGGAGGAGAAGAAGGCGCGGGCCGGGGCCCACTATTTCTTCGATGCGGTCACGTACGGGTTGGAGCCCGCCGCGTGGTCGGTCACGTCCACGATGCCCGCGATCTCGGGCACTTCCTGGCGCAGCGCGCGCTCGATGCCCTGCCGCAGCGTCACGTCCGCCATGCCGCAGCCCTGGCAGCCGCCGCCCATCCGCAGCATCACGATCCCGTCCTGCACGTCGAGCAGCTCGACGAACCCGCCGTGGCGCGCCACCGCCGGATTGATGTCCGACTCGAACAGGTCGGCCACGCGCGCGTAGAGCGCGTCGTCGTCCGCCGACGCCGCCGGCCCGGCGGCCGCCACGGGCGCCGCGCCCGACGCCAGCACCCTCCGGATCGCCGCGCCGATCTCCTTGCCGGTTACCTGCCAGGGCGCGGGACCGTCCTTGGTCACGGTGACCGTGCCGCCCGAAACCAGGACCTCCGTCACGCCGGCGACGGCGAACAGCGCCTCCGCCAGCGGCGAGCCGGCGGCGGCCTGCGCCGTGGCGAAGTGCCGCGCGCCCTCGAGCAGCGTCTCGCTGACGACGAAGCGGCAACGGCTCGCATCCACCGGCTGGGCGGTGATCCTGACGTCGCGATCCATGTATGGAATATCCCCCCGGTGCTTCGAGCGGTCAACTCACCGCGCCGCAACGAGATGCAGCGCCTCTAAGGATTACTGTACCAAAACGCACAGAAGTGTGTATTAATGGGGAGTAAAATACTCACTATTCCCTACAGGAGGCCCGGCGCCGTGAGACACGAATCGCGTGGCGACCCGTCCCGCGCGGACAATCCTGGGCGGCCGCCAGCCTAGCGCTCCCATGGCGACGGCCCTCAGCCCCGCTCTCGTCGATCGCACACCCGCGACCGCGACGCCCCCACAACCGGTCAGGGCCAGGCGACGTTTCGCCTTCCCGTATCCCGCCTCGCTGGTCCTCCTCGGCGGCGCGTACCTCGCGGCCGCGAAGCTGGCGCTCCTGGCCGCCGTGGCGCAGCGCGTCGTCTCGTCGGTGTGGCTGCCCTCGGGCATCGCGCTCGCCGGCCTGCTGCTGTGGGGCGTGCGGCTGTGGCCCGCCATCTGGCTCGGCGCGTTCCTGCTCAACGCCACGACGGGCGTGCCGCCGGCAGCCGCGGCGGTCATCGCCCTGGGCAACACGCTCGAGGCGGTGCTGGCCGCGATGCTGCTCACCCGGGTGGCGCGGCTGCGGCCGGCGCTCGACCGGCTGCGGGACGTGCTCGCGCTCGTCGGGCTCGGCGCGCTACTCGCGCCGGCCGTCGCCGCCACCATCGGCACGGCGGGACTCGCGTGGGCCGGGCAGAGCACCGCGCAACAGCACTCGCTGCTCTGGCTCGTGTGGTGGAGCGGCGACGCGCTCGGCGTGCTGACGGTCGCGCCGCTCCTGCTGACGTGGGTCGCGGGCCCGCCGCTCGACGGGCCGCCCCGCGCC
>DATKNX010000191.1:0-51316 GCA_035541085.1 Gemmatimonadales bacterium | reverse complement strand
GGCGGGCACGGCCGGCGCCGCCGGACGGTGGCGCCGCGCCGTCCGCCCGCGCACCGCCCACACGGCGAGGGCGGCCAGGACCACCAGGACGAGCGGCCCGACCGTCAGGAACAGCTGGCGACGGGCCCGCCGCTGGCCGCTGACGATCTCGGCGGTCGAATGCCCGCCGGAGACCGGCGTGATCCCGCCCAGCGAGCGCACGATCTCGCCCGCGGTCTGGACGCGGCGCTCGGGGTCCTGCTGCAGGCACGCGTTGATCACGGCGGCGAGGGCCGGCGGGGCGTCGGGCCTGGCCCGCTCCACGGGCTCCGCCGGCGTGGCGACCCGCTTCATCAGGATCTCGGTCGGCGTGGACCCGGCGAAGGGCGGCCGGCCGGCGAGCATCTCGTAGCCGACGATGCCCAGCGCGTAGAGGTCCGCGCGGTGATCCACCTTGTCGCCCACGACCTGCTCGGGGCTCATGTAGGCCGGGGTGCCGACCACCATCCCCGTGGCCGTCAGCGACGAGTTCTCGGCCGTGCGCGCGATCCCGAAATCGGTCACCAGGGCCCGGCCGCTCTCGCGCTCCAGCAGGACGTTGTGCGGCTTGATGTCGCGGTGCACCACCCCCCTCCGGTGCGCCAGCTCGAGCGCGCTCGCCACCTCGCGCATGATGCGGGTCGCCTCGTCCACGGGGATGCTCCCCTCGCGCTCGAGCCGGTCCGCCAGGCTCTCGCCGTCGATGTACTCCATGGCCAGGTAGAACACGTCGCCCGCGTTGCCCATGAAGTGCAGCGGCACGATGTGGGGGTGCGACAGCTGGGCGACGGTCTCCGCCTCGCGCCGGAAGCGTTCCTGCGCCGTGGCCGAGAGCAGGAGGTCGGGGGCGAGCACCTTCAGGGCGAGGGGCCGCTTGAGCGAGAGGTCGCGCACCAGGTAGACGGCGGCGAAGCCGCCGTGGCCGATCGCGCGCTCGACCGCGTAGCCGGCGCCGAGGGCCGCCTGGAGGCGGGTGGCGAGGTCGTCCGGGGGCGCCGTCATCGCGCTCAAGTCTGCAGCCGGAGGGCTCCGGAACGCAAAAGGCCCGGGACGAGCCCGGGCCTTTCGGTTCCGAAACCTGCGCCGTGCTACTGGCAGTTGGTCACGCGACGGGTCACCAGATTCAGGTTGCACGTCTTGCCGTTGATCGTCAGGACCACGTTGCCCTGGTTGTCGGGCGGGAAGTCCACTTCGACCCGGCGCGTCACGTCGGAGGTGTCGGCCCGCGTCGCGTTCTGGAAGGTCGCGTGCACGGACACGTTGCGCACGATCTTGCCGGAGACGGGGAACGGGTTGCTGGCGCGCGGAAGGTCGTAGGTCACGGCCTCGACCGAGTCCGTGCCGGCTTCGGCGTAGGTGCGGGTCACGTTCGGCCCGCTGAACGTCGTCGTGTCCGAACCCAGCGAGTTGCCGTCGTGCGTGCGCGACGTCTCGGTCGCGCCGGTGAAGTTCCGGAAGAGCGTATCGTTGGCGACGCGGTTCACGTTGCCGGTGAACGTGGCGCCGTTCGCGGCGACGTCGTTGCGCGACCACGAGAACGATACGAACAGCACCGCCTTCCGCACGCCGCTGGTGCCGCAGGTGACGGACGTGCCGGTCGAGTCGAAGCAGGTGCGGGTGCGGGTGTAGGAGATGCTGTCGCCGGACACCGCGCTCGGCGCCGCGAGGCCGGCGAAGGACTCGTTGGTCGAGATGGTCTGCACGTCGGCGGCGATCGCGTCGCCGGAGCTGCTGGCGACGTCGCTCGTGATCGTGGTCTGGTCGACCAACGAGGCCGAGGGCGACGTGCTGTCGCTACACGCGCACAGGCCGATCAGGCCCGCCGCGGTTGCCAGGCGCAGTACGGTGCGGCTTCTCATCGTGGCATCCTCCAATCGAAAGCGGACGGCGTGCGCCGCCAGAGGTGGCGGCACCATGGATCCGTGCAGTCTGACGGCCCCTCGGATACCCTGTTAAGGCGTCCGAGGTGCCGTGTGACGCGCGTCACACGGACTGATGCTCGGTCCGCGCGATGATCTCGTCCTGGAGGGCCCTGCCGAGGTCGCAGAAGTAGTCGCTGTAGCCCGCGACGCGCACGATGAGGTCCCGGTGCTCGTCGGGGTGCGCCTGCGCGGCGCGCAGCGTCTCGGCGTCCACCACGTTGAACTGGATGTGATGGCCGCCGAGGCGGAAGTAGGTGCGGATGAGCTGGAGCAGGCCGCGCCGGCCCGCGTCGTCCGCGAGCAGCGCCGGCGTGAACTTCTGGTTCAGGAGCGTGCCGCCGGTGCGCACCTGGTCCATCTTCGCCACGGACCGCAGCACGGCCGTGGGACCCAGCCGGTCGGCGCCCTGCACCGGCGAGACGCCCTCGCTGACGGGCGTCCCGGCGCGGCGTCCGTCGGGCGTCGCCCCGATCACCGAGCCGAAGTACACGTGGACCGTGGTCGGCAGCAGGTTGATGTGGTACGCGCCACCCCGCACGTTGGGCCGCCCGTCGAGGGCGGCGAAGTACGCCTCGAACACCCGGACCATCAGCTCGTCGGCCGCGCCGTCGTCGTTGCCGTAGCGCGGCGTCCGGTTGAGCAACAGCTGCCGCAGCCGCTCGTGGCCGGCGAAGTCCGCCGTGAGCGCGCCCAGCAGGGCCTCCAGGGAGACATCCCGGACGCCGAAAACGTGACAGCGGAGGGCGCTCAGGGCGTCCGTGACGGTGCCGAGGCCCACGCCCTGCACGTAGCTCGTGTTGTAGCGCGCGCCGCCGTCGTGGTAGTCCCGGCCGGTGGCGATGCAGTCGTCGATCAGCAGCGAGAGGAACGGCGCGGGCATCCGCTCGGCGAAGAGGCGCTCGACGGCGTCGTTGCCCGCGGTCTTGACGGCGACGAAGTGGCGCAGCTGGCCTTCCCAGGCGGCGAACAGCTCGTCGAAGGAGCGGAACGCGCGGGGATCGCCGGTCCGGGGACCGAGCTGGCGGCCGGTGCGCGGGTCCACGCCGTCGTGCAACGCCAGCTCGAGGAGCTTGGGCAGGTTGAAGTAGCCGGTGAGGTTGTAGTTTTCCTTGCCGAAGGCCCCGACCTCGACGCACCCGCTCGAGCCCCCCGCGCGGGCGTCCTCGAGGCGTTTGCCCTGCCGCACCAGCTCGCGGACGATGAGGTCGTGGTTGAAGACCGAGGGCTGGCCGAAGCCCGTCGCGATGATGCGCGCGGCGCGCTCGATGAAGGCGTCCGGGCCCGTGGCGCAGACCTGGATGGACGCGCTCGGCTGGAGCAGCCGCATCTCCTCGACCACGTCGAGCAGCAGCATCGTCAGGTCCGACACGCCGTCGCCGCCGTCCGGCCGGGTGCCGCCGAGGTTGACCTGGGCGAAGTCGGTGTAGGTGCCGCTCTCCTCGGCCGTGACGCCCACCTTGGGCGGGGCGGGCTGGTTGTTGAACTTGATCCACAGGCACTGCAGCAGCTCCTCCGCGCGCTCCCGCGTGAGCGAGCCGTCGGCGAGGCCGCTCCGGTAGAAGGGCAGCAGGTGCTGGTCGAGCCGCCCGGGACTGAAGGCGTCCCAGGTGTTGAGCTCGATCGTGACGCCGAGGTGGACGAACCAGTAAGCCTGGATGGCCTCCCAGAAGTCGCGCGGCGCCCGCGCGGGGACGCGCTCGCAGACCTCGGCGATGCGCTGCAGCTCGGCCCGGCGCACCGGGTCGCGCTCGGCGGCCGCCAGCTCGCGTGCCCGCCCGGCGTGACGCGCCGCGAACCGCACGAGCGCGTCGGCGCAGATCGCCATCGCCTCGAGCTCGGCACGTTGCGCGGCCGCGCCGGGGCCGGCCCCCTCGAGCCGCGCCAGCCGCGCGCGCGCGTCGGCCGCGAAGTCGAGCAGGCCGCGGCGGTAGATCTTGTCGTCGAGGACCGTGTGGCCGGGCGCGCGCTGCTCCATGAACTCGGTGAACACGCCGGCGTCGTACGCGGCCTTCCACTCGGGCGTCATCGCCGCGAACAGCGCCTCGCGCATCGAGCGCCCGCGCCAGAACGGGATGATTTCCCGCTCGTACACGGCGCGCGAGGAGGGGCTCACGGCGAACGGGATCTTCTCGCGGCCGTTCAGCAGGTCGAGGTCCTGGAGCGTGTGACAGCACAGCTCCGGGTACGTGGGCGTGGCCTTGGGCGCCGGCCCCTTCTCGCCGACGACGAGCTCGTTGGGGCCGAGCCAGACGGTCTGGTGCTCCATCAGCCAGCGGAAGGCCTTGGCGCGCAGGATCGGCGCGGGCTCGTCCCCGGCGTGGTCGCGGTAGAAGGCGGTGACGAGCTGCGCCCGCTCGGTGGAGATGGCGGGCCTGGCGTCCAGGCTCTGCTGCCTGAGACAGGCTACGCGCGAAGCGATCATCGGAGTCCGTCCGTGCCGACCGGCAGGCCCGCCGCGGCCATGGTCGAGGCGATCTCGTCCATCCGCCGGCGGGTCGGCGCGTCGGTGTGGGGCAGCCGGTACTTCCGGTCCAGCCGCCGGTACTTGCCTGCGCCGATACTATGGTAGGGAAGGAGGTCCACGCCCGCGAGGTGCGGGAGCCCCGCCGCCACGGCGCAGATGGCGGCGACGTTGTCCGGATCGTCGGTGACGTCGGGCACCACGGGGACGCGCAGCACGATGCGGTGCCCGAGCCGGGACAGCGCCCGCAGGTTCGCGAGGATGCGCGTGCTGCCGACGCCGGTGTAGCGGCGGTGGCGCTCGGCGTCCACGAGCTTGAGATCGTAGAGGAACAGGTCCACGTCCCGGCGCAGCCGCTCGAGCTGGCTCCACGGCGCGTGGCCGCAGGTGTCGAGCGCGGTGTGGAAGCCGCGCCGCTTCGCCTCCCGCAGCACGGCCGCGGTGAACGCAGGCTGCCGCAGCGGCTCGCCGCCCGAGAGCGTCAGGCCGCCGCCCGATTCCTCGTAGAACGGCCGGTCGCGCTCGACGGCGTCCATCACCTGGTCGACGCTCATCGTCCGTCCGGCGACTTCGCGCGCGCCGGCCCAGCAGGTCTCGGTGCAGGTGCCGCACGCCTCGCACCTCGTCCGGTCGGTCAGCGGCGCGCCGTCCACCCACGCGACGGCGCCGTGCGGGCATGCCGCGACGCACGCCCCGCAGCGGATGCAGCGCTGTTCGTGGAGCACCACCTCGGGACGCGCCGCCTGGCTCTCCGGATTGTGGCACCACCAGCACGACAGGGCGCACCCCTTGAGGAACACGGTGGTCCGGATGCCGGGACCGTCGTGGATGGAGTAGCGTCGGACGTCGAACACCGTGCCGGTGATCAGGGAGCCTCCCGTTCGCCCGTCTCCGGCATGCCGCAAACCACGGGCCGCGTCCGCGAAGCGCGGTGCCGGCGGGCGATTGGCCGGTGCCGCACGGGCGGTTAGGTTCGTTCCGTGACCAGCGGGCCTTCACTCTCCGCCGCGCCCGACGCCCCGGGGGGGCGGCCGGCGCCCCGTGCCGGCTTCACCGGCACCGACGGGCTGCTCGTCCTGATGACCCTGATCTGGGGCGTCAACTACATCGTCATCAAGGCGGCGTTCGAGGTGTTCACGCCGCTCTCGTTCAACGCGGTCCGCTTCCTCCTCGCGGCCGTCGCGATCGCCGCCGTCGCGCGGGTGGCCGGCACCCCGCGGCCCGCGGGGAAGCAGCTGGCGCGCCTGTGCGCGCTCGGCGTCCTCGGCAACACGCTCTACCAGCTCTGCTACATCGAGGGGATGGCGCGGACGCGGGCCGGCAACGCGGCGCTCATCATGGCGGCGGTCCCGGTCCTCACGGCGGTGGCGAGCCACGCGATGGGCCACGAGCGCCTGCGGTGGCGCGACGTCGCGGGCCTCGGGCTCTCCACGGCCGGCATCGCGGCGCTCGTGGCGGGGAGCGGCGCGGACGTGGGGCTCCGGGGCTCGGCGTGGGGCGACGTCCTGATGCTCCTCGCCGTGGTGTTCTGGACCGCGTACACGATCTTCGCCAAGCCGCTGGTGGACGAGCTCGGCGCGACGGCGACCACCGCGTGGACGATGGGGCTGGGGGCAATCCCCCTGCTGGCGATCTGCGTCCCCTCGGCGCTCGCGCAGAACTGGAGCGCCGTCACGCCGGCGGCATGGCTCGGCACCGTGTTCTCGTCGCTGGGCGCGCTGGTGCTGGCCTACCTCATCTGGTACCGCGGCGTCGCCCGCCTCGGCGCCACGCGCACCGCGTTCTACTCCAACTTCACGCCGGTCGTCACGCTGGCGGCGGCCTGGCCGCTCCTGGGCGAGGTCCCCACCGGCTGGCAGATTCTCGGAGCCGCGGGCATCTTCGGGTCTCTGACGCTGGTCCGCTCATGAAAGCCGTGCTCTTCGACCTCGACGGGACCCTGCTCTGGACCGACGGAGCGGGGCGGCGCGCGATCCATCGCGCGCTGCGCGAGGTGCTCGGCATCGAGCGCCCGGCCGCGGGCTTCCGGTTCGACGGGCGAACCGATCCGGAGATCGTGCGGCTGCTGGCGGCCGCCGCGGGGCGCGACCACGGGGACGAGACGATCGCCGCGGTGCTGGACGCCTACGTGCGGCTCCTCGACGGGGAGCTGCAGCGGCCCGGACACCGCACCACGCTCTATCCGGGCGTGCTGGAGCTGATCGCGGCGCTCGAGCGCCGCGGGGACTGCGTGGTGGGGCTCTTGACGGGCAACGTGGTCGAGGGGGCGCGGCTCAAGCTGAAGTCCGCCGGGATCGACATCGCCCGCTTCCGCGTCGGGGCCTACGGGTCCGACCACGGGGAGCGCTCGGAGCTGCCGGCCATCGCGCAGCGCCGCGTCCGCGAGGTGTTGGGTGCGGAGGTCAAGGGGGCCGACGTCGTGATCGTCGGCGACACGCCGGCCGACGTCACGTGCGGCCGCGGCATCGGCGCGCGCGCCATCGCCGTCGCGACGGGCTCCTACACGGTCCCCGACCTGATCGCCGCGGGGGCGTACACCGCGTTCGCCGATCTCTCCGAGACCGAGGCCGTCGTCGGGGCGGCGTTCGAGCCGTGAGCGCCCGCGAAGTCGAGCTCAAGGCCGTGGTGGGCGATCCGGCGGCGCTCGAGGCCCGGCTCGACGCGCGCGGCGCGGTGCGCGGGTTCCGCGGCCGGATGTCGGACCGGCGGTACGACGTCCCGTCGCGGGCGCTCGAGGCGGAAGACCGCGTCCTCCGGGTGCGGGCCTTCGGCCCCGCTCCCGGCAGCCCCGGCCGGCAGGCCGAGCTCGCGTGGAAGGGCCCCACGCTCCGCGAGGACGGCTACAAGGTGCGCGAGGAGCTGCAGGTCGTGGTGGACGACGCATCGTCGGCGGCGACGATCCTCGCCCGCCTCGGCTTCTGCGTCACCGACGCCATCGACCGGTGCGTGGAGTTCTTCAGCCTCGAGGGCGCCGCGCTCCGGCTCGAGTGGTACCCGAGGATGGACGTGCTCCTCGAGGTGGAGGGCGCGCCCCCCGCGATCGAGGCGGCCGTGACGGCCAGCGGCGTGCCGCGGGCCGACTTCCTGCCGGACCGGCTGCTCGATTTCGCCGCGCGCTACCGGCAGCGGACCGGGCGCGTACCGGCCCTGAACCTCGCATCGCTCGGCGGCGAGGCACCGGCGTGGCCGGCGTGGGGCGCCGGCGCGGACGGCCCGCGGCTCGCACCGACCGGCGGACGGACGGAACCGTGAGCGTGCTCGGCGTCGGCATCGATCTCGTGCCGGCTTCGCGCGTCGAGGAGCTGCTCTCGCGGCACGGAGAGCGCGCCATGAAGCGGCTCTTCACCGCGTCCGAGCGCGAGCGGGCGGCGGAGTACGCCCACGCGTCGCTCCACCTCGCGGCCCGCCTGGCGGCGAAGGAAGCCGCGTACAAGGCGCTCTCGGGCGACGGCCGCGCCACCGGCGTCGGCTGGCAGGACATCGAGGTCCGCCGGTTCGCCGACGGGCGCCCCGGCCTCGTCTTCCACGGACCCGCCCAGGAGCGCATGGCCGAGCTCGGAGCGACGCGCTGCCACCTCTCGCTCACCCACGCGGGCGGCGTCGCCGCAGCAGTCGTCGTACTCGAATAAAGCAGGTTGCCCGAGCCGGAACGTGCGGCTACGTTGCGGCGACCTTTTCCCTGAGAATGAGTTTCGTCGCGTATGGGCCGCCCAGGCCTCGCCGTCGTCTTCGCCATCGCCATCGCCCGAGCCAGTGCGCTCCAGGCCGAACCGCTCACGCCAGCGGCGCGCGACGCCGCCCGCAGGGTCGTCGCCACGGTACACCTCGCCGCCCAGGAGTACGCTCTCGCCTGGGATCACGGGGCCTTCACGCAGCCGGAGGAGGCCGACGAGGCGAAGCTGTTCGTGAGCGAGGCGTTGCGCGCCGCGCGCTCGCTGCCGGCCAACCTCGCGGAATCGGCGCTGCGGGACCTGGGCGCGATGGCCAGGATGCTGGCGGATCAGGCGCCGCCGGACTCGGTGGCCGGGCGCGCCGCGGCGATCGAGCACGGCCTCGGCGCGGCCCTGGGCTCGGCGCTGGACGAAGGGCCGCAGCGCGAGCCGTCGCTCGCCACGGGTGGCCGCATCTACGCGACGCGTTGCGCGCAGTGTCACGGAACGGCGGGACGCGGCGACGGCCCGGCGGCCGTCGGGCTGAATCCGCCGCCCGCGAACCTGGTGGAGGCCGGCGCCGCGCACGTCGCGCCGCTCGACTACTACCGCCGGATCACCTACGGCGTACCCGGCACGGCGATGGCGCCGTTCGGCGCCGTGCTCTCGCACGACGGCCGGTGGGACGCCGTCGCCTGGGTGCTGAGTCTCTCGGACAGTCTCGCGCGGCGCGCGGCGGGCGGCGACGTGGTGGCGTTCGCGACGGTCCGCGCCCAGCTCGCGCAGGCGATGAGCGGGGCGCGGGAGGGCGACCGGACGGCGGCGAGCCGGGTGCTCGACGCCTACCTCTCGTTCGAGGCGGTCGAGGGCAAGGTCCGGATCGCCGACGCGTCGCTGGCCTCGCGCGCGGAGCGTCGCTTCGCCGCGCTGCGCGAGGCGGTGGAGACGGGCGCGGCCGACGCCGGGGCGGACTACGGCGTGCTCGCGAGCACGGTGGATTCCGCCGAAGCGGTCCTCGGCGGGAGCCGCACGGCCTGGGGCTTCCTGGTGGAGAGCTTCCTCCTCATCGTGCGCGAGGGGTTCGAGGCGATCCTCATCGTGGCGGCCATCATGGCCGTGGTGCTGCGCAGCGGCTCGACGGAGCAGCGCCGCTCGGTGCGCTGGGGCGTGGGGCTCGCGCTCCTCGCCAGCCTCGCGACGGCGGGGCTGCTGGAGTGGCTGCTCGAGGGCGGGGCGGCGCAGCGCGAAGCGCTCGAGGGCGGCGTGATGCTGGTCGCGTCGGCGGTCCTGTTCTACGTGTCGTACTGGCTGCTGTCGAAGGTGGAGGTCGAGGTCTGGCAGCGGTTCCTGCGCGAGAAGGTCGAGCGCGCCGCGGCCAGCGGCCGCAGCCTCGCGCTCGCGTCCGTCGCGTTCCTCGCCGTCTACCGCGAGGGTTTCGAGACGGTGCTCTTCTACAAGGCGCTCTACGTGAGCGGCGGCGCCGGCGGCGCGGCCGCGATCACGCTGGGGCTCGCGTCCGGCGCCGTCGTGCTGCTCGTCGTCTACGTCGGCATCGAGCGCTTCGGCATCCGGATCCCGTTGCGGCCGTTCTTCGCCGTGACGGGCGCGACCCTCTTCTTCATGTCGTTCGTCTTCGCGGGGAGCGGCGTGAAGGAGCTGCAGGAAGGCGCGCTGATCCCCTCGACGCTGGTGCGCGGCGCGCCGCGCAGCGAGTTCTTCGGCGTCTACCCGACCGTGCAGTCACTGGCGGTGCAGGGACTCATCGCGGCGAGCCTGGTGGTGGCGATCGTGTGGTGGGTGGTGCGGTGGCGCGCGGCGCGTATGGTGGAGCAGGCCGCGGGCGCCGCGGATGAAGGAACCCCCTGAAAACACGATAGCCTGCCAATTGGCAGGCTATCATGGACACCGAGGCGACGCCCCCCTCAGGAACTCCATCGCCACCGGCTGCAGCTTCGACCCTATCCTTGGCAATGGCCGTGCCCAAGAGCTACTTTCAACTCAAGACGTTGTAGCTGAACACGTTAGCCTGCCATTACCCCGTTGGCGGCAAGCCAACTGTCTAGGAAATCACTGTCAAACATCTAAACAAGTGTATAGAAATTCGACGGCTCATGCGGCCGCTGTGGGCGCCGGAGGCGCTTGTTCCTTCGCGCGCGCGAGCCGCCACATCAACAGCAGCCCCACCGCGACGAGACCGGCGCTCCAGACCTGTGCGACGGTGATGGCGCCGAAGATCCGGTCGTCCTTGGCGCGGAAGATCTCGACGATGATGCGCTCGAGGCTGGAGAGCACGAGGTAGAGCGCGAACAGCCAGCCGGCGGCGTGCCGGTGCTCGCGCAGCCGCCACAGCAGCCAGAACACGACGAAGCTGAGCGCGATCTCGTAGAGCTGCGTGGGGTGGACGGTGAGCACCTGGTCGGGCGCGATGCCCGCGGGGATCGTCGCGTGGAACTGCTCGCTCAGGATGCGCGCGGTCGAGGGCGGCGAGCCCTGGGGAAAGGCCACGGCCCAGGGCAGCCGCGAGGGCAGCCCGTAGTCGTCGTTGACCATGAAGCAGCCGACCCGGCCGAGGAAGTAGCCCACGACCATCGCGGGGGCCACGGCGTCGAGGCACGCGCGGATCGGCAGCCGCTTGAGCCACATGTACGCCAGGACCGCGGCCGTGCCGCCGGCGAGGCCGCCGTACCAGACGAGGCCGCCGCGGGAGAAGGCGGCGGCGATGCGGCCGACCGAGATGGCGAAGTACAGCTTGGAGCCGGCGAGCCCGCCCACGACGGCGATGACGACGGTGTCCCAGGCCACGGCCGGCTCGAGAGAGCGGCGCTTGAGCTCGCGCGCGTAGATCCAGCCGGCCACGAGGAATCCGAGCATCATCATGATGCCGTAGCCGGTGAGGGTGAAGCCACCGAAGTGGAAGAGCAGCGGGTAGACGCTCATGCGCGCACCAGGCCGGGGAATGGGAGTCGTGCCGCGGCGTCCACCGGGCGGCCGGCCTCGGCGGCGCGGAACAGCCCGGCACGGGCGATCATGGCGGCGTTGTCGGTCGAGAGGCGGGGCGACGGGGCGTGGAGTGTCGCGCCCCGCGCGAGCAGCGCGGCGGCCATCGCCTCGCGCAGCGCCCGATTGCAGGCCACGCCGCCGCCGAGGACCACGCGCCGCCGGCCGCACTGCTCCACCGCGCGGAGCGTCTTGGTCACGAGCACCTCGATGACCGCGTCCTGGAATCCGCGCGCGAGGTGCGGGCGGTCGGCCGCGAGGTCCGTCGAGGCCTTCACGGCGTGGATCATCGCCGTCTTGAGGCCGCTCATCGACAGATCGTAGTAGTCGCCGTCGCCCGGGCGCTGCCGCGCGTTGAGCATCGGCCGCGGGAACCGGTGGCGGGCGGGATCGCCCTCGCGCGCGGCCTTCTCGACGGCGGGACCGCCCGGGTAACCCAACTCGAGCAGCGCCGCCACCTTGTCGAAGGCCTCGCCCACGGCGTCGTCGCGCGTCTCGCCGAGCAGGCGGTAGTCGCCCCACGCCGGCACGTCGAGCAGCAGCGAGTGCCCGCCCGAGACGATGAGGCCGACGAAGGGCGGCAGCGCGGCCGGATCGTCGAGCGCGGTGCCGAAGAGGTGCGCCTCCAGGTGGTGTACGCCCACCAGGGGCCGTCCGGCCGCGAGGCCGAGGCCCTTCGCGTAGCTGACGCCGACCAGCAGGGCGCCGATCAGGCCCGGGCCCTCGGTGACGGCGATGAGGTCCACGTCGCCGAGTCCGATGCCCGCGCCCACGAGCGCGTGCGTGACGACCGGACCGATGGCGACGAGGTGGGCGCGAGAGGCGAGCTCGGGCACCACGCCGCGGTATACGGCGTGCACGTCCTGCGAGAGGATGACGCACGAGGCGACGCGCGCACCATCCCCATCGCCGGCGACGACGGCCGCCGAGGTCTCGTCGCACGACGTCTCGATGCCGAGGACTCTCACGTCTTCCGGGTCCTGCCGGACAGCGTGACGGACGCGGGGGAGATGCGCAGCACCGCGTGGCCGGTCGTGTCGAGCGGCACGGTCCGCTCGAACGTGCCGGCCACGTTCCGGAGCTGCAGGGACTGGGTGGCGATCGAGTCGATGCCCCCGAGCAGCGAGCGCGCGCCCGCCACCTGCACCACGGCGGGTGCGACCGTCAGGGGGCCGTCGAGCGCGTAGCCCGCCTCGGGCTGCACGATGGCCCGCACGGCCACGGGCACCGTGCGCTCCGCGCGCCGGTCGAGCACGACGTCGATCTCGCGAGGCAGGACCTCCTGCACGGTGACCTTCACGTTGCGCGGCAGCTCCACGTCGCTCGGCGAGATCACGAGGTGGTGGTGCATGCCCTCGGCGGATTCGGGGATGGCGGCGTGGATCACGAGCGGCGCGGACGCCAGCTTGAGGAACTCGCCGCGCGGACCCGCGATGAGGGCCTGGACCGGCGGCAGCGGCTGCGCGAGCGCGGCCGTCGGCGCGAGCGTGAGGTCGAGCCGGATGTCCTCGAGGTGGGTGGCGGGCTCCTCGAGGGCGATCAGCACCCACAGGATGAGCGAGAGGGCGAGCGCCGCCAGCTTGAGCGGCCAGTGGCGGACGAGCGCCTCCCGGATGGACACCTCAGCCGGCCTGCGCCAGCAGGCGGCGGACGAGGTCCTTGTTCACGGTGGCGTCCCAGTCGGTCGCCCCGATGACCTTCTTCTCGATGGTCCCGGCGCGGTTGATGATGAAGCTCTCGGGCACGCCCGTGGTCTGGTAGATCTGCTGGATGTGGCCCGACTGGTCGTGGAGAATGTCGAACGTCAAGCCGAGGTCGCGCGCGTACTGCCGCACGGCGTCGGGGCCTCCCTCGTCGATGCTGACCGCGACGATCTTCAGGCCCGCCGGCCCCATGTCCTTCTGCAGCTGCTCGAGCGAGGGCATCTCGACCTTGCACGGCTCGCACCAGGTGGCCCAGATGTTGAGCAGGACCACCTGCCCCTTGAAGTCGGCGAGCGTCACGCGCCGCCCGGTCGCGAGATCGGTCGCGACGAACGAGGGTGCCGTGGAGCCGACGGCCACGGGGAAGATCTCCGGCTTGAGCTTGAGGCCGAGCACCACGCCCGCGCCCAGGATGACCACGACGACCGCCACGGCGATCCACTGCGTCTTCATGACTTGACGGTCCTCCCGCCGACACCGGCTTCGGCCAGGCGCCGCAGCTCCCGCACCTCGGCGGCGGCGTCCGACACCGTGAAAATGGCGTTGCCGGCGACGAAGGTGTCGGCACCCGCCGCGGAGAGGCGGCCGATCGTCTCGCGCGCGACGCCGCCGTCCACCTCGAGCCAGGCCCGGCTCTCGCGCTCGGCCAGCAGCGCGCGCGCGCGGTGCACCTTGTCGAGCCCCGGCTCCCAGAACGCCTGCCCGCCGAACCCCGGGTTGACGGTCATCACGAGCAGGAGGTCGATCTCGTCCACGACCTCCTCGACGGCCCCCAGCGGCGTAGCCGGGTTCAGCGCCACGCCCGGATGCATCCCGTGCCTGCGGATCTCGGCCACGTGGCGCTCGAGATGGGGCGTGGCCTCGGCGTGGATCGTGAGGATCGTGGCGCCGGCGTCGGCGAACGGCGCGATGTAGGCCTCCGGGTGCTCGACCATCAGGTGGCAGTCGAGCGGGGCCTCGGTGAAGCGCCGCAGCGCGGCCACGACCGGCGCGCCCCAGGTGAGGTTGGGCACGAAGTGCCCGTCCATCACGTCCACGTGGATCTGGTCGGCGCCGCCCGCGAGCACGCGCTCGACCTCGTCCATCAGGTGGGCGAGATCGGCGCTGAGGATGCTCGGAGCGATGCGGACGCTCACTTGACGCCTCGCGAGACGTGGATGCGCACGCTGCTGCCCGCGGTGATGCTGTCTCCGGCGGCCGGGTCCGTCCTGGCGGCGACGCCGGCGGGCAGCGTGCCGGGCACCGTGTCCACCGTGCCGAGCGTGAGCCCGACGGCCGTGAGCAGCCGCTGCGCGAGCTCGAGGTCGAGCCCCGACACGTCGGGCACGAGGCGGCGCGGCGTGCCCTCGCTCACCGTGAGCGCGACGGCGGAGCCGCGCGGCGCGGCCGCGCCCGCCGAGGGATCCTGCCACGTCACCATGCCGGCCGCGTACACGGGATGCGGCGCCGAGTCGGCGATCTCCGGCCGGAAGCCCGCCTTGGTCAACGTCCGCTGCGCGTCCTCGACCGTGGTGCCCAGCACCCGCGGCACCTGCCGCTCGTTCGGCAGCAGCGGCGCCGGGAAGATCAGCAGCGCCGCCACAAGATAGCCCGCGAGCGCGGTGAGGGCGACACCGCCGACGAGCACGGACACGCGCCGGAGCGGCCCCGGCCGCCGGTCGGCCGGCGGCTCGGGCACGGCCTCACTGGCGGCCGAGTGGCGCGAACCTCCGAACAGCCGCCTTACGAGAGCATCCCCGCCGTCGGACTCGACGGAACCGCCACTTCGCGGCGGGCCATCCGGCCCGCCAGGTAGGCCGCGCGGCCGGCCTCGGTCGCGAGGCGCATCGCGTGGGCCATCGTCACGGGATCGCGCGCCTCGGCGAGCGCCGTGTTCATCAGCAGGCCGTCCACGCCCTGCTCCATGGTGGCGCACGCGTCCGACGCGGTGCCCACGCCCGCGTCCACGACCACGGGCACGCCGAGCCGCGACTTGATGGTGCGGATGTTGTACGGGTTCAGCAGGCCGAGCCCCGACCCGATCGGCGAGGCGAGCGGCATCACCGCGGCGCACCCCGCGTCCTCGAGCCGCAGCGCGGTCACCAGGTCGTCGTTGGTGTACGCCATCACCTTGAAGCCTTCCTTCGCCAGCGTGCGCGCGGCCTCCAGCAGGCCCGCCACGTCGGGCAGGAGCGTCTTCTGGTCGCCGATCACCTCGAGCTTGATGAACTCGTTGAAGCCGGCCTCGCGGGCCAGCCGGGCGTAGCGCATCGCGTCCTCGGCCGTGTAGCAGCCGGCCGTGTTCGCCAGCAGGAAGAAGTGCGCGGGATCCAGGTGATAGAGGATCCCCTCCTCCTTGGTGCGGTCGAGGCTGATGCGGCGCACCGCGACGGTGACGACCTCGGCGCCCGACGCCTCGAGCGCGCGCACCATGGTGGCGTTGTCCTTGTACTTGCCCGTGCCCACCAGCAGGCGGGAGCGGAACGTCCTGCCGCCCACGACCAGCGGCGTGTCCTGCACGACCGATGCGGTGACTGCGGTTGCCATGGCCCTTTCCTTCTCTGTGCGTCTGTGCGCCTGCTTGTCAGCCCCCGCCTACGAAATGCACCAGCTCGACGACGTCGCCCGCGGCGAGCGCCGCGCCGGCGAGGCCGTCCCGCCGCACGATGCGACGGTTGTGCTCCACCACCACCGCGCGCGGGTCGAGATCCAGCTGCGCCAACAGTCCGCGCAGCGTTGTACCCTCGGGCACGGCGCGCGATTCGCCGTTCACCGTCACCACGAGCGGCGCCACGGCCGGCAGGACCGCAAGAAACGCGCGCACGGCACCGGCCGGGTCGGCCGCGTCCCACAGGGCGCGGATCGCCGCGACGCCCCAGGCCCCGGCCCGGAGCGCGCCGTCGGCGTTGCCCGGCGTCAGGCCGCCGATCGCCACCACCTGGAGGCCGCCGGAGACCGCCTCTTCCACGACCCGCGGCCCCTCGGCCGCGGCGCCGGGGTGGCTCGCCGTGGCGAACACGGAGCCCGCGACGAGGAAGTCGGCGCCGTCCGCCTCCGCGGCCCGGGCCTCCGCGGCGCCGTGCACCGAGCGCGCGACGGGAAGGTCCGGCGCCACGCGCCGCGCATCGCGCACCGCCAGGCCCGTCCGGCCGAGCGCGAGGGCGCTCGCTCCCGCGGCGCGCGCCACGTCCGCCCGGTCGTTGACCACGAGCCAGCTGCCGTGCGGCTCCAGCGCCGCGCGGAGCCGCCGGGCCAGCGCGAGCTGCGCGGCGCCCCCGAGCGCGCGGGTGCGCAGGTGCACCGCCAGGCCGGGGCCGCCCGCCGCGGCCATCGCGGCCGCGCGCTCCACCACGCCGGGGCCGGCGGCGACGCGGTCGTCGGTGACGGCGTGCAGGCGGGGCAGGCGCGCGATCACGCCAGCACGTCCCCGGCGGCGACGCCCCGCCCGTTCACGAACGCCCGGGCCGCCATGCGCGCGCGGCCCGCGGGCTGGACCTCCGTCACGGTGACCGCGCCGTCGCGGCACGCGATGGTGAGGGTGTCGCCCGCCTCCAGCACGCGGCCGGGCTCGCCGGCCGGCCCCTCGGCCCGCGCCCCGAAGAGCTTCACCTCGCGCGCGCGGCACGTCGTCCAGGCGCCCGGCTTGGGGTCGAAGGCGCGGATCTTCCGGGCCACCGACTCGGCCGGGCAGCTCCAGTCGAGCCGCTCCTCCTCGCGCTTGATCTTCGGCGCCAGCGTGGCCCTGGCGTGGTCCTGCGCCCGCGGCGCGAGCCCGGTCTCTTCCATCAGCGTCAGCGCCTCGACGAGCGCCTCGGCGCCCAGCTCGGCGAGGCGTACCGTCAGCTCGCCGCCCGTCTCGTCGGCCGCGATGGGCGTCGCCACCTGGTGGAGGATGGGGCCGGTGTCCATGCCGGCGTCCATCTGCATGATCGTGATGCCGGTCTCCGGGTAGCCCTCGAGAATGGCGCGTTGGATCGGCGCCGCACCGCGCAGCGCGGGCAGCAGCGACGCGTGCACGTTCACGGAGCCCAGCCGGGGAACCTCGAGCAGCGCGGTCGGCAGGATGTGGCCGTAGGCGGCGACGATCGCGATCTCCGGCTCCAGCGTGCGCGCCGCGGCGATGAAGTCGGGCGCCGACGGCCGCTCGGGCTGCAGGACGGCGAGGCTCTCGGCGAGCGCCGCGGTCTTGACCGCCGACGCCGAGACGCTGGACCGGTGGCGGCCCGTCGGGCGGTCGGGGCGGGTCACCACGGCCGCGATGTCGAACCCCTCGCCCACGAGGGCGCGGAGCGACGGGACCGCGAAATCGGGTGTTCCGAAGTAAAGGACCCGCACGGGTTACCTAGCCCAGCCTGGCCGAACCCTCCGGCGCCACGTCCTTGACGTAGCCGGTCTCGCCCTTGCGCGACTTCTTCCAGTCGGCGAGCAGGCGGCGCCGCTTCAACGGTCCGACACGGTCGAGAAACAGGATGCCGTCGAGATGGTCGATCTCGTGCTGGATGGCCCGCGCCAGCATGCCCGTGGCCTCGATGCGCCGCCGGACGCCGTTCTGGTCGAGCGCCTCGACCGTGACGTGCTCGGCGCGCTCGACGTCGGCGAAGACGTCGGGGATCGAGAGGCAGCCTTCCTCGCCCACCTGCTTGCCGTCGCTCTCGACGATGACGGGATTGACGAGCGCGTGCTCCCCCTCGCCCTCGACCGACACGACGGCCACGCGGCGGGCCACGCCGATCTGGTTCGACGCGAGGCCGACGCCGTTCGCCGCCCGCATGGTGTCGAACAGGTCGGCCACCAGCGCGCGGACCCCCTCGTCCACGCCGGCCACCTCGTGGGCGCGCTGCCGCAGCACGGGCGAGCCGAGGAGGTGCAGCTGCTTGAGGCTCACGACGCCGGAGCCTCCTGCGCCGTCGGCGTCACGACCCGCGCGATGGCGCGGCGCTCGATCACCACCTTCGCCTCGCCGCTCTTGATGGTGACACGGTCGTCCTTGACGTGCACGACCTCCCCGACGATGCCGCCCGAGGTCACGATCTCGTCGCCGCGCTTGACCTGCTTGAGCAGCTCCTCGTGCCGCTTCTGCTGCTGGCGCTGCGGGCGGATCAGGATGAAGTAGAAGATCGCGATGAAGGCCGCGATCTGGAGGACGAAGACCGAGATCGCGCCGCCGCTCTGCTGTCCCGATCCCACCATCGCGAGTATGGGCAGTCTCACGCCTGCTCCCTGGTTCCGTAGCGGGCGAGCCACGCGCGGCTCCACCCGGCGAAGTTCCCGGCCACGATCGCGTCCCGGGCGCGTGCGGCGAGCCGGATCAGATACCGCACGTTGTGCTGCGACAGCAACCTCAGTCCCAGCAGCTCCCCGGCGGCGAACAGGTGCCGCAGATAGCCCCGCGAGAACGTGGTGCACGTCTCGCAGTCGCACGCCGGATCGAGCGGAGCCTCGTCCTCCCGGTGCCGCGCGTTGCGGATGTTGACCTGGCCGTCGTCCGTGAACGCCGCGCCGTTCCGCCCCATCCGCGTGGGCGCCACGCAGTCGGCCAGATCCATGCCGCGCGCGATGGCGCCGAGGAAGTCCTCGGGAAACCCGACGCCCATAAGATAACGGGGAAGCCGGGCCGGGAGCACGGGCTCCAGGCTTTCCAGGACCCCGTCCATCCGGGGCTTGGGCTCCCCCACCGACAGGCCGCCGACGGCCACGGCCCGCCAGTCGCCGGCCCCGAGCACGCCCGCGAGCGCCTCCCGGCGCAGGTCGTCGAACGTGGCGCCCTGGACGATCGGGACGAGCGTCTGCCGGTCGGCGGCGCCGGCCGACAGCTCGGCGAACCGGTCGCGGGCGCGCGCCAGCCAGCGCAGGGTCCGGGCGGCGGCGTCGGCCGCCGCCTCGCGACCGCTGGGGCCGGGGATCACGTGGTCGAACGCCATCGCCACGTCGGCGCCCAAGGCCCACTGGATCTCGACGGCCCGCTCGGGCGTCAGCTCGCGGCGGGCGCCGTCCACGTGGCTCTGGAACACGACGCCGTTCTCGCTGACCTGCCGCCGGCCCTCCAGCGAGAACACCTGGAAGCCCCCGGAGTCCGTCAGGAGCGGCCGGGACCAGCCCATGAACCGGTGCAGGCCTCCCAGCCGCGCGACGACGTCCTCCCCGGGCCGCACGTGCAGGTGGTACGTGTTGGCGAGGACCATCGTGGCCCCGCAGGCTTCGAGGTCACGGGGCGAGAGCGTGCGCACGGTGCCCTGCGTGCCCACGGGCATGAAGCAGGGCGTCTCCACGACGCCGTGCGGCAGGCGCCAGGTGCCCGCGCGAGCCGCGCCGGCGGTGGCCACGAGATCGAATTCGAACACGCTACCTCGGAAGGTCAGTAGTCCTTGCGTCTCGCAACCGATCTGATCACCGCCATCTCCTACAGAACGACCATCGCGTCCCCATAGGAATAGAACCTGTACCTCTGCGCAATCGCTTCGCGGTACGCCGCCAGCACCGTCTCCCTTCCGGCAAACGCGCTGACCAGCATCAACAGCGTCGAGCGCGGCAGGTGGAAGTTCGTGAGCAGCCGGTCCACCACGCGGAAGCGGTGCCCGGGGAGGATGAAGAGCGACGTCCAGCCCGCGCCGGCGCGCACGGTGCCGCCGGGGCCCGCGCAGGCTTCCAGCGTCCGCGTCGCGGTCGTGCCCACGGCCCACACGGCGCCGCCCCGCCCGCGCGCGGCCGCGATGCTGCGGGCCGTGGCCTCGGGGAGCGCGTAGGCCTCGGGATCGAGGGCGTGGTGCGCCGGATCCGCCGCGGTCACCGGGCGGAACGTGCCGGGGCCCACGTGGAGCGTGAGCCGCGCCACCTCGACGCCGCGGCGCCCGAGGTCGGCCAGCACGCCCGGGGTGAAGTGCAGGCCGGCCGTGGGGGCCGCGACCGATCCCGGGTTCGCGGCGTACACCGTCTGGTACCGCTCGCGGTCCGTCTCGTCCGGCTCGCGGGCGATGTAGGGAGGCAAGGGCACCTTCCCGTGACGGGCGACGATCGCGTCGTCGCCGCCTTCGCCGACGAGGCGCACGCGGCGCTGGCCGCCGTCGAGCGTGGCGAGCACCTCGACGCCGTCGCCGCCCTCGAGCGCCAGGGTGGCGCCGGGCCGGATGCGGGCGCCGGGCCGCACCAGGGCGCGCCAGGTGCCGCCGTCCTCGCGCGAAACGAGCAGCACTTCGGCGGCACCGCCGCCGCGGCGCCGCCCCAACAGGCGCGCCGCGAACACGCGCGTGTCGTTGACGACCACCACGTCGCCCGGCGCGACGAGCGAGGGGAAGTCCGCGAACCGGCGATGCTGCAGCGCGCCGCTGCGGCGGTCGAGCACGAGAAGGCGGCTCGCATCGCGCGCTTCGAGCGGCGCCTGGGCGATGAGCTCGGGCGGCAGATCGTAGGTGAAGTCGGCGGTCTTCAGGCTCAGCGCAGCTCGCGAATCTCGATCTGGTCCAGCGTCAGGAGCGGGACCAGCAGCCGGTGGCGCCCGGGGTCCCAGCCGATGTCGGCCGGCGACGTCGCGCCCGGCACCGCCACGCTGTACCGGCCCGCCGAGTCCAGCCGGTAGATCGCGTTGGCTTCCCAGCTCGTGATCAACAACGAGCCGTCGGCCAGGCGCGCGATGCCGTCCAGCCCGCCCTTCGGCGGCCGCGGCAGCTCGGTCCGCGCGCCCGTGCCGTCGAAGTGGAAGACCTGGCCCGAGCCCAGCGTCACCATCGTCACCCCGCCCGACTCCGCGATGATGCCGTTGGGCCCGCCGAGGTCGGAGCCCCGCGCGACGGCCACGGGGCGGTGCGCCGGCCCGAGCTTCCACAGCGCGTCGGCGCCCGAGCGAGCCGAGCCGTTGCCCAGGGACTGGATGCCGGTGTCGGTGATGTAGACCGTGCCGTCCGGCCCGACGGCCACGTCGTTGAGGAACGTCGCGCCCGGGATGGTGACCGAGGCGATGGGCGCGCCGCTCTTCCGGTCGAAGAGGCGCACCGCGTCGATGTCCGCTACGAACAGCGTGTCGCCCTTGAGCCCCATCCCCTTCGGACCGTTGAGCACGACGCCGCGGCTGCCGCCGGCGATCCACTTCAGCGTGACGACGTGGCCGTCGGGCGCGAGCCGCGTGATGAAGCCGTTGTCGTCCTTGGCGAACGCGACACCGTTGATGTTGGAGACGAGGTACGTGTCGCTCGCCGAGTCGTACAGCACCGACTCCGGCGAGCGCAGCCCGACCGCGGTCACGAGGATGCTGGCGGGCGCGGGCGGCGCCGCCGGCGGCTTGGGCGGCTGGCGCCGGCAGGCGCCGCACGTCAGGGCCAGCGCGAGCGCGCCGGCCAGGGCCGTGGCGATCCGGCGCAGGAGCGGACTCCTCATTGCGACCTCGTTGACCGGAATACCGTGGGGATCGCCGCGGAGCGGCGGAGCCGTGCGAGCATCCGGCAATGATGCGCAGGCGTGGCCGCGGCGGCCAGGGCGCGGCCGCCGCTGGCGCGGGACGTGCAGCGAAAGTGGGCGGGCCGGCCCGGATCCCGATCCGCCCGCTCTCCCCACTCCGTCTCCGTGCACCAGGAGCGCGCGCATGGCCAACATCCCGTTCACCGACAACTACCAGGACCTGTCGAACAACCGCGGCTTCCAGTTCAAGTTCTTCTGCCAGAAGTGCGGCAACGGGTACATCTCGTCGTTCCAGGCCAACAAGCTGGGCTCGGCGGCGGCCGCGGCCAACGCGGCGGCCTCGCTCCTGGGCGGCATCTTCGGCCGCGCGGCCTCGAGCGCGGAGGCCCTGCAGTCGATGGTGGCCGGGCCCCAGCACGACGCCGCCCTCGACGCCGCCGTGAAGGAGATCAGCCCGAAGTTCAAGCAGTGCACGCGCTGCGGGCAGTGGGTCTGCGAGCCGGTGTGCTGGAACCACAAGGCCGGCCTGTGCGAGAACTGCGCGCCGGACCTCGACGAGGAGATCGCTTCGGCGCAGGCGCAGGCGGCGAAGGAGCAGGCCGTCGCGAAGGCGCAGCAGGTGGACTACCTCGCGCAGCGCGACCTGGCGCAGCCGGCCGCCGCCGTCTGCCCCAAGTGCGGCGCGAAGACGCAGGGCGGCAAGTTCTGCCCGGACTGCGGCGCGCCGATCGCCGCGAAGAAGAAGTGCCCGCACTGCGGCGCCGAGGCCGACGGCGCTCCCAAGTTCTGCCCGGAGTGCGGCAAGCCGTACGGCGCCTGACGTGGCGGGCGAAGACACCAGGCGCGCGCCGGCGGCGTTCGCCTTCACCGGCGCGCAGGGCACGGCCGGCCCGTCCGGCAGCGCGGAGGCGGTGATCGGCGACGACGCGCTGACCGTCGGGCCGGTCGCGGTCGCGTTCCTGGACGCCGACGCGCTGCGGGCGGCCGACTACCGCATCGAGCTGGACTGCTGGCCGGACGGCCGGCTCGCCCTCACACAGCTCGGCCGCCGCTTCGACACCTTCACCCGAGAGCTGCGGCGGGCGCGCAACCAGGCGCGCGTCCAGGGCCTGCTCGCGCACGGCATCACGATGCCGGAGTCCTTCGCGGGCGCGCTGCTCGGCGCGGGCGCGCCGGCGCCCGCCGAAGCCCTGGTCTTCGACACCCACGTCACCGTCGTTCCGGAGGACGGCGATCCGTTCGAGCTGCCGCTCGGCGCGCTGACGGGCGTGGAGGCCGGCGAGGATCCGCCGTGCGTGCGCCTGGCGTCGGGCAGGGCCGTGACCGCCATCGGCCAGCTCGGACGACAGCGCGACGCGCTCGTGCGCGCGGTCGAGCGACGGCGGAACGCGCAGGCGCAGCTCCTCGCCGAGACGACCGGGCAATCGGGCTTCGCCGACGGCCTCGCGGTGCCGCGCTCGGCCGTGCGCGACTTCGACGGCCTGGTGCGCCGGTTCACCGCGCCGGAGCGGGCCGAGGGAGCGGGGCGCCTCGTGGCCGGTGCGCAGGGGGGCGAGGCCCGGCTCGGCTTCGCGTGCCTGCTGGATCCGGAGTCGGAGGCACTGGCGGGCGGGGCGGCGCTGCCGGAGAACTGGGCGGCGTTCCTCCTGGTGCCGGTCGGGCGGCAGGTGGCCTTCGAGATCCTCGCGGGGCCGGCGGCGGCGACCTACGTGTTCGAGGGTGAGGCCGGCGCGGTGGGCGCCGACCTGCAGGCGCTGCACCTCAGGCGCGCAGCGCTGGCGCTGACGGACCAGGAGGCGCAGCTCACGCCGCTCAATCCCTGTCGCCTCGCGCTGCGCCGCCTCGAGCCGCTGAAGCGGCTGCGCGCGGCGACCCGTGCCCGGGTGATCCACAACGAGTCGTGGGGTGAGGCGCTGACGAAGGCGCTCGCCGGCTGAGCGGCGGAGGCTACTGCCCGAACAGCGTGCTCTGGCCGGGCGGGACCACGAAGCCGAAGTGGCGGTACGCCGTGGCGGTCGCGACTCGGCCGCGGGGCGTGCGCTGCAGGAATCCCTGCTGGATCAGGTAGGGCTCGTACACTTCCTCGAGGGTGCCGGCGTCCTCGCCGACGGCGACGGCGAGCGTGCCGAGGCCGACGGGGCCGCCGTCGAACTTCTCGATGATGGTCTTGAGGAGCCGCGCGTCCATGTCGTCGAGGCCGAACTCGTCCACGTCGAGGCGCGCGAGCGCCTGGCGCGCCGTCTCGCGGTCCACCCGGCCCTCGGCGCGCACGGCGGCGTAGTCGCGCACGCGGCGCAGCAGGCGGTTCGCCACGCGCGGCGTGCCGCGGCTCCGCTTGGCGATCTCGTCGGCGCCGCCCGCGTCGGTGGCGACCTCGAGGATGCCGGCGGACCGCTTCACGATCTGGGCCAGGTCCTCGGGCGGGTAGAAGTTGAGCCGCTCCACCATGCCGAAGCGGGCGCGCATCGGCGGCGTGAGCAGGCCGTAGCGCGTGGTGGCCCCGATCAGGGTGAAAGGCTCGAGCGCCATCGGGATCGTCTCGGCGTGCGGGCCGTCGCTGACGCGCACGTCCACGCGCCAGTCCTCCATCGCGGGATAGAGGAACTCCTCCAGCGTCGGGCGCATCCGGTGGATCTCGTCGATGAAGAGGATGTCGCCGCGCTTGAGTCCCGTCAGGAGGCCCACCAGGTCGCCGGGGCGCTCGAGCACCGGGCCGGACGAGGTGCGGATGCTGACGCCCATCTCCTTGGCGAGCAGGATGGCGAGCGTCGTCTTCCCGAGGCCCGGCGGGCCGAAGAACAGCGCGTGGTCCAGGGGCTCGCCGCGGCCGCGCGCCGCGTCGATGGCGATCTGCAGGTTCTCCTTCACCTTGGCCTGGCCGACGAACTCGTCGAGCCGGGACGGCCGCAGCGAGGCCTCGGCGCTCCGCTCCTCGGCGAGCACCTCGGGCGTGGTGACCTCGGAGCGGGCGCGGCTCATCGGCGGCCGCCCGCGAGGAAGGCCAGGGCGGCCTTGAGGAGCTGCGCCGTGTCGCGCCGCCCGTCCTGCGCGAGCGCCCGGCGCACCGCGTCGTCCGCCTCGGGGGCGCTGTAGCCCAGCCGCACCAGCGCCTGGGTGGCCGCGTCGCTCGCCGAGCTGACGGGCTCGGCGTGCGCCGCCACCAGGTCCTCGGTCTTGTCCGCCAGCTCGAGCACCAGCCGCTCGGCCGTCTTCTTGCCGACGCCGGGCACCGCGACGAGGGCGGCGATGTCGCGGTCGCGGATGCCGCGCACCAGCCGCTCGCTCGGGTAGAGCGAGAGCATGGCGAGCGCGAGGCGGGGCCCGATGCCGCTCGCCGAGAGCAGGCGCTGGAAGACGCGCCGCTCCTCCGCGCTGGTGAAGCCGTACAGCGTCTGGCCGTCCTCGCGCACGACGAGCGAGGTGTGGAGCTCGACCGGCTGGCCGGGGTTCGGGAGGTCCGCGAGCGTGCGCGTGGGCACGAAGCACTCGTACCCGACGCCGCCCGGCGTGCGGACCACGACGCGGTCGGCCTCCTTGACCGCCAGCGTGCCGGCGAGGAGGGCGATCATCCGACCGCGGCGCGGCGGAACCGCCGCGCTCCGCGCATGCAGTGCGTGAGGGCGATGGCGACCCCGTCGGCCGCGTCGTCCGGGGTCGGCGGGGTCTTCAGACGCAGCAGGCGCGCCGTCATCTGCTGCACCTGGACCTTCGTCGCCGCGCCCACGCCGACCACCGTCTTCTTCACCAGCGCGGGAGCGTACGCCGTCACCGGCACGCCGGCCTTCGCCGCGGCCAGGAGCGCCGCGCCGCGGGCGTGCCCGAGCACGAGGGCGCTGCGCGCGTTCTTGGCGACGAACACGCTCTCGACCGCGACGGCGTCGGGCCGGTGCGCGGCGATGAGGTCGGTGACGGCATCGAAAATCTGCGAGAGGCGCTGCTCGAGGGGGGAGGACGCGGCGGTGCGGACGACCCCGCACTCCACCAGGCGCGTCGCGCCCGGCACGCCCGTCTCGACCACGCCGTAGCCCGTGGCGGCGGTGCCCGGGTCCAGCCCGAGCACGATCACACCTCGGCCAGCGCCTCGAGGTCGACGTCGAAGTTGGAGGAGACCCGGGCCACGTCGTCGTGCTCCTCCAGCTCGCCCATCAGCTTGACCAGCTTCTCGGCATCGCGGCCCTCGACGCGCACCGTGGACCGCGGGATCATCGCGATCTCGGCCGACTCCCACGCGATGCCGTGCTTCTTCAGCCCCTCCTGGACGGCGTGGAAGTCGTGCGGCTCGGTGGTGACGACGAAGTGCTCGCCCTCCTTCACGACATCGAGCGCGCCGGCGTCCAGCGCGGCCTCGATGGTCGCGTCCTCGTCGTGCTTCGCCGCCGGCACGAGGATCTGGCCGCGCTTCTCGAAGAGGTGCGCGACGCTGCCGGTGGTGCCGAGCTTGCCGTCGAAACGGGTGAAGAGGTGGCGGATGTCGGCCACCGTGCGCTTCGCGTTGTCGGTGGTCACCTCGATGAAGATCGCCGCGCCGCCCGGGCCGTAGCCCTCGTACGTGACTTCCTCGTACTGCACGCCGTCGAGCTGGCCCGTGCCCTTCTTGACCGCGCGGTCGATGTTGTCGGTCGGCATGTTGGCCGCGCGGGCCGCTTCGATCGCGACCCGGAGCCGCGCGTTGCCCGCGGGATCGCCGCCGCCCTGCCGCGCGGCGACGGTGATCTCCTTGATGATCTTGGTGAATTGGGCGCCGCGCCGGGCGTCGGTTACGGCCTTCTTGCGCTTGATCTTCTTCCATACATTGTGGCCGGCCACGGGACCCTCCGCGGATACGGCAAATGTAGTCCGCGCGCAGGGGGGCAGCAACGACGCCTTGACCGCGCCGCGCACCGCTCCGATACTACGCCGCCATGCGTACCCGCGCGATGCTGCTGGCGCTCCTCGCGACGTGGTCGGCGGCCTGCACCCGGCCGGAGAAGAAGGCGGCGCAAGCCGCCCGGCCCAACTGGCTGGCGGGCGTCCCGAACGTCGGCCAATCCGTCGTCGTGGACACGGCGGGCACGCCGGACGTGCAGCACGTCGTGCTCCTCTCGGCCAAGCCGCTGGACTCCGTCGCGGCGTTCTACCGGACGCGCCTGCCGCCGGACGGGTGGCGGGTCGTGAGCGACATGAGCGACTCGGTGCGCGTGAGCCTGTACCTGCAGCGGAAGGGCCTGCCGTTGTGGGTCCAGATCGATACCCACGGCCGCGAGACCCGGGTCTCGCTCACCGCCGCGGGGGCGGGCCAGCCGCAGGCGGCGCCGCAGCCCTAGCGGTCGGGCTCGAGCATGTCCTCGAAGCGCATCCAGTCCCGGTAGAAGTAGAGGTCCACGAAGCCGGTCTGGCCGTGACGGTTCTTGGCGACGATCAGCTCCGTCGCGCCCTCCACGCCCCGCGTCACCTGGTACATCTCCTCGCGGTAGAGCCCGAGCACGACGTCGCCGTGGTACTTCACCGCGCCGAGCGCGCCGAAGTCGTCGAGCGCGGGCCGCGGGTCGCGCCGCTTGGCGTTGTGGTGCGGGAGCTGCGCGATCAGCAGCAGGGCGGTGTGCGCGTCGAGCGCGACCTCCTTGAGGAGGCGCACGGCGGCGGCGTCCTGCTCCTCGCGCCCGCCTTCGGCGCGCACGGGCGGCAGGAGCTGCAGGTAGTCCACCACCGTCAGGGGCGCGTGCAGCGCGCGGATCCGCTCGGCCACGTCCTCGAAGGACGGGGCCGCCATCGGGCGGTAGACGAGCGGGCGGCTGCGCAGCCGCACGGCGGCCGCGCCGAGCGCGGCGCGGGCCTCGTCCGACACGGTGGCGCGGCGGATGTCGTCGAGCCGCGTGCGGGACTCGATCGCGAGGGCGCGCTCCCACAGCCGCTCCTCGTCCATCTCGCCCGAGAGCACGGCCGCCGGCTCGCCGCGCTCGGTGACCCGCAACGCCACGGCGAGCGCGAACGACGACTTGCCGACGCCGACGTCGCCGCCGAGGGCCACGAGGTCGCCCTGCCGCAGGCCGCCGCCGAGGATCCGGTCCACGCTCGGGAAGCCGGTGGCCACGGTGTCGGCGCTCGGCGCACCGCCGAGGCGCGCGTCCACCCGGCCCACGACGTCGGTGGCGGGGTTGGTGCGGCGCGGAATGTCGGGGGGCGTCGGCACGGGACTATCCGGAGCGGGCGCCGGGGCGCGCGGCCCGCGCGGCCGCCTGCACGGCGTCCGCCGCCGGGCGGCCGAGGCAGTCGCCGGCGGGCGCGGCGAGCTGGGCCAGGACGACGGCCGGCGCCACGGCCCGCGGGGCGCCGAGGTCCGTGATGGCGGCGGCGAGCGAGCGGCGCAGCGGAGCCGGCGCGTTGAGGCTGCGGATGCGCGCGGCCAGCGCGCGCAGGCGGTCCGGCTGGCGGGCCGGCGGCCCGGCCGGCGTCGCGGCCGCGAGCGCGGCGCGCACCACCAGCCACAGCGCGAACACCCCGTCACGCTGCGGCCCCCGGGCGCTGTCGGCCAGGGTCTTGGCGAACGATTCATCGGCGAAGCCGAGGGCTGGATGGCTCATGGCGCGGCGGCGAGGACGGACGCGCGGAATGTAGCGTTCGGCCAGGCGAGCGGCTAGGTTGCCCCGATGGCCTCGCGCCCGAAGAGCATTCTCTGGGTGGACGACGAGATCGAGAGCCTCGAGTCCCACCGCCGCTTCCTCGCCGACCAGGGCTACCAGGTCGCGGCCGCCGCCCACGGCGACGACGCGCTCGAGCTGCTGCGCCGCCAGCCGTACGGCGTGGTGCTCGTGGACGAGCAGATGCCGGGACGGCGCGGCCTCGAGCTGTTCGACGCGATCCGCGAGCTGGATCCCGCGGTGCCGGTGGTGATGGTGACAAAGTCGGAGGACCCGGCGGTGCTGCGCGAAGCCATCGGGATGGCAGTGGACGACTACCTGATCAAGCCGCTGCACCCGCGCCAGATCCTGTCGGTCGTCACGCGGCTCCTCGAAGGGGACCGGATCCGCCAGCAGCACCTGTCGCGCGAATTCGTGACGCGCTTCCGCGAGCTGGAGGCGCGCCGCGGCACGGCGCTCGGCTGGCGCGACTGGATCGAGCTGTGGGCGGAGCTGATGAGCTGGGACCTCAAGCTGGCCGAGGCGGCGGAGCCCGGGCTCGCGCAGGCGCTGCAGGCCCTGCTCGAGGGCCTGCGGCGCGATTTCGGGACGTTCATCGCGCAGCACTACCCGGAGTGGATCGCGCACCCCGAGCGCGACCGGCCGGCGCTCTCGCCCGACGTGGTGGAGGAGATGGTGCTGCCGGTGCTCCGCGAGCACGGCCGCGTGCTGTTCGTGGTCGTGGACTGCCTGCGCCTCGACCAGTGGGAGGCGCTGCTGCCGTCCGTCACGCCGCTGTTCGACGTCGAGACGAGCCACTACTTCAGCATCCTGCCGAGCGCGACGCCCTACAGCCGCAACGCCATCTTCGCCGGGCTGCTGCCCCGCGACATCGCCACGCAGTACCCCCAGTGGTGGACGGAGGAGGAGGCCGAGAGCCTCAACGCCCACGAGCACGACCTGCTGGCGCGGCAGCTGGAGCGCATCACCGGCCGGCCCGTCCCCTGCCGGTACGAGAAGCTGTTCGGCGCCGCGGAGAGCGACGACGTGCAGCGCCGCCTCCCGGCGATGCTGGCGCAGGACGGCGTGACCGCCATGGTGTTCAACTTCGTGGACCAGCTGACGCACGGCCGGTCCGAGAACGCCATCCTGTACGAGGTGGCGCGCGACGCGGCCGCCCTGCGCGCGCTGACCTGCGCGTGGTTCGAGCGCTCGAACCTGAAGGCGGCGCTGGTCGAGGCCGAGCGGCGGCGCGTGCCGGTGGTGCTCACGACCGACCACGGCTCGATCCACTGCCACAGCCCGGCGACGGTGTTCGCGAAGCGGGACGCGACGAACAACCTGCGCTTCAAGTTCGGCGAGGACCTGCGGGCGGAGCAGGCGGACGCCGCGATCACCGTCGAGGACCCGGTCCGCTACGGGCTGCCGGCGCGCGGGCTTGGCGTGCGCTGCGTGATCGCGCGCGAGGACCACTTCTTCGTCTACCCGACCAAGCTGCGCGAGTACCAGGCGCGCTACCGCGGCGCGTTCCTGCACGGCGGCGCGTCGCCCGACGAGATGATCCTCCCGGTGGCGCTCCTGGCGCCGCGGGCGAGCCGCTAGCGTGGGACGCTACGGCCGGCTGTTCCGGTTCGTGCGGCCGTACCTCCCGCTGGTGGCCGGCGCACTGGCGGCGACCGTCGTCGGGACGGTGTTCGACGGGTTCACCTTCGCCCTGGTCATCCCCTTCCTGCGCGTCGTGTTCCACGCGTCGTCGCTGCTGCCGCCCGCGGGCGCGAACCTGGTGGACCAGCTGCTCAACCGGGTGGTGGGCCCGCTGCTGCCCGAGCACGACACCCAGGCGGCCCTGCGCAACGTCATCATCGTCATCCTGGTCGCGATGGTGGCGAAGAACCTGCTCGTCTACTACTCGCGCGTCAGCGTCGCGGTGGTGCAGGAGAAGGTCGTGCGCGACCTGCGGATGCGGCTGTACGAGCACCTCCAGGGCATGGGGCTCGGCTACTACCAGCAGACCAAGGGCGGGCAGCTCCTCAGCCGGATGCTGGCCGACGCGGAGGCCGTGAAGCCGATCGTCGGCAACGACGCCCTGAACTTCGTGCAGTCGTGCGCGACGGTGGCCGTGTACCTGGCGATGCTGATCGCGCTGTCGTGGCGGCTCACGATCCTGTCGCTGGTCCTCGCGCCCGTGCTGATCCTCGGCCTGCGCCCGCTGGTGCGGCGGCTGCACCGCGGCTTCCTGCGCACGCTGGACGACCGCGGCGACCTCACCGCCCTGATGCAGGAGACGGTGGCCGGCGTGCGGCTCGTGAAGGCGTACGCCGCCGAGCCGTTCGAGCGGAAGCGCTTTTTCGCGGCGGCGGACCGGTACGCGCGCGGCGTGATCAAGATGCAGCGCCTGGCGACGCTCTCCGGGCCCATCAGCGAGAGCTTCGGGGCGCTCGTCACGGTGGCGCTCCTGTGGGTGGGCGCGAGCATGGCCACGGGGCCGGCCGCCTCCATCGCGCCCGAGAGCTTCATCATGTTCCTGTTCGTCGCCCTCCGCCTCCTGGTGCCGCTCAAGTTCCTGTCGAACTGGCCGGCGCAGTACCAGAACGCGCTCGCCTCGGGCGACCGCGTGCTGCAGGTGCTCGACGAGCCGCCGACGGAGGCCCTGGCGATCGGCCGTGTGGAGGTCACCGGGTTCGCCGACGCCATCGCGTTCCGCGACGTGTCGTTCAGCTACGACGGGCAGGCGATGGTGCTGCAGAACGTGGGGCTGCAGGCGCGCAAGGGCGAGGTGATCGCGATCGTGGGGGCGAGTGGAGCGGGCAAGAGCACGCTGGTGGACCTGCTGCCGCGCTTCTTCGAGCCCACGAGCGGCGCGATCACGCTCGACGGGCGCGACCTGCGGGAGATCACGCTCCCCTCGCTGCGCCGCCTGATGGGCATCGTCAGCCAGGAGACCGTGCTGTTCAACGACACGGTGCGCTCGAACATCGCGTACGGCGCACTCGACCGGTTCGACGCCGCGGCGATCGAGGCCGCCGCGCGCGCGGCGAACGCGCACGGCTTCATCGCCGCGCTGCCCGACGGCTACGACACGCTGCTCGGCGAGCGCGGCACGCGGCTCTCCGGCGGCGAGCGACAGCGCATCGCCATCGCCCGCGCGCTGCTGCGCGATCCGCCGATCCTCATCCTCGACGAGGCCACCAGCGCGCTCGACTCGGAGTCGGAGCACCTGGTGCAGGACGCGATCGACCGCCTGCTCGAGGGCCGGACGGTGTTCGTGATCGCGCACCGGCTGTCCACGGTCCAGCACGCGACGTGCATCGTCGTGCTGGAGCGCGGGCGGATCGTCGAGCGCGGCCGTCACGAGGAGCTCCTGGCCTCGGGCGGTGTCTACCGCCGCCTCTACACGCTGCAGTTCGGTGCGGAGCCCCGCCCCGCCCTCGTCGACTGACCCCGCCGCGGGGGCGCCGGCGTCCAGCGCCCCGGCGGTGGCCGGCGCGCTGACCATCCTGCACCTGACGCACCAGGGCGGCGGCGCGGGCTCGACCGTCTCCATCGCGGCGCTGGCGGCCGCGCAGCGGGCGGCCGGGCACCGGGTGCTGATCGGCTGCCGCCCGGGCACCGTGCTCGCCGCGCTGGCGCACGCGGCGGGGCTCGACGTCGCGCCGCTCGCCTTCGACCGCCGCGCCGCCCTCGCGGCTGCGATCGCGCGCCTGGTCCGCGAGGCCGGGGTGGACGTGGTCAATTCCCACGCCTCGCGCGACCGCGCGGCGTGCCGCCTCGCCCGGCTCGGCGGGCGGCTCGACGCGGCCTGCGTGATGACCCGCCGGCAGATGCCGCGCTCGCTCCCCGTGTCCGTCCTGCTGAACGGCTTCGTCGCCGACCGCACGATCGCCGTGAGCCGCTCGGTGGCGCGGGCCCTCGTCCGGCGCGGCGCCCCGCCGTGGCGCATCTGCGTGGTTCCCAACGGCGTGGACGTCTCGCGGATCGACCGCGCCGTGTCGGGCGCCGAGATCGAGACGGCACGGGCGCTCGCCGGGTGGCGGCCCTGGCGGCCCACGGTGGGCGTCGTGGCCCGCCGCAAGGACCACGCGGTGCTGCTCGAGGCGCTGCCGGCGCTGCGGATCCCGGTGAGCCTCGCGCTCGTCGGCGTCGCGGAGGACGCGGAGCTGCGCGCGCTCGCCCGGGAGGCCCCGCAGCACGGCGTGCGGTGCGTGCCGTTCCGACCCGACGTGCTTCCCTTCTACCGGCTGTTCGACGTGGTGGTGCTGCCGTCGCGGCACGAGGGGCTGTCGCAGGCGCTGCTTGAAGCCATGGCGCTCGGCCTGCCGGTGGTGGCGTCGCGCGCGGGGGGCAACGTCGACCTCGTGCGCCACGGCGAGGACGGCTGGCTCGTGCCGCCGCGCGACAGCGGCGCGTTCGCCGAGGCGCTCGCGCGCCTGCTGGGCGATGCCGCGCTGCGCCGCGCGCTCGGCGAGCGGGCCCGCCGGACGGCGCGCGAGCGCTTCTCGCTCGCGCGGACCGCCGCGGCGACCGAGACCGTCTACCGCGCGGCGCTGGCCCACCGCCGGTGAGACGGCGCAGCGACTACCCGGTCTATCTCGCGGCGCGGGCGGGGCTGGCCATGCTGCGCCCGCTGCCGCGCCCCGCGGCGCTGGGCTTCGGCGCGGCGCTCGGGCGGGCCGCGCGCGACGTCCTCGGCTTGCGCCGAGAGGTGGCCGACCAGAATCTCGCGGCCGCGTTCCCCGCGCTCGCCGCCGCCGAGCGCGCGGCGCTCGCGCGCCGGATGTACGCGCACTTCGGCCGGGTGATGACCGATTCCCTGCGGTTGACCAGCGGCGGTCCCCGGGCCGTGGTGCCGTTCGTGCGGGGGGTCGAGGGCGAGGACCTGCTGCGCTCGCTGGCCGCCGAGGGACGCGGGGCCATCGTCCTGACCGGCCACCTCGGCAACTGGGAGCTGGCGGCGGCGTGGGCCGCCGCGATCGGCATGCCGGTGGCCGGCGTGGTGAAGCCGCCGTCCAACCCGTGGGTGGCCGACCTGGTGGAGCGGTCGCGCCGGGCGATGGGCATCCAGACCATTCCGCTGCCCGAGGCGCGGACCGCGGTGCCGGCCGCTCTCGCCGCAGGCAAGCTGGTGGGGTTGGTCGCCGACCAGGGCGCGATGCGCAGCCACACGTGGGTGCCGTTCTTCGGGCGGCCCACGCAGACACCGGAAGGGCCGGGTTTGTTCGCGGCGCGCACCGGGGCTCCGGTGGTGTTCGGCGCGTTCCTCGCCGAAGCGGACGGCCGCTATCGGGGATACGCGGAGCTGCTGGATGCCTCGCCGAAGAGTGACACGTCGGAGTCGATCCTGCGGATCGCCACGCTGTTCCGGCAGCGGCTCGAGGCGGCGGTCAGGCTGGCGCCGGAGCAGTATCTCTGGACCCACCGCCTGTGGCATCGCGCGCCGCCCCCGCCGGGTGGGCCGTGATGGCGTAGGTCGGGCAGTGGCGGATGAAGCCGCCGCTGATCGGGGACCACTCCTGCGGCTGTGCCGGACCGACCGCCTTGCCCGAGGCGTCCATCCGGAACGTGCCCGGCGGCGCGAGCACGACGCACGCGCCGCAGCCCACGCAGCGCTCGCGGTCCACGGCCACCTCGACGAGGTGCCGCGGATAGATGCCGCCGCCGGCCCGCCGCACCGCGACGCCCGCCCGGTCGAGCGCCGCGATCGTCGCGCGATACCCTTCGTCGATCAGCTCGCGGTTGTGCGCGAACGACAGCATCGGCACGTGCTCGACGCGCGGCTGCACGAGCAGCATCGCGGGCCCCGCCCACGTCGTGAGCCGGTACTCCAGCATCTGGTGGAAGACGATCTCGGAGGCGCGGGCGAACACCGCGGCGAAGCCCGATTCCTGGACCTCGGCGCGCAGCGCGCTCGACGAGCCGACGTCCACCGCCACCAGCCCGTCCACGCCCTGGCCGGCGGCCAGCGCCACCGGCAGGTTGTCGGCCAGCGCGCCGTCCACCAGGAACCGCCCGTCGATCTCGCGCGGCGCGAAGAAGCCGGGCAGCGCGCACGAGGCGAAGACGGCGTCGGCCACCGGCACCGAGCGCAGTCCGGGCAGCCCCCAGTAGGTCACCATGCCGCAGTTGATGTCCACCGAGGCCACAACCAGGCGGCGCGGCAGCTGGTCGAAGGTCGCGTCGCCGAGGAAGCCCCGGAGCAGCATGTCGAGGGGGTCGGCCTTGTAGAGACCCGGCGCGCGCAGCCGGCGCGCGGCCATCTCGCGCCGCGCGACGACGAACAGGTCGTGGCGCGTCATGCTGCACGCGACCGACTCCAGCTCCGCGATGGAGAATTCCACGGCCCACGCGGCGCCGATCAGCGCGCCGATGCTGTTGCCGACGATGAGGTCCGGAACCCAGCCGCGCTCGTCGAGGGCCTTGAGCACGCCGACGTGCGCCAGCCCCTTCGTGCCCCCGCCGCCCAGGACCAGCGCGAAGCGCCAGCCCTCGGCGCTCACGGCCGCTTGCCGCGTGCGCTCATGGTGGGTTAACGTAGCGGCCGCACCCATGCCGGCGCCACTCGGAACATGACCGACACCGCGGCCGCGACACGCCTCGGGGAGCTCGTGCGCGAGCTGAGGAATCGCGAGTTCCCGTGGACGGCGGCCACCACGTACCTGGCGGCCGCCTCCATCGGCCCGCTGCCCGAGCGCACCCGCCTCGCCGTCGAAGCGTTCAACGCCAAGCGCACCGCGCCGCACCTCCTGCCGGACCGCGACGTCGGCGCCATCCACGCCGCCGCGCGCGCAGCCGCGGCGCAGCTGGTGAACGCGACGCCCGAGGAGATCGCGCTGGTGCCCAGCACGTCGGCGGGCCTGCAGGCGGCGGCGGGCGCCCTGCCGCTCGAGGCCGGCGACGTCGTGCTGCTGAGCGACCGCGAGTTCCCGGCGAACGTGTATCCGTGGCTGGCGCGGCGGCGGGGCGGCGTCGTGGTCGAGCGCGCGCCGGTGACGGCCGAGGGATTCCCGGACGAGGACTACCTCGTCGGGCGCCTCGCGGATCCGCGCGTGCGCGTCCTCGCCGTCTCCCTGGTGCAGTTCTCCAACGGCTACCGCGCCGACCTCGCGCGGCTCGGCGCGGCGTGCCGCGCGCACGGCGCCTGGCTGGTGGTGGACGCGATCCAGGCGCTCGGCGCGCTGCCGTTCGACGTCGCCGCCCAGCCGGTGGACGTCCTGGCGTGCGGCGGGCAGAAGTGGCTGCTCGGGCCCTGGGGCTCCGGCTTCTGCTACGTGCGCCGCGACCTGGTCGGGCGCCTGGTGCCCCCGGCGTCGGGCTGGCAGTCGTACCGGGGCATGGACGACTACACGAACCTCCTCAGCTACGACGAGCGGCTGGTCGACGACGCGCGGCGCTTCGAGGCGGCGAGCCCGGCCACGCAGGACCAGCTCGGCCTCACCGCGTCCATCGGGCTGCTGCTGGAGCTCGGGGTGGAGGCGATCGCCACGTACCTCCGCACGCTGGGCGAGCCCGTGCTGGCCTGGGCCGCGCGGCGCGGCGTCCGCGTCACCTCGCCCACCGACGCGGCGCACCAGTCGCAGATCGTGTGCGTCGCCCCGCCCGACGCGCGGGAGGCGAACCGCCGCCTGCGGCAGGCGGGCATCGTGGTGTCCGTGCGGGAGGGCGCGATCCGCCTCGCCCCCCACTGCTACAACACGATCGAGGAGATGGAGAAGGTGGTGGATGTCCTCGACGGGGAGGTGATGAAGTGATGGACGGTGATGATGTGATGAGGTGATGCGGAGGGTCTGCAGACCGCCCTCATCACTTCATCACCCCGTCACGTCATCGCCTCATCACCTCCCCGCAATGACAACATCCGCGAACTTGAGCTTGCCGTACTTCACGACGTAGCTGCCCGCGCCCAGCGGCCGGTTCGCGTCGTCCGCCTTCGCGCCGTCGATCTGCACGCCTCCCTGCGCCGCCATCCGCCGCGCCTCGCCGAGCGAGGCGGCGAAGCCGATGTCCTTCAAGACCTGCGCGAGGCTCGCCGGCGCGTGCGTGAACCGCGGCCGCTCCGCCGGCGCCTGCTTGGCCTTGAACAGCCGGTCGAAGTGCTCCTCGGCCCGCGCCGCGGCCTCGGCGCCGTGGAACTGCCCCACGACGTCGCGCGCCAGCCACCGCTTGGCGGCGTACGGCTGGGTCCGGCAGCGTTCCAGCGCGGGCCGGAGCTCGGCGGCCGGCAGCGAGGAGATCAGCGTGGTCCACTCCTCGAGCAGCGCGTCCGGGATGGACATCGTCTTGCCGTACTGGTCCTCGGGGGCCTCCGTGATGCCGATGTAGTTGTCGTACGACTGCGACATCTTCCGCTCGCCGTCGGTGCCCCTGAGCAGCGGCATGATGCACGCGACCTGGGGCTCGAGGCCGTAGCGCTCCATCAGCGTGCGCCCCACGAGCAGGTTGTACTTCTGGTCCGTGCCGCCCATCTCGACGTCGGCCTTGAGCACGACGGAGTCGTACGCCACCAGGAGCGGGTACAGGAACTCGAACAGCGAGATGGGATTGCCCGCCGCGTGCCGCTTGGCGAAATCGTCGCGCTCGAGCATTCGCGCGACGGTGTAGTGGCTGGTGAGCGTGAGGATGTCCGGCAGCCCGAGGGGGCGCAGCCAGCGGCTGTTGCGCTCGATCACGGTCCGTTCGGGGTCCAGCACCTTGAACACCTGGTCCTTGTACGTGGCGGCGTTGGCGGCGACCTCCGCCTCGCTGAGGCGCGGCCGCGTCTCGCTCCGCCCGCTGGGGTCGCCGACGAGCGCGGTGAAGTCGCCGAGCAGGAACACCACGGTGTGCCCGAGGTCCTGGAAGGTGCGGAGCTTCCGGATCGAGACCATGTAGCCGAGGTGCAGGTGGGGGCGGGTGGGATCGAAGCCCTGCTTGACGACGAGGGGCGTGCCGGTCGCGATGGACCGCTCGACCTTCCGGGCCAGGGCGTCTTCGGGGACGATCTCGACCGTGCCGCGGCGGATCGCATCCATCTGCTCGTTCAGGGGCGGGAAGGCGCGCATGCGCTATCGTAGCCGCGGCCCCCGCTCGCTGGCAAGCGCGGCGCCGCCCCGGTAACTTTCGACGTTCATGGCGGATACACGCACCGGCACCCGCCTGCGGCGGTGGTTCTCTCCCGACCATGCCCGCCGGTCGGTCACCTACCTGTTGCTCGCCGTCGGGTTCCTGGTCGGCCTGGCCTTCGGCAGCTGGACCCGGGTCTGCGCCGGCCGGGCGTGTCCCTCGATCGCGATCCTGGACGACTACCGCCCGCAGATGGCGTCGAAGGTCTACGCCGCGGACGGCCGTCTCATCACCGAGCTGGGCTACCAGCGCCGCACCGTCATCCCGCTCCAGGAGATGCCGCCCTACCTCAGGGAGGCCTTCGTCGCGGTCGAGGACAAGCGCTTCTACGAGCACCACGGCATCGACTACTCGCGCATCCTGGGCGCCGCGGTCGCCGACCTGCGCAGCCGCTCGATGGTGCAGGGCTTCTCCACGATCACGATGCAGCTCGCGCGCAACATCTTCCAGGACCGCATTTCCCGGGAGAAGACGCTGGTCCGGAAGCTGCGCGAGGCCCGCGTGGCGCTCGAGCTGGAGAAGACCTACTCCAAGGACCGCATCCTCGAGCTGTACCTGAACCAGATCAACCTCGGGAGCGGCGCCTACGGCGTCGAGACGGCGGCGCAGCGCTACTTCGGGAAGTCGGCGCGCGACCTCACGATTCCCGAGGCGGCGATGCTCGCCGCGATGCCCAAGGCCCCGGGTGCCTACAACCCGCGCCGCCATCCGGCGCGCGCCGTGCAGCGGCGCAACCTCGTGCTCGAGCTGATGCGCGAGCAGGGTTACATCAGCGACGCGCAAGCGGAGGAGGCGGAGGCGTACCCGCTGACCCTCTCCGCGCGCCAGGACTACGGCGACGTCGCGCCCTACTTCGTGGAGTGGATCCGGGAGCAGCTCGACGCGCGGTTCGGCCGCGACCTGTACGAGAAGGGCTACCGCATCTACACCACGCTCGATCTGGACATGCAGCAGGCGGCCGAGCGGACGCTCGAGGCGCAGCTCGAGGCCGTCGAGGGCGGCGCCTACGGCCGCTTCCCGCACAAGACCTACGCGCAGTACATGGCGGCCGAGGCCAACTCCAGCGCGGAGAGCGAGGAGCAGACGTCCACGCCGTACCTGCAGGGCGCGATGGTCGCGATGGACACGTCGGGCGCGGTGCGGGCGATGGTGGGCGGGCGCGACTTCGACGACTCCAAGTTCAACCGCGCCACGCAGGCCGAGCGGCAGCCGGGCTCCACCTTCAAGCTGTTCGTGTACTCCGCGGCGATCCGCTCCGGGCACTCGCCGGACGAGATGCTGCCCGACTCGGCGCTCTCCCTGCCGATGTCGGACGGCACCATCTGGGAGCCGCACAACTTCGAAGAGGACACGTCGCTGGGGATGATCACGCTGCGGCGCGCCCTGGCCCTCTCGATCAACCTGGTCGCGATCCGCCTGGGGATGGAGCTGGGCGTGGACGCGGTGGTGGACGAGGCGCACCGCTACGGCATCAGCACCGACGTGCCCGCCGTTCCCTCGATGTTCATCGGCTCGGCGAGCGTGATCCCGCTCGAGATGGTGTCGGCGTACACGGCGCCGGCGACGCTGGGCGTGCGCGCGGCGCCGTTCGCGATCGTGCGCGTCGAGGACGCGGACGGCAAGGTGCTGTGGCAGGACCAGCCGCGGCGCGAGCGCGTGATGCCCACCGACGAGGCGTGGGTCCTGAACGACATGCTGCGCGACGTGCTCCGCTACGGCACCGGGGCGGGCGCGGTCCGGCGTTCGGGCTTCGACCTGCCCGCCGGCGGCAAGAGCGGCACGACCAACGACTACACCGACGTGTGGTTCATCGGCTACACGCGCGAGCTGGTGGCCGGCTTCTGGATGGGATTCGACAATCCGCAGACCATCAAGAACAACGCGCAGGGCGGCCTGCTGACGGCGCCGGCGTGGGCCAACTTCATGAAGGAAGTGTACGAGCGGCGCCCGCCCTCGGGCGACTGGGTGCGGCCCACCGGGATGGTTCAGCGCGAGATCGACATCACCACGGGCAAGCTCGCGACGCCGTACTGCCCGCCGTCGGTGCGCCGCTGGGAGGTGTTCGCGCCGGACGCGGTGCCCACGGAGTTCTGCCCCGTGCACACCGGACCGAACGCCGCCGGCGCGGCGTCCGCGCCGACCGACGGCGGCCAGAAGCCGCCCAAGCGCCCCTCGCGCCCGGGAGGCTGAGCGCGTGACGGGGCTGCGCGTGAGTGCGCGCTGGGTCCTGCCGGTGGCGGGCGAACCCATCGCGCACGGCGCGGTCCTCGTCGGCGCGGGCGGCCGCATCGAGCGGGTGGGCCCGGATGCCGCGGTTCCCAGGCCCGAGGCCGCGGTGACGGTGGACCTGGGCGACGCGGCGCTCCTGCCCGGCCTGGTGAACGCGCATAGCCACCTCGAGCTCACGGCGCTCCGCGGCCTGGTGCGCGACCGGCCCTTCGTCGACTGGCTCCGCACGATCCGCGCGATCAAGGACGGCCTCGACGCCGCGGCGTTCCGCGCCGCCGCGCGGTGGGGCGTGCTGGAGGCGTTCGGGGCCGGCATCACCACGCTCGGCGACTGCGGCACGACGCTGCAGGCGGGGCCGGCCATGGCCGAGCTCGGCGCCCGCGGCGTCGCGTTCCACGAGGTCATCGGGCCCGACCCGGCCCGCTGTGCCGAGACGCTGGAAGCCGCCGAGCGCGCGCTGGAGGCCCTCGCGCCCTGCGCGTCGGAGCGCGTGGCGGTCGGCGTCTCGCCGCACGCGCCCTACACGGTGTCCGACCCGCTGCTCCGCGCCGTGGCGGCACTGGCGTCGGCCCGCGGGCTCAGAGCCGCGATGCACGTGAGCGAGTCGCGCGAGGAGCGCGCGTTCGTCGCGGAGGGCCGCGGACCGTTCGCCGACAACCTGCGCTCGCGCGGCATCGCCGTGGCGCCGCGCGGCCGCACGACCGTCGCGTGGCTCGAGGAGGCCGGCTTCCTCGCCGGCGGCCCGCTCCTGATCCACTGCGTGACGGCGGGCGCGGACGACTTCGAGCGCGCGGCCCGGCATGGCGCGACGGTGGCCCACTGCCCCTGGTCGAACGCCGTGCTGGGGCACGGCCGCGCCGACTGGGGCGCGATGCGCCGTGCCGGCCTCAAGGTCGGCCTGGGCACGGACTCCGTGGCGGCCGGCGGCCGGCTGGACCTGTTCGCGGAGGCGCGGCTCGCGGTGCTGGGCCTGGAGGCCGCGCCGGCGCCGCGCGAGATGCTGCGCCTCGTGACGGCGGACGGCGCGGCGGCGCTCCGCCTCGAGGGCGTGGGCACGCTGGTGCCCGGCGCCTGGGGCGACCTGGCCGCGGTCGGGCTCGGCACGCCCGCGATGGCCGAGGCCGCCGATCCGGAAACGGCCGTCGCGTGGGGCGCGACCGCGGCCGACGTGACGTTCGCGGCGGTGGCCGGGCGAACGGTGTTCGAACGCGGGCGCTGGCCCGGCGTCGCGCTCGAGCGGGAGCGCGAGGGGTTCGCGCGCGCGTCGGCGGCCGCGGCCGCCGTGTCGCGCGCGGCGGCCGGGAGCGGTAAGTTCGGCGGGCCCCGTCGGTGAGGAGCGGATGAAAGCCCAGCGTCACGCGGCGATCCTGCGCCTGGTGCGCGAGCACTCGATCCCGAGCCAGGAGCGGTTGCGCGAGCTGCTGGCGCACGCCGGGTTCGACGTGACCCAGGCCACCCTCTCGCGCGACATCCACGAGCTCGGGCTCACCAAGCAGCTGAACGGCGCCGGCGCGCCGCACTACGCCGCGCCGCCCGACGAGACGGTGCCGGCCCCGCACCTCAGCAGCTTCGTGGACTCGCTGCTGCTGCGCGCCGACGGCGTCGGGCCCCTGCTCGTGATCCGCACGCCCACCGGCGGGGCCGGCGCCCTCGGCGCCGCCCTCGACCGCGAGGCGTGGCCCGAGGTGCTCGGCACGCTCGCCGGCGACGATACCGTCCTCATCATCACCCGCAGCGCCGCGGCGCGGCGCAAGCTGGCGCACCGGCTCGCCGCCTTCGCCGCGCCGAGGCATTGAACCCCCCGCCGGGCGACTGTATGTTTATGCGTCGGTCTGCATAAACATCTGGGCTCCCGAGCGAGGGTGGCGGTCATGTCTCAGCGCATCGTGCTCGCGTACTCCGGCGGTCTCGACACCTCGGCCATCGTCCCGTGGCTGCGGGAGCGATACGGCGCCACCGTCCTGTGCGTGGCGGCCGACGTCGGGCAGGGGGCGGCGGAGCTCAAGGGCATCGAGGCGAAGGCGCTGCGCTCGGGCGCCGAATCGTGCGTGGTGGAGGACGTCCGCGACCGGTTCGTGCGGGAGTTCATCTGGCCGACGCTCAAGGCCGGCGCGGTGTACGCGCGCACCTACCTGCTGGGCACCTCGATGGCGCGCCCCCTGATCGCCGAGCGCCAGGTGGCGCACGCGCGGCGCGTGGGGGGCACGGCACTCGCCCACGGCTGCACGGGCAAGGGCAACGACCAGGTGCGCTTCGAGCTGACCTACCAGGCCTTCGCGCCCGACCTCAAGGTCGTCGCGCCGTGGCGCGAGTGGGAGTTCCGGGGCCGCGAGGACCTGCTGGGCTACCTCAAGGCCAAGAACATCCCCACGACGGCCACGGCGGAGAAGCCGTTCAGCCGCGACCGCAACCTGTGGCACATCTCGCACGAGGGCGGCGCGCTCGAGGATCCGTGGCAGGAGCCGCCCGCCGACATGTACGTCTGGACGCGCGCGCCGCAGGACGCGCCCGACATCCCGGCGGTGGTGACGATCGGCTTCGAGGCGGGCGCGCCCGTCTCGCTCGACGGCGAGGTCCTGAGTCCCGTGGCGCTGCTGGAGGCGCTGAACGCGGTCGCGGCCGAGCACGGCGTGGGCCGCGCCGACATCGTGGAGGACCGGCTCGTCGGCATGAAGTCGCGCGGCGTGTACGAGACGCCGGGCGGCACGGTCCTCTTCCACGCCCACCGCGAGCTGGAGCAGCTCGTGCTGGACCGGCGGAGCCTCGCGCTGGCCGACGAGCTCGGGCGGCGCTATGCTGATCTGGTGTACGACGGCCGGTGGTGGACCCCGGAGCGCGAGGCGCTGGATGCCGTGGTGGACTCCCTGCAGCGGCACGTGACGGGCAGCGTGCGGATGCGCCTGTACAAGGGCGGGCTGCAGGTGGCGGGCCGCTCCTCGCCGGCCTCGCTGTACCACGAGGGCCTGGCCACGTTCGGCGCCGACGACGTGTACCGCCAGAGCGACGCCGAGGGCTTCATCCGGCTGTACGGGCTGGCCGTCCGCACCGCGGCCGATCGCGAGCGCCGGCTCGGCGTGCGCCACGCGGAGGCGGCCGACTGAGTCCGCGGCCCGTTCGCGCGCTCGTCGTCGGCGCGTCGGGCTTCCTGGGGTCGCGCCTCCTGGCGCTGGCTCCCCGCGACGTGGAGTTGACCGGCACCGGCGGCCGCCGGCCCGTCCGGCCCGGCAACTGGACCGAGCTGCACCTCGATCTCACGTCTCCGTCGGCCGTGCGCGAAGCGATGGAGCGCGCGCGTCCCTCCGTGGTGTTCTTCTGCGCCTACGACAAGTCCAATCCCGCCGTCACGGTGGACGCGGCGGTCGCGGCGGCGCGGGCGGCGGTGGCCGGCGACGCACGGTTCGTCCTCTTCTCCAGCGACATGGTGTTCGACGGACGGTCGGGCGGCTACACCGAGCTGTCGCCGGTGGCGCCCATCTCCCCCTACGGGCGCATGAAGGCCGACGCCGAGGCCCTGGTGCGCGCCGAGCACGCCGGCGCCGTGGTGATCCGCACGTCGCTGCTGGCGGGCGAGAGCGGGATCATGCTGCGGCCCGCCTACGAGTGCGAGAGCTTCATGCGCGGCCAGAACGTCGTGCTCTACCGCGACGAGTGGCGCAGCCCGACGCACGTGGACGACGTGGCGCGGGCGGCGTGGGAGCTCTGCACGCTCGAGGTCTCGGGTGTCTTCCACGTGGCCGGCCCGGAGCGGCTGACCCGGGCCGAGCTGGGCCGCGTGCTGTGCGACCTGTTCCGGTTCGACGCCGGCCTGATCCGCGAGGCGGACCGCCCGGAGTCGCGGCCGCGCGACACGTCGCTCGACTCGCGCCGCACCGCGTCGCTGCTGGGCTGGGCGCCGCGCTCCCTGACCGAGCTCGCCCGCCATCCGGCGCCCGCCCATGCCTGACGGGGCGCACGTGATGTGGGGCGGCCGGTTCGCGGAGCCCATGGACCCGCGGCTCGACCGCCTCAACCGCAGCCTCCCGGTGGACCGCCGCCTGTGGCGTGAGGACCTCGCCACCAACCGTGCCTGGGCCGCCGCGCTCGAGCGCTGCGGCGTCCTCCACACCTCCGAGCGCGACGCGCTGCTGGCCGGGCTCGCGAAGGTCGAAACGGCCCTCGCCGCCGGGGCGGCCGACGGCGCCGCCGACGAGGACATCCACTCGCTGATCGAGCGCCTGCTCGGCGAGGCCGCCGGGCCCGTCGCGGGCAAGCTGCACACCGGCCGCTCGCGCAACGACCAGATGGGCACCGACCTGAGGCTCTGGACCATGGGGGCCCTGGACCGCCTCGGCGCCGCGCTGCTGGGGCTCGGCCGCGCGCTCGTGGGCCAGGCGGAGCGGGGCCTCGACGTGCTGCTGCCGGCGTACACGCACACGCAGCGCGCGCAGCCCGTTCGCCTGGCGCACTGGGCGCTCGCGCACGTGTGGCCGCTGGCGCGCGATCGCGCGCGGCTCGCCGAAGCGCGCCGGCGCACGGCCGTGCTGCCCCTGGGCTCGGGGGCCATCGCCGGATCGGGGTTCGCCGTGGACCGCGCGCGGCTCGCCGCCGATCTCGGCTTCGCCGAGGTCAGCCGCAACTCGATGGACGCGGTGGGCGACCGCGACTTCGCGGTCGAGGCGGTGTTCGCGGCCGCGCTCGCGGGAACGCACCTCTCGCGGCTGGCCGAGGACCTGGTGCTCTTTTCCTCGGCCGAGTTCGGGTTCGTGCGGCTGCCGGAGCCGTTCACGACGGGCAGCAGCCTGATGCCGCAGAAGCGGAACCCGGATTCGCTCGAGCTGGTGCGCGGCGCGTCCGGCCACCTCCTGGGGCGGCTGGTCGGGCTGCTCGCCACGCTCAAGGCGATGCCGACCGGTTACCAGAAGGACCTGCAGCAGAACAACGCGGCGCTGTTCGAGGCGCTGGATCTCGCGGAGCAGTCGGCGGACCTGCTGGCCGGGGTCGTGGCGGGCCTGGCGCCCGACGCCGCGCGGATGGCCGCGGCGCTCGAATCCTCGGTGCTCGCGACCGATCTCGCCGACCTGCTCGTGAAGTCGGGCGTGGCGTTCCGGGACGCGCACGCGCTGGTGGGCGCGCTGGTGCGCCGCGCCGAGGAGCTGGGCGTCCCCATCGACGAGGTGGGCGCGGCTGAAGCGGGGCGGCTCGACCCGGCGCTGCCGGCCGCGCTGCGCGACCTGGGCGGTCCGGAGGCCGCCGTCGAGCGGCGCACGCTGCCGGGAGGCACGGCGCGCGCCGCCGTGCTCGCGCAGCTCGAGGCGGCGAAGGCGGCCTTCGCCGGCTAGCCGCGCGTCGCGCGCCGGGCCCCGGCCGCTTGCCGAGGCGCCGCCCGCGCGCTAGTATCCACGACGGGCGCCGGGTAGGGCGCTCCAGGGACGTGGTCTTACGACAACCGATCGACCCGCCTCATCCCGTCCCGTTCGCCACGAGCGAGACGGGTTTTTTTGTGGATGGCCGGCCGGGCCTCGGAGGGTATTCCGGGTGCGATGCCTCGCGTTGAACGCGTCGTTCGAGCCGCTCACCATGGTACCGGTGCGGCGGGCGCTGCGGCTCGTCATCGACGGGAAGGCGGAGATCGTCGAGTCGGACGCCGGCCGCCTGGCGCGCTCCGAGCACCTGGCCGTGCCGCGTCCCGCGGTGATCCGCCTGGTCAAGTTCGTGCACGTGCCGCGGCGCTTCCGGCGCCAGGTGACGAACACCTTCCTGTTCGCCCGCGACGGCTACCGCTGCCAGTTCTGCACGCGCACGCAGCACCAGCTCCGGCCGCGCGAGTGCCTCACGCGCGACCACCTGGTCCCGCTCTCGCGCGGCGGCACCAACGCGTGGACGAACGTCGTCACCGCCTGCTCGACCTGCAACGCGCGCAAGGGCAGCCACCTGCCGGAGGAGCTGGGCATGCACCCGCTCCGGCCCCCGGTCGAGCCGCACTTCGTGCACCTCGCGTGGGCCGTGCGCCGGCTCACGCCGACGCAGGCGAAGTACATCCGGCTCTTCTACGGCGCCGAGACGCTCGCGGAGCTGTCGGCCCTCTAGCCGCGCCGCCCGGCGCCGCTCCACCGCTCCAAAACGACGATGCCCGACTCGGAAGTCGGGCACCACACGCCGCCTGAGGTCGTTGCCGACTCAGCGCTGGCGTGCAGTGCCCGATGCTTCCGACGGTGGGGTGACTACGGTGCTCGGGCCCTTCTCAGGATGGACGGAAAGGGACGGGGCCGGGAAAACGAGCACCGGGCTGGAGCTACCACTGGTGATGATGCGTTCGAAGGTGTGGCCCACGAGCTCGGGGCCCACCACGATGAGCGAGGCTTCGGCGGGCGGCGGGGCGTCGGCCGCGTGCGTGACGACGCGCAGCGCGACCGGAATCAGCGCCCGGGCCCGGGACTCGAGCTGGGCCGCCGTGCGGCCGTTCGACAGCAGCACCGGCTTGTCGAAGAGCCGCGGGGTCGCCGCGTCCTTCGCCGCCGGCAGCACGAGCAACGGCACGTGTGACTCTTCGAGCAGCAGGCGCAGCGTCGCGCCGATCGCGCGCTGATGCGGCGCCGCCGAGCAGCGCGCGCCCAGCACCAGCACCTGGCTGGTGCGGAGCTCCGCGAGCGAGGTCAGCCAGCGCACGCGGTCGCCGCGCTTCAGGGCGATGTCCGCCTCCACCTCGCGCGCCGTCAGCTGCACGGCGAGCCGGTCGAGGCGGGGACGCAGGTCGTCGAGCTCCTTCACGCACTCCGTCCCCACGCCCTCGATGGCGTGGAACAGCGTCGCCCGGCGCACGCCCGCGCTCACGAGATCCGGCAGCCACCCGGCTACCCGATCCGCAAAGGGAGCGGCGTCCACGGCGATGAGAAGGGACTCGATCACGCCAGCGCATAGTTGCGCATCGCGTACCACGGGAGCGAATCGCCGCCGCTTTGGTAACTCGTTGTGGGGTGGTTGGTTACGCGAAGGCCCCGGCGCGCTGGCGCCGGGGCCTCGGAGTGCCATGAGACAACGTGTCCGCGCGGGGCGCGCGGCGCGTATCTACCCCGTCTCAACCGACGAGGCCTCGGGCTCGTCGCCGAGGTCGTCGGGTTCGCCCTCCTCCGGCTCGCCGCGGTAGCGCTTGAGCTTGCGGTACAGCGTGCGCCGGTCGATGCCGAGCACCTCGGCCGCGCGGCCCTGGTGGCCGTTCACTTCCTCGAGCACGGCGAGGATGTACTCGCGCTCGAGGTGGTCGAGGTTCCAGCGCTCGGTGCGCGCGGTCTTGAGCACGTCGTGCTCGCGGCGGCGGTACAGCCCCTCCGCCGGATCGAAGGGGATCGTCTTGGCGCCGGCGTGCATGATGACCGACCGCTCGATGAAGTTCTCGATCTCGCGCACGTTGCCGGGCCACTCGTACTCCATCAGCCGCTGCATCGTCGTCGGCGGAATGGCCGGCGGCGTCACGCCGTGCTCGCTCGCGGCGCGGCGCAGGAAGTACGCGGCGAGGAGCGGGATGTCGTCCCGCCGCTCGGTCAGCGGCGGCACCCGGATGGGGAACACGCTCAGGCGGTAGAACAGGTCTTCGCGGAAGCGGCCGCCGCGCACCTCCTCGCCGAGATCGAGGTTGGTCGCGGCGATGAGGCGGATGTCGATCGGCACGGGCTCCCGGCCGCCGACCCGCATGATGCTGCGCTCCTGGAGCGCCCGCAGCAGCTTCACTTGGATGTTGGGCGAGACGGTGCCGATCTCGTCGAGGAACAGCGTGCCGCCGCTCGACTCCTCCATCAGGCCCCGCTTGTTCGCGATGGCGCCGGTGAAGGCGCCCTTCACGTGGCCGAACAGCTCCGATTCGAGCAGGGTCTCGGGGATGGCCGAGCAGTTCACCGCCACGAACGGCCGCTCGGCGCGGCCGCTCATGAAGTGGATGGAGCGGGCCACCAGCTCCTTCCCGGTCCCGGTGTCGCCGGTGATGAGCACCGTCGCCCGGCTCGGCGCGACGCGCGCGATCAAGTCGCGCACCCGCTCGATGGCCGCGCTGCGGCCCACCATCTCGACGCCCGGCCCCTCCTCCTTCACGTGCCGCCGGAGCCGCGCCACCTCGCGCCTGAGCTCCGTCTCCTCGTGCGCGCGCCGCAGCGTCAGCAGCAGCTCCTCGGTGCGGAACGGCTTGCTCACGTAGTCGAACGCGCCGCGCTTCATCGCCTCGACGGCCGTGTCCACCGATCCGAACGCCGTCATCACGATGAACGGCACGTCGGTCTGGAGCGTGGGGCCCACGGACAGGACGTCCATGCCCTGGACGCCCGGCAGGTTGAGGTCGAGGAGCACCGCGTCGAACAGCTGCTTGTCGAGCTCGGCCAGCGCCGCCTCGCCGGTGGGCGCGCCGACCACGTCGTAGCCCGCCTCCCCGATGATCTTGGTCAGCAGGCCGAGGACGACGGCGTCGTCCTCGACGACGAGCACGCGCCGCTTCGACGGCACCGGGGCTTCGACTTCGGGTTCAGTCATGGCTCACCGATGCGGGAATCCGGATGGTGAACGTCGCGCCCTGGCCCACGCGCGAGGCGACGTCGATGGTGCCGCGGTGCGACTTCACGATCTGCGCCGCGAGCGAAAGGCCGAGCCCCGTGCCGCCGGAGCGCGAGAAGAACGGCGTGAAGATGTGCGGCAGGTCCGCCTCGGCGATGCCGGGGCCGTTGTCGGACACCGTGATGTCCACCATGTCCCGGGCCGGCGCGCCGGTCTCGACGCGCAGCAGCCCGCCCGTCTCGGCCATGGCCCGCTGCGCGTTCAGGAACAGGTTGATCAACACCTGCTGGAGCTGCGCCTCGTCGGCGTGGATGGCCGGCAGGTCGGGCGCCAGCGCCAGCTCGAGCCGGATGCGATGGCGGCCGAGCTGCGGCTGGACCAGGCTCGTGGCCTGCTCCACCACTTCGTTCGCGCTCGTGGCCGTGAACACCAGGCCCGCGGGCTTGGCGAGGTTCACGAGCCGGCGGGCGAGCTTGGCGATGCGGTCGGTCTGCGACAGCAGCACCTGCATCTCCTCGCCGCCGCCGCAGAAGTTGCAGCGCGACTGCAGCATGTGGTCCACCGCCACCGAGATGGCGGTGAGCGGGGCGCCGATCTCGTGCGCGACCCCCGCGGCGACCTGGCCGGCCGTGGCCAGCCGCTCGGCCGTCAGCAGCTGCCGCTCGATGCGCTTGCGATCCGAGATGTCGCGGAGGATCGCCGAGTAGCCGATGAGGTTGCCCGACTCGTCGTGCACGACCGTGCGGGTGAGGCTGACCTCGATGATGCGGCCGTCCTTCGTCTTCCGCCGCGTCTCGTAGTCGCGGATGGCGCCCTCGGCGATCGTGGTGCGCCGCATCCAGTCGATCTCGCCCCGTGCCAGCTCCTCCTCCGGCAGCAGCATCGCGAACGGCTGGCCCACCAGGTCCTGGGCCGACCAGCCGAACATCCTCTCGGCGCCGCGGTTGCAGGAGAGGATGCGGTCGTCCGGGCCCACGCAGATGATGGCGTCGGCCGCCATGTCCACGATGGCGGCGATGAGGGCCGGGTCGGGCTGGGTGACGGTATGGGTCATCCTGTCCCGAAAGCTCGTCTAAGGTACTCGGGATAGCAACCGAGGCCTCTGCCACGCGCACTGGCGAAGCAACGGCTCACCGCCTCGGACGAAATGACCTAGACGCGCCGCGGCGCCTGGTTTCGTGCCGGGGCTGGTACCCGAGACTCCTCGTTCACCGAGGGATGACCGCCCCGTGGCACAGCCGGCAGGTCGCCGGGTTCTTGCTCGCCACCCGCGGATCGAAGCCGGGGCCGTGCGGGTTGACGCCCTCGCCGCCGACGGCCGAGTGACACTTGAGGCAGAAGTTCTGCTCGTGGCAGCTGGCGCAGGTCTCGATCGCCCGCCGCGCGACGCCGCCGTGGCCGAACAGCCAGCCCGGCTGCTTGTCGTGGAACTTGCCGACGGGGGCCCCGGTGTTGGCTTCGCCGAGCATCCGGTGGCACGAGCGGCAGAAGACCTGGGTCTGGTGGCAGGCCGCGCACTCCGCCTCGGCGGCGTACGCCTGCCGGGCGTGGCGCGCGACGAAGTCGGGCCCGTGGAACGAGGGCGCCTTGGCGGCGGCGTGGCAGCTGACGCAGTAGGCGGGGCGGTGGCAGACGTTGCAGCTCGCCGTCCCGCCGGCGGCGACGATGCGGTGGCGGAGCAGCTGGTCGGGCAGGTGGTCGGCCGGCTTGATGCCCGACAGGTCCACGCCCGGAGCGCCGCCGCTCGCGCGTCGCGGCAGCTCGAGCACCGGGGCCACGCGCTCTTCGACCCGGTGGCAACCGAGGCACGACTCCCGGGTGTGGCAGTTGGCGCACTCGGCCACACCGGCCCGGGCGACCACGCCGTGCTCGCGAGGCCACGCGGACGAGAGGTGCGACGGCGGGCGGGGGTACGTCACCGTCAGCGTCCGGACGATGGCCGCCACGCGGTCGTCGCGGGCGAGGCTCTTGATCGCGTTCACGCTGCGCGCGTTGACGTGGCACGACGTGCAGAACTGCTGCGCGTGGCACACCGCGCAGGTGGAGCCCGACGCCGCCTCGCCGTGGCTCAGCGTCCACGCCGAGTCGTGCGACGGCGGCTTGGGATACGCCGTGATGGTCGCGACGTCGAGGCCGGGGCTGTCCGCGAGCGGAGTGTGGCACGGCTCGCACGAGCGCTGCGCGAGGTGGGTGGGCGCGCCGCGCCCGTGGCAGGTCACGCACCGCTCGGGATTCGCGCGGCCCACGTCCATGAAGGCGAGCGTGTCGGCCGCGGCGTGGCACTTCTGGCAGGCCGCCTCCGGCTGGATGCCTTGCCGCGCGAACAGCGCGAGGTGCCTCGCGTGGTCCATCGTGACGTTGGTGATGCGCCGCGGCCCGGGCGTCCAGTTGACCGCGCGCACGAGATCGCCGTTGTGGCAGCTGGCGCACGATTCGGGCGTCGGCAGGAAGTGCGCGGAGTCGCCCGTCGCGATCCCCGCGTGGCACGCCGCGCAGGTCGTGAACAGCCGCGCGTGACGCTGGTGCGGGAACGAGTCGGCGGCTGCGGGCACCTGCGCCCGCAGGGCCGTCGCGGTGGCGGAGCCCGCCAGCGCCGCCGCGAGCGCGAACGCCGCGGTCAGGGCCCGGGCCGTCACTGGTAGGCCGCGACGCGGTCGGCGTCGGCGCCCATGGTCCAGTCGAACGTCACCGAGAGTCGGGTCTGGTTCCAGTCGACACCCGTCGAGGTGCCGAGGCGCCGGTGCAGGTAGCGCATCAGGTCGGCGCTGAGCTCCAGGCGGCGTCCGAGCGGCGTCCGGAACGTGCCGCCGAGGCCGTACACGGTGCCGCTGGCGACGCGGAACATGTCCGTCTGCTGGAAGGCGGTCGTGCGCACGCCGGCGCTCCAGCTGCCGGCCGGCGCGTACGCGGCGCTCAGGTCGCCGGCGCTCTCGTCGCCGCCGAAGCCGATCTCCAGATGATAGCTGCCGTCGAGCGTGTAGCTCCCGAGCCGGGCCCGCGAGCCGAGGGTGAGCTCGCGCTGGAAGTTGCCGACGTCCGCGAGGAACGGCGAGCCGCTGCTCAACGGCTGCCAGTGGCGGTACGTGAAGCCGCCGTTGAACGACAGGTCGCGGCTCACGGTCACGTTCGCCGACGCGGAGTAGCCGGCGTGCGCCTCCGGCGTGAACACGCCCCAGATGCTCGACAGGTCGAGCGTCGGCCGGTACTGGAACGCCTCGACCTGGACGCTGAGCGCCGGGCTCACCAGGTACATGGCGCTGATCGAGGCCTTGCCCCACTGGCGCCGTGCGACGTCGGCGTTGGCGGAGCCCGACAGGATGAGGTGCGACCCCACCCCGACCCGCCCGTCGAAGGCCGCCAGCTCGGAGACCAGGCCGCTCCGGTCGCTCAACAGCTCGCGCTGGTAGCTCGCCGTGAACGTCGAGCGCGGCGACGGAGCCGCCCACACCGACGCCCCGAGCAGGATGGTGCCCAGGTCCGGCCGCAGCGGATCGAGCGACGCGATGGCCGAGCTGTTGAAGGACTCCATGGAAGCGCGGGCGAGCCCGCGCCCGCCGTAGCCCTCGATGCGCAGCGCCGCGAGCGGCCGCCAGGCGGCCGTGAGACCGTCGAACCCGTAGAAGCCGAGGCCCGACGCGCGCTGCTGCCGCCCGAGGCGCAGCAGGTACCGCGGCCGCTCCAGCTCGAGGTACGCGTACAGCGCCTCGAAGTGCGTGTCGGACTCCGGCCAGACGAGATCGGATCCCAGCGCCGCGCGGCCGCG
>DATKNX010000190.1:0-2241 GCA_035541085.1 Gemmatimonadales bacterium | reverse complement strand
GGGCGCGCCCGGCGGTGCCGGGTACTGGCCCATCCGCTGCAGCACGTCCGCCCGGTTGACGCCGGCCGCGCGCACGCGCACGAGGATCTCGCCGGCCGCCGGCCGCGGCGCCGGCACGTCGCGCAGCTCCAGGACCTCGGGGCCGCCGGGCCTGGCGATGACGACCGCCTTCACGCCGTCACCTCTGGAGCGCCTCGGTCAACACCACGCCGTCCAGCGGCTCGAGCGGCGTGACGCCGAGCACCGCCGCCAGGGTCGGCGCGATGTCGGCCACGGACACGCGGCCGGCGTAGCGGCCCGGCCGGATGCCGTCGCCCCAGAACACGATCGGCACGTGCGTGTCGTCGTCGCTGGGCTGCCCGTGCTCCGCGTTGCCTCCGCTGCCCCACGACATGTGCGGCTTCAGGGTGACGAACAGCTCGGCATCGAGGTCGGGCGGCGCGAGGTTGAGCCAGCGCCGCGCAATCCAGTCCGTGGCCGTGTCGCGCGCGGCGAGACTCGCCCGCGTGTCCACCCGCAGCACGGCCGTGTAGCCGCGCAGCTCGGCCGCGATGGACGCGACGACCGAGTCCACGGCCACGCCGTGCGAGGCGAGGCCCGGACGGTCCAGCACCAGCAGTCCCGTCTCGAAGGAGCGGATCCAGCGACCGGGGCCGGCCAGGGCGGCCAGGCGCGCGCTGTCCGCCCGCACCAGGCCCCGGACGTCCACCCACTGCGCCTGCCGATCGCCGTGGCGGTTCCACCACTCGGGGAACGAGGTGACGCCGTGGTCGGCCGTGAGCGAAAGCACGATGCGCGCGGGATCGCGCAGCCGCGCCAGCGAGTCCAGGAACGCGCCGAGGTACCGGTCCACGCGCAATACCTGGTCGTGGATCTCGCGCGAGTCGGGGCCGTAGGCGTGGCCGACCGCGTCGGTGGTCGACAGGCTGATCGCCAGCAGGTCCGGGTGGTCGCCCGTGCCGAGGCCCATCTGGCGGACGCCCTCGAGCGCCAGGGCCAGCGTGAGCGAGTCCATCCACGGCATCTCGACCAGGTCCGCCGCGGCGCCGGCGGAGTCGGACGGCAGGGCGTGAGGGAAGGTGAAGTCGCGCCCGAAGTGCTCGAAGTCCATCGAGTCCGGCTCGGCATACGCCGCCGGATCGAGCAGCAGGTTCCACGTGAGGCCGGGCGCCCGGGCCGCGACCGACCGCGCGTTGAACGCGCGCAGCCACGGCGGGAGCGAGTCGGCGTAGTAGCGGCTCGTGGTGAAGCGGCCGCCCACGTACCAGTAGACGGCCTGCCGCGCCCGCCCGATGGGCAGGATGGCGGCGCGGTCCTTGCGCGAGACCGACAGGGCCCGTGCCTCGGGCCAGCGCGCGCGCATCCAGTCGAACAGTTCGGTGCCCCGGAACCGCCACGGCGATGCGCCGGGCCCGCGCACGTCGAGCAGCTCGCCGGGCTCGTTCCGGTCGCTGACGCCCTCGTCGTTGTGCACGATGCCCGTGGAGTGCGGGTTGCGGCCGGAGAGCACCGTCGCGTGCCCCGGCGCCGTCTCCGACATCGCGTGGTCCTGGTAGGCGTCCGTGAACACGGCGCCCTCGCGCAGCAGCCGCGCGAGGCCGCCCGTGAGCTGGGGGCGCCACCGGTCGAGGTAGTCGGCGCGGAACTGGTCCAGCGTCAGGTGCACCACGAGCAGCGGCGGCTGCTGCGGGGCGGCCGCGGGCCCCTGCAGGGCCACGACGGCGAGGAGGGCGAGCGGCAGGCAGGTCATGCACGGGCTCCGGGCGAGGATCGCACGGGGAAAATATGCCTCCAAGCCGCCGCGCTGGCGACGGCGCGGCGCGCGCGGGCTACAGCCAGCGGAAGATCTTGAGCGCGACGGCGAACGACACGGCGCCCCACGCGGCGACCAGCACGACCGGCACCGCGACCGCGCCGAGCGATGCGCCGTCGAGGATCACCGCCCGCAACGCGTCGTTGAGCGCCGTGAGGGGCAGCACCCGGATCAGCGGCTGCATCACGGTGGGGAAGTTCGCGGACGAAAAGAACACGCCCGAGAGGATCCACATCGGCATCATGATGAGGTTCATGAGGCCCGAGACCATCTCGATGGTGCGCGCTCGGCTCGCCGTGAGGAGGCCCAGGCCCGCGAAGCACATCGCGCCGATCACGACCACGATCGCGACGGTCACCGCCGAGCCCCGGAACGGCACGCCGAAGGCGAGCATCCCGAAGCCCAGGAGCAGCGCCACCTCCGGCCCG
>DATKNX010000189.1:0-19634 GCA_035541085.1 Gemmatimonadales bacterium | reverse complement strand
CGTCGCGGTGCTGCGGCCCGGGATGCAGGCGGGGCAGGGCGAGTTCGTGCGGCGCTGGGCCTCCGGGATCGCCATCCGGGGCGGCGCCACGCTGGTGATGGTGGCGGTCGCGCTGGCCGCGAAGCACGCGCTGCCGGTGCTGTGGACCGCCCTCGCCTTTCTCGCGGTGCTCTTGACGCTCCTCTACACGGAGACGCGGTTTCTCGAATGATGCAGGCGCCCGACATCGGACGGATGATCCTGGAGCGCACGGGAGACTCGCGCACGCTCGAGTTCCCGTTCGGGCTCGAGGTGCACCTGCCCAGCTGGCCCGTGCACATCGGGCGGCTGACGGTGGACCTCGCGCCCACCCGGCTGTCGGTGTTCCTGATGCTCGCCGCGGTGCTGGTCTTCGCGACGCTGTGGTTCACCGGAAAGGCGCTGCAGCGGCAGCAGCAGGGGAGCGGCGGGGCGCCGCGCGGCCTGGCCAACATGGTCGAGACCGTGGTCCTGTTCGTCCGCAACGACGTGGCCATCGCCAGCATCGGCCACAAGAACGGCGCGAAGTTCGCGCCGTACATCCTGACCCTGTTCTGGTTCATCCTCTACTGCAACCTGCTGGGGCTCATCCCGTACGGCGAGAAGCCCACCAGCAGCTTCTGGGTCACGGGCGCGCTGGCGCTGACGGCCTTGCTGACGATCGAGATCTCGGGGTTCGTGACGCTGGGCCCGAAGGGCTACGTGAAGACGATCGTCTTCACGCCGCCGGGCACTACCGGGATCACCGCCGTGCTGCTGACGGCGATCATGATCCCCATCGAGATCATCGGGAAGATCGTCAAGCCGTTCGCCCTGATGCTCCGTCTCTTCGCCAACATGGTGGCGGGGCACTTCGTGATCCTGTCGCTGCTCTCGCTGATCTTCCTGTTCGGGAACCTCCACTACTTCCGCTGGGTGATCGCCGGCGGGTCGGTGGCGTTCGTGCTGTTCATGATGTCGATCGAGTTGCTGGTGGCGTTCATCCAGGCGTACATCTTCGCGCTGCTGACGGCCACGTTCATCGGCCTGATGCAGCACGAGCACTAGGCGCCTCACACCGGAGTCCGGGAGGAAGTCCGATGTCCATGATGCAAGCCGTGGCCGACGCGGCCGCCGTCGCGAAGAACAACAACGCCCTGCTGGGCGCCGGCCTGGGCCTGGGCCTGGCGGTGATCGGAGCGGGTCTGGGGATCGGCCGCATCGGCGGCCAGGCCGTCGAGGCCATCGCCCGGCAGCCCGAGGCCTCGGCCGACATCCGCGGCGCGATGATCCTGACCGCCGCGCTGGTCGAAGGCGTCGCGCTGGCGGCGGTGGTCTTCGCGCTGCTCTTCAAGGTCCTGTGATGCCGGTCGTGCCGCTGCTGCAGGCCGCGGAGGAGGCGCCCAAGGGCCCCTTCGCGATCAACCCCGGCGTGTCGATCTGGACGCTGGTGGTCTTCCTGCTGCTCCTGGGGGCGTTGGCCAAGTGGGTCTGGCCGATGATCCTCAAGGCGGTGGAGGAGCGTGAGAAGCGGATCGCGGCGCAGATCGAGGCCGCCGAGAAGGCCAACCGCGACGCGCAGCAGGTCCTGGCCGACTACCGGCAGAAGCTGGCCGCCGCGCACGGCGAGGCGCAGGAGCTGCTGGCGGCCGGCAAGCAGGCCGCGGAGAAGGCGCGCGAGGAGATCCTGGCCCGCGCGCGCGCGGAGCACGAGGACCTGATCGGGCGCGCGCGGCGCGAGATCGCGGCCGAGCGGGAGAAGGCCCTGGCCGAGCTGAGGGGCGAGGCCGTGGAGCTCTCGCTCGCGGCGGCGAGCAAGGTGCTGGAGAAGAACCTGGACAGCGAGGCCGACCGGCGGCTGGTCCGGGAGTACCTGAACAGCCTGCACGACACCGCGACGTGAGGAACACCTCCATCGCGCGGAACTACGCCGAGGCGCTGCTCGCCGCGGCGGAGCGGGCGCGCGCGGTGGAGCGCTGCGGCGAGCTGATCGACGGCGTGGCGGGCGTGCTCGCGTCCGATCCCGTGCTCGCCGGCGTCCTGATGTCGCCGCGCATCGCCAAGGCCGACAAGCAGCGCCTGGTCGAGCGCGCGCTGAAGGGCGTCGCGCCGGCGGTCTTCGTGCGGTTCCTCCAGAGCGTGATCCAGCGCGGCCGCCAGGGCGTGATCGGCGACATCGCCGCGGAGTACGAGCGGCTGGTGGACGTGCACCTCGGCCGCGTCCACGCGGTCGTCTCGACGGCGCGCGCGAGCGATGCCGCGCTGCAGGCGTCGATCGTCGAGCGGCTCACGGCCGTGTTCGGCCGCGAAGTCCGCGCGCACTTCCGCACCGACCCGGCACTCCTGGGCGGCGTGGTCGTGCGCTCGGGCGACCGGGTGTTCGACGGCTCGCTGCGGCGCCGGCTCAAGCTGCTCCGGCACCGGATGCTGCACGCCCAGCTAGGCGGCGGAGAGCGCGCCGGCTAAGCTAGAGAGGTGTCCCCCCCCGTCGCCGCACCCGCACGTCTTCCGGCCGCGTCGCCCCCGTGATCGGCGGCGACGACGCGGTCAACCGGCGCGGCTTCCTCTCGGAGGCGCTGAAGCTGGTGGTGCAGCAGGCCGGCGGCCTGCTGGCGGACCGCTACGCGCCGCGGCGCCACTTCCGGCCGCCGGGGGCGATCAGCGAGCCGGCGTTCCTCGCCGCGTGCACGCGCTGCGGCTACTGCATCGAGGCGTGCCCGGTCGACGCGATCGTGAGCGCCCCCGCGGGCGCAGGCCTGGCGGCCGCGACGCCGATCATCGAGCCGGCGGTGCAGCCGTGCATCGCGTGCGAGGGGATGTTCTGCGCGACCGTGTGCCCCACGGGCGCGCTCGTGCCGCCGCGGGACGGCTGGGCCGGCGAGCGGCTCGGCCGCCTCGCGCTCGACACCGGACGGTGCATCGCCTTCCAGGGCGTCGAGTGCGGCGTGTGTGCGCGCGTGTGCCCGGTCGGGGCCGCCGCGCTGGACCTCGACACCGCCGGGCGGCCGGTGCTGGGCGCCGCGTGCGTGGGCTGCGGGATCTGCGTGCGGGCCTGCGTCACGACCCCGTCCTCGTTCACCCTCACGCTCCCGGAGGACGCTTGACCGAGCACCCGTACCGCGTCGAGCCGCGGCGCGTCGACAAGCCCTGGGGCTACGAGATCCACTGGGCGGTGACCGACCGGTACGTCGGCAAGCTGCTGCACATCGAGGCCGGCCACCAGCTGAGCCTGCAGTACCACGAGCGGAAGGACGAGTCCATCTACGTGCTCCGCGGCCGGATGATCTTCCGCTACCGCGACGCGACCGGAGCGCTGGTGGATCGCGAGATGATCGCCGGCGAAGCCCAGCACGTGCCGACCGGCATGGTGCACCAGTTCGAGGCCCTGGAGCACACCGACGTCCTCGAGGCCTCCACCCCGCACCTGGACGACGTGGTCCGCCTCAAGGACCGCTACGGGAGGGCGTAGCGTGCAGGTCATCATTCCGCTGGCGGGCAAGGGCACGCGGCTGCGCCCCCACACCCACACCGTGCCGAAGCCGCTCATCAAGGTCGCCGGGCGGCCGGTCATGGACTGGGTGATGGACCGGCTCGAAGGGCTCGACGTCGAGGAGCTGATCTTCATCACCGGGCACCTCAAGGGTCAGGTCGAGGCTTACGCCCGGAAGCGCTATCCCATTCCCTCGCGCTTCATCGAGCAGAAGGTGCAGGATGGCACGGCGGGCGCGATTCACCTCGCCCGGCCGCACGTGCACGGGCCCGTGATGATCATCTTCGTGGACACCGTGTTCGACGCGGACCTCTCGATCGTGAAAACGAGCGGCGACGACGGGATCATCTGGGCCAAGGAGGTCGAGGACTACCAGCGGTTCGGCGTGGTGGTCACGGACGCTAGGGGCTACATGACGAAGATCGTCGAGAAGCCCCGCGAGCCGATCTCGAAGCTCGCCAACATCGGCCTCTACTACGTGAGATCGGTGGAGGAGATGTGGCGCGGCATCGACCACGTGCTCGCCCAGCCGGCCAACAAGGGCGAGTGGTACCTCACCGACGCGTTCCAGTGGATGATCGAGCGCGGCGCGCGGATCCGCACCGCGGAGGTGGCGGGCTGGTACGACTGCGGCACGGTGGGCACGACGCTCGAGACCAACCGGACACTGCTGGAAGGGCAGCTGCGAGACGCCGAGTTGCGAGGGAAGCCGGGGCGCAACCCTGCCGCACGGCACGTCCCGGCCCCGGCGAAGGTCGTCGAGCCGTGCTACATCGAGGACGGCGTCGTCATCGAGCGCTCGACGGTCGGACCCTACGCGTCCATCGAGGCGGGCACCGTGATCCGCGACAGCACGGTCACGAACGCGATCGTGGGGCGGAACTGCCGCCTGGAGCGGGTGAAGCTCGACGGGGCGATGGTCGGCGACGAGGTGGTGCTGGAAGGACTCACGGGAGCCGCGTCGCTCGGCTCGCACGCCGAGGTGCGGTCCCGCTAGGCGTAGCGCGCCATCGCGAGGTCCACGATGTCGCGCATCAGGTCGGTGTAGGTCCGGCCCGACTTCCTCGCCGCCATGGCGAACTCGGCGCCCGAGGAGAGCCACGGGTTGGGGTTCACCTCGATCACGTAGATCTCGCCCTTGGGCGTCAGCCGCATGTCCACGCGGCCGTAGTCGCGCAGCTTCAGCGCCTGGTAGGCGGCCCGCGCCTTGTCCTGCAGCTTCTCGGTGGTCTTCTCGTCGAGGTCCTCGACGATCCGGGTGCGGGTCTTCTTGTACTCCTCCGAGTCCTTCTCCCACTTCACCTCGGTGCCCGCGATCTTCGGCGTTCCCTCGGGCAGCTTCGAGAGGTCCAGCTCCACGAGCGGCAGCGCCTCCGGCTTCTCCTCGCCGAGGATCGCGGCGTAGATCTCGCGGCCCTCGATGTACTCTTCGATCAGCGCCGGCGAGTCGAACTGCTCGTGGATGTCGTGGATCTTCTCCATCAGCTCCTTCACGCTCTCGACCACGGACGACGCGTCGATGCCGATCGAGCCGTCCTCCGACATCGGCTTCACGATCAGCGGGAACTCGATGTCGTGGGCGTGGTTCACGCGGCCCTTGTACGAGACGGCGAAGTACGGCGTCCGGATCTTGTGGAACGCGAACACCTTCTTGGCGAGCGACTTGTCCTGCGCGAGGTAGAGCGCGTGCGGGTCCGCGCCGGTGTAGGGCTTGTCGAGCAGGTCCAGGTACGCGGCGAGGTTCATGTCCTTGGTGTCGTCGCCGGCGTACGACTCGGTGAGGTTGAAGATCAGGTCGGCGCTCGAGCGCGCGACGGCCAGGAGGCTCTGGTCGTGGCCGTCGAGGACCAGGTAGCTCGGCTCGTGGCCGAGCTTGGCGAGGGCCTCGAAGATCTCCTCGCGGTCCAGCTTGGGGCGGCGGACCCGCTTGCGGCTCTTGCGGCGGGCCCGGCCCGGGCGCGGCGCCTCCGCGACCATCGCGGTCGGCTCCTCGGCGCCGTCGTCCCAGGTGTCGTACAGGATCGCGATCTCGAGGCCCGTCCGGCTCATGCGCGCCTCACGGTTGGATGAAGCGTCCGCGCGTCAGGTAGTTCATCGCGAGCGTCGTCGCGTACGCGGTCATCTCCACGAGCTGAGTGCTCTCCCTGTCGGTCTCGACGGCCAGGCCCAGCGCCTGCACGCGGGCTTCCAGCGACTCCACGAGTGCCTTGACCAGCGGCCGCCGCACGCCGGTCCAGTACGTCACCTTGTCCACGATGGGCTTGCGGTGCTCGGCGAGCCACGGCGCCGCGGGGCGGATGCCGCGGCGGCGGCGGGGCGCCGGCTTGACCAGAATGTCGGCCAGATCGGCGTCGAGGGCCAGGTCCGCGATGGCGTGCGCCTCGTCGGGCGTGTGCTCCTGGTAGAACTGCTCGACGGTGACGTCCATCTCCTCCACGGTGACGTCGGTGGCGCCCATCGGCCGGAGCGGCGGCTGGTCCGCGAGGCGCCGCGCCTGCCGGTCCACGTAGCGGAGCTTCTGCAGGGCGGGCCAGCCGCGGTAGCGCGCGCGCCACGCCGAGCGCGGCGTGAGCCAGACGGCGAACGTCTCCGCGAAGTCCTCGTCCGGGTGCTTCTGCGCGTACCAGCCGGCGATGTGGCGCACGTAGCGGCGGCTGAACGGCACCGGCCGGTAGTGCTCCTTGTAGGCACGCCGGAACGGGCCGAACAGCGTCCGCCACTCGTCGCCCTTGTACAGCTCGTAGGCGTAGTTGAACGCGTGGCCGGCCTCGTGGCGCAGGTACATCATGATCTCGCGCTCGTCCTCGAGGTCGTTCATGCCCCGCTCGAGCGCGGCGAGCTTGGGGTCGGCGAGGTAGAACGGAATGCCCACCACGGGCTCGCCGGACGGGCAGCCCCACTCGTCCGTGAGATAGCAGGCCGGCCGGAAGTGCCTGAGGCCCTTGCGCTCGATCTCGCGGTAGAGCCGGACGACGTACTTCTCGATCGGGGAGCCCTCGAGCTTCAGGCCCAGCTCCTTGATGGGCTTGGCGAGGAGCTCCTGGACGCCGGATGGTGTCTTCTCGAAAGGCGGCACGGAGCGCTGGTGGCGTTGCCCTACGGTAACAGTCGCGGCGGCCCGGAACAATACGGGTCGGCGCTCACGCGCCCGGGTCGGGCCCGAGGCGGTGCGGGGTCAGGACTCGCCGCAGCCCGCCGCCGCGCAGACGACGAGCAGGGCGCGGAACAGGCCGGCGGGCCCGTCCACGTTCTCGTACCACTCGCTCACCAGGTGCGTGTTGCCGCCGCGGCCGCCGGCGCCGAGCGCGATGCCGGGGACGCCGCGGCTGATGGCGATGTTGGCGTCGGTCGAGGCCGCGGCGAGGTCGGGCGTGCGGCCGACGCTCTGCGTGGCCGCGACGGCGTGGCGCACCAGCGGGTGCGCGGGGTCGGTGACGCCGCTGGGCCGGTAGCCGAGCGGCACGATCTGCAGCGTGAGCGGCGCCGTCCCGGCCGAGCGGCGGCGGTTGGCGGCGTCCAGCGCGCGCGCCAGCGCCTCCGTCGCGGCCCCGTAGAGCGTGTCGAGCGCGGCCTCGCTCTCCGAGCGGAGATCGAGCTCGAGCCACGCGTCCTGCGGAATGGTGTTGAGACCGGAGCCGCCGCCGATGCGCACCACGCTCGCGGTGGTGCGCGGCGACGCCGGGAGCGGCAGTTCGGCGACGGCCGCCGCCGCCACGCCCACCGCGTGGGTCGGGTTCGCGACGCCGAACGCGGCCCACGAGTGCCCGCCGGGTCCGCGGTACACGGCCCTGAGCCGCCGCGAGCCGAGGGCCCGGTGCACCACGCGCTCGATGCCCGCGCCGTCGAGGGCGAGGAAGGCGGCGGGCCGGAAGCCGTCGTCGCTGAAGAGGTGCTTCGCGCCCGCGAGGTCGCCGGCGCCCTCCTCGCCGGTGGTGGCCACCAGCGTGACGGGCAGCCGGGGACGGATGCCGGCCTGGCGGAGCGCGCCGGCCAGGGCCAGCAGGCCGGCGAGGCCGCGCGCGTTGTCGCTGATGCCCGGCGCGACGATGCGCGCGCCCTGCTGGCGCACGGTGAGGTCCGTCTCTTCGGGGAAGACGGTGTCGAGGTGCGCGGCGACGACCACGCCCGCGCCCTCGCCGTCGCCCCAGCGCCCGATCAGGTTCCCGGCCGCGTCGCGCCGCGCGCCGGTGACGCCGAGCTCGGCGAGCTTGCCGGCGAACGCGTCGCCGCGGCGCCGCTCGCTGCCCGTCGGGGCCGGCACCGCGGCCAGCGCGCGCTGCCACGCGAGGGTGTCGGCGTCGAAACGCTCCAGCCAGGCGCGGGCGCTCTGGATCTCGGGCCGTGCGGCGAGGGCCGTGACGTGACTCACGCGCGGACGCTAACGAGCGCCACAGGCGGTCGCAAGCACGCTTGACGGCTTCCGGCGCGGCGACGCAGACTGTACCGGTGCTTCCACGTCCCCGCGCCTAATATGACGCCTCCCTCCTACCGGCAGCTCGTGGGGTCGTACCTCGACCTGCGCTGGCAGCTCGACCCGGTCGCCGCCACGCAGGCCGGCGTGACGCAGCACGACGGCCGCCTCGGCAGCTTCGGCAAGCCGCAGGTCAAGGCGGCCCTGGCCGCGCTCAAGGCGATGGCGGCCGCGTTCGAGGCCGGCGAGACGGCGCAGCTCGACGAGGAAATCGAGCAGACCGCCGTGCTCAACGACCTGCGGGTCTCGATCGCGCGCTTCGAGAAAGAGAAGCCGCACGAGGTCAACCCCGAGTTCCACCTCTCCCACCTCTTCGACGGCCTGTTCTCCCTGCTCTTGAGGGGCGAGCGCCCGGCGGAGGAGCGCGGACGCGCGCTCGCGGCGAGGCTCCGGGACGCGCCGCGGTTCCTCAGGGAGGCGCGCGCGACGCTCGGACGGCCGGCCGCCGTGTTCACCGAAACGGCGCTCGCCGTGGCGGCCGGGGGGCGCACCCTCTTCAGCGACGCCATCCCGGCGTTCGCGGCGCCGCTCTCGCCCGTCACGCGGGAGGCCGTGCTCGAGGCCCTGGCGGCCGCGCGGCAGGAGATGGACGCGTTCCAGGCGTTCCTCGCCGGCGAGCTGGCCGACCGCTCCGACGCCGACTTCGCGATCGGGCGCAAGCAGTTCGACTTCCGGCTGCACTACGGCCACGCGCTGCAGGAGACCGCGCCCGAGCTGCTGCGCTACGGCGAGGCCCTCATCGAGGAGACGGAGCGCGACCTGCAGCGCAAGGCGGACGCCCTGGCGCCGGGCGTGCCGTGGCGCGAGCTGGTGGGCCGGCTGCGCGAGCGGCACCCGGCGCGCGACGGCCTCGTCGCGTCGTACGCGGAGGCGATGGAGCGCTCGCGCCGCTTCGTCGCCGAGCGCGGACTCGCCGGCATGCCGGACGGCGCGCTCGAGGTCGTCGCCACGCCGCCGTTCATGCAGCCGCTGATTCCCTTCGCGGCCTACGACCCGCCGGGAGCCTTCGCCCAGCGGCGCACCGGCTGGTTCTACGTGTCGGTGCCCGACGAGGCCCAGCTGCGCGAGCACAGCTCCCATGAGCTGGCCCTCACCGCCCTCCACGAGGGCTATCCCGGCCACCACCTGCAGCACCTCGTCGCGCAGTCGCAGCCGTCGCCGGTGCGCCGCGTCGTGTGGACGCCGCTCACGGTGGAGGGCTGGGCGCTCTATTGCGAGGAGATGATGGGCGAGGAAGGCTTCTTCCGCGGTCCCGAGGAAGCCTTCTTCCAGCGCCTGCACCTCCTGTGGCGCGCCGTTCGCGTGGTGGTGGACGTGCGGCTGCACACGACCGGGATGAGCGTGGAGGAGGCCACCCGCTTCCTGATGGAGAAGCTCGACCTCGCGCGCGCGAGCGCCGAAGCCGAGGTGCGCCGCTACTGCGGCAATCCCGCCAACGCGCTGTGCTACGCCGTCGGCCGGCGCGAGCTGCTGCGGCTGCGCGAGGATTGGCGCGCGCGGGCCGGCGCCTCCTACAGCCTGCGCCGCTTCCACGACGAGGTGCTGTCGTACGGCGGACTGCCGGTGACGCTGATGCGATGGGGGATGGGACTCAGCGAGGAGGCGATGAGGTGATGCAGTGATGGGGTGATGAAGCGATGAGGGCGGTGCGCTCTCACTTCATCACCGCATCACCTTCATCACCTCCCCGTCAGCAACATCGCGTCGGCCCCCCGCTCCCGAACTGCCAGCTGAGGAACTCGGCGTAGTACTCCCGCGGCGAGAGCGGCGGGCGACCGGGGTGACGGGCGGCGTGGTGCGCGACGTAGCGCTGGTAGTCCGGTGCGCCCACGATCTGCCGCACGGCACCGAGCAGGACGCCGAGGACGCGCCGCGCCCGGCCCGGCGGCGACCGCCGCGTGTCTCCGCCGGCGCGCATCGTCGCTCCCTGCCGGCGCGCATCGCGACTCCGCATTTCCACGCTCAGTCTCCCGCCGCGAAGGCCGACGCCACGAACGGTGCCTCGTGCACGACCGGCTCCTTGCGCCTCGACAGCACCAGCCACCACTCCCGCGCGGAAGCGAGGATCACGACCACGACGACGGCCATGAACGCGAGCGCCAGGGCCGCGTCGAGCCGGTCGTTGAAGACGAGCCGCGCCGCGTTCGCGCTCCCCGGTGCCACGCTCCGGGCGTGGGCGAGGAATCCGAGCCGGGGATCGGATGCGAACACCTTCTCGCACCCCGCCGTCAGGGTCACGAGCGCGAGCCAGACCAGCGGCACGGTGGTCACCCAGGCGGCCCGCCACTTCCCCATCTTGATCAGGATGGTGGTGCCGACGCACAGCGCCACCGCCGCGAGCAGCTGGTTGGCGATGCCGAACAGCGGCCACAGCGAGTTGATCCCGCCGAGCGGATCCACCACGCCCTGGTAGAGGAAGTAGCCCCAGCCGGCCACGATCACGGCGCTCGAGATCAGCACGCTCGGATACCACGACGTGCGGCCGAACGGCTCCCACACGTGGCCCACGAGCTCCTGCAGCATGAAGCGGCCGACGCGCGTGCCCGCGTCCACCGTGGTGAGGATGAACAGCGCCTCGAACATGATGGCGAAGTGGTACCACAGCGCGAGCCCGGTCCCGCGCACCACGCCGCCCAGGATCGAGGCCATCCCGACGGCGAGGCTGGGCGCGCCGCCGGTGCGCGAGAGCAGCGTGGCCTCGCCCATCTGGCGCGCCAGCGCCTCCATCTGGCCCGGGTGCAGCGTGTAGCCCCACTGGCCGATGGCGCGCGCGGCCGTCTCCGCCGTGGGACCCAGCGTCGCCGCCGGGACGTTCATCGCGAAGTAGACGCCGGGCTCGAGCGTGGCGGCCGCGATGATGGCCATCAGGCCCACGAACGACTCCATCAGCATGGCGCCGTAGCCGATCAGCCGCGCCTCGCTCTCGTGGGTCACCATCTTCGGCGTCGTGCCGCTCGCCACCAGCGCGTGGAAACCCGAGATCGCGCCGCACGCGATGGTGATGAAGGCGAAGGGGAACACCTTGCCGGAGAAGACCGGGCCGGTCCCGTCCACGAACTGCGTCAGCGCGGGCAGCCGGGTCTGGGGCAGCACCAGCAGGATGGCCACGGCGAGCGTGAGGATCGTCCCGATCTTGAGGAACGTCGAGAGGTAGCCGCGCGGCGAGAGCAACAGCCACACCGGGAGCGCCGCGGCCAGGAAGCCGTACGCGATGATGCCCCACGACAGCTTCGTGCCCGACCACGTGAACCAGGGGCCCCAGGTCGGATCGCCCGCCACCCAGCGGCCGGCGACGAGCGCGGCGAGGAGCAGGGCGATCCCGATGGCGGAGGCCTCCAGCACGTGCCCGGGCCGGAACGAGCGCATCCACACGCCCATCAGCATCGCGATGGGGATGGTGCTCGCGATGATGAACAGCCCCCAGGGGCTGGCCCTCAGGGCGTTCACGACCACGAGCGCGAGCACCGCCAGCAGGATGATCATGATCGCCAGGATGGCGACCATCGCGGCCATGCCCGCGACGGAGTTGACCTCCTCCTTCGCCATCTGGCCGAGCGACTTGCCGTCGCGCCGCATCGAGGCGAACAGGATCGTGAAGTCCTGTACCGCGCCGCCCACCACCACGCCGGCGATGAGCCAGAGCGTGCCGGGCAGGAACCCGAACTGGGCGGCGAGCATCGGCCCGATGAGGGGACCCGCTCCCGCGATGGCGGCGAAGTGGTGGCCGTAGAGGACCCACTTGTTGGTGGGCACGAAGTCCCGGCCGTTGTTCAACCGCTCGGCCGGCGTGGCCCGCCGGTCGTCGAGCGCGAACACGCGCAGGGCCAGGTAGCGCGAGTAGAAGCGGTAGGCGACCACGTAGCTGGCCACCCCGGCCACGAGAATCCACGCCGCGTTGATGCTCTCCCCGCGAGACTGGGCGAGAACGGCGAAGGCGGTGGCTCCGAGGGAGGCGACGACGATCCAGAGGATCGTACTGCGGAGATGACGCATCTTGCGCGCTAGCATAGCCTTGGCGTCTCGCACGCGTCAATGACGCAGCCTTGCCACGTGCCCCGGTCGCGGGGTATGTTCGCGCCGTGCCGAAACCCCAAACCGACGCCGTCACCGCGCTCCTCGAGGAAGTCACCCATCAGGAGCAGCCGCAGCCCGTCGGCGGGAAGGCGGACCTCAAGGCCAAGGGCGCGATCGTCACGGGCGCCGCGACCGGCATCGGGCGGGCGGTGGCGATCGAGTTCGCGCGCCGCGGCTGCGGCGTGGCGTTCAACTACGTGGAGCTGCCCGGCCGCGACGTCGCCGTCCAGGCGGCGATGACGGAGGCGGTGCTGAAGAGCCTCAACGTGCCGGTGTTCTGCGACCGGTGCGACGTGCGCAAGAAGAAGGAAGTGGACGGCTTCGTGCAGGCCGCCAACAACGCCCTCGGCGGCATCCAGATCCTCGTCAACAACGCCGGCATCTCGCGCGACGCCGCCCTGTGGCGGATGGACGACACCGCCTGGCAGGACGTGGTGGAGACGAACCTCACGGGCGCGTTCAACATGATCCGCTCCGTGGCGCCGCTCTTCCGCGCGCAGCACTACGGCAAGATCGTCAACGTCGCTTCGGTGCAGGCGATGCGTGCGGGCTTCGGCATCGCGAACTACGCCGCGTCGAAGGCGGGCCTCATCGGCCTCACGCACGCGGCGGCCGTCGAGCTCGGCCCGGCCAACGTCAACGTCAACGCCGTCGCCCCGGGCTTCGTGAAGACCGAGCTGACGGCGCACATGTCGGAAGAGCTGGTGGCCCGCGCCCGCGCCAACACGCCGCTGGGCCGCCTCGCCGAGCCCGACGACGTCGCGCAGGTCATCGTCTTCCTGTGCAGCGACGCGGCCCGGCACATCACGGGTGAAGTGATTCGCGTGGACGGAGGCCAGACCCTGGGTTAGCTTTCGCACGGCTCTGCCAGACCACCCCATCGGTGAAGATAATGTCGCATAAGTATCGTTACGCTGTCGCGCTGGTGCCGCTAGCAATTGCCATTGGCTGTGGGCGGTCTCAACGCCCTGCTACGCCTCAGGATCCGTTCAAGGCCATCGGCATCGCCCCGCTGCCGGTCGAGGCTCTGGCGGGCACCAGCGTGCTCATACTGCCCGTCGGGGCGCTGGTGCTGAGCGACTCCGCCGCCCAGGACCCGGACCTCGTGGCGCGCCGTTTCGCGCTCGCCTCCCAGGCGGGGGCGGCGCTCGACAGCGCCTTCCGGCGCGGCGCGCCCAGCGTGAAGTGGCTCGGGCTGGCCGAGCAGCGCCGGGCGCTGCGGATGGCCCCCGCGCTGGGCATCGATCCCTCGCGGCTGGAGACCGGGTACCTGATCGATCCGCACCAGGACGCCATGGCCGATCCGCTGTGGGGCCAATTGCGGGAGCTGACCGCGCTCGTGGACGCCCGGACGGCGGTGGCGCCGGCCGGCGTCCGGATCGACCGCGTCGGCGCGGGCTACGTGGCGGAGTACGTGCTCGTGATGGTGGATCCGCGCAGCGGCCGCGTGCTCGGCCGGGGCCGGATGGTGGGGCCGGTGGCGGCCACGCCGGAAGCGGCCCTCACGAGCGGCGCCGCCGCGACGATTCCTCCTCCAGCGATCAGGTAGGCAGCCGTGCCCTATGGCGTGACGCTGATTCCGGGTGACGGCATCGGCCCGGAGATCACGGCCGCGACGCTGCACGTGCTGGACGCCACGGGGGTGAGGTTCTCCTGGGACCAGCAGGCGGCCGGAGCCGAGGCCGTCGAACGGCGCGGCCACCCGCTGCCGGACCCGGCCATCGCCTCGATCCGCGCGACCGGCGTCGCGCTCAAGGGGCCGCTGGCCACGCCCGTCGGCAAGGGGCACCGCTCGGTGAACGTGGCGCTCCGCAAGGAATTCGGCCTGTTCGCGAACCTGCGGCCGGTGCGGACGATCATCCCGACCCGGTGCTACGAGGACATCGACCTCGTGATGGTGCGCGAGAACACCGAGGGCCTGTACGTCGGGGTCGAGCACTTCGTGGCCGTCGGCGACGACCCCCGCGCGGTGGCGGAGTCCACGGCGGTGGTGACGCGCGTCGGCTGCGAGCGGATCGTGCGGTACGCGTTCGAGTACGCGCTGAAGCACGGCCGCAAGCTCGTGACCGCGGTGCACAAGGCGAACATCCTGAAGATGGCGAGCGGCCTCTTCCTCGAGGCGGGCCGCACGGTGGCGAAGGAGTACGAGGGGCGGGTCGCGTTCAACGACCGGATCGTGGACAACGCCGCGATGCAGCTGGTCCTGCACCCGCAGCAGTTCGACGTCCTCGTGACGACGAACATGTTCGGGGACATCCTGTCGGACGAGATGGCGGGGCTCGTGGGCGGCCTGGGCCTGGCGCCCGGCGCGAACATCGGGCCCGAGACGGCGATCTTCGAGGCGGTGCACGGCACGGCGCCCGACATCGCGGGCCGCGGCCTCGCCAATCCGTCCGCGCTGATGATGAGCGCGGGGATGATGCTCGACTACCTCGGCGAGCGCGACGCGGGCGCGCGGGTGCAGGACGCGGTGATCCGCGCCATCCGGGACGACGAGGTGCGGACGCAGGATCTGGGCGGGCACGCGACGACGTCGGCATTCGCCGACCATGTGGCCAAGCTCGTGAGAGGGTGACGGTATGACGGACTTCAGGGCAGTTGCCAGACGGCAAGTTGCGCAGTGGTTCCAGGGTGCCGGTGCGCGGGCGTGCGGACTGCTCCCCGTCGTGGCCTGCGGCCTCGTGCTCGCCTCCGGCGCCCTCCGCGCGCAGCAGACGAGCCTCACGATCTACCAGAGCGGGCAGGCGCTGGTGCGGCGGACGTTCCCGGTGGCCGTGCCCCGCGGTGCGAGCACGCTCGCCGTGGATCTCGGCGCGCGGAACGTGGACCCCGGCACGCTCGTCTCGCTCGACGACGGCGTCGAGCTGCGCGGCGTGACCGCGGTGTCCGAGACGGGCGTGGATGCGGCCCTGCGGCGCGCGGTGGGCAAGGACATCGACTTCATGGTCGCCGGGCGCGACAGTGCGCCCCAGTTCGTTCACGGCACGCTGCTCTCGCTCGACCCGCAGACGGTGCGCGTGGCCGGGCGCGTCATCTACGGGTTCCCCGGCACGCCGGCCTTCGCGGATTCGCTCGTCGCCCTGGCGCCGAGCGTGTCGGTGACGGTGGAAGCGGCGCGGGCGCGGCCTTCGCTCCGCCTCGCGTACCAGACCGAGGGCCTGCAGTGGTCCGCCTCGTACACGCTCGTCGTGCCCCGCAACCCGCGCGCGGCCGGCTCCTTGGCGGGACTGGCGACCATCGCGAACGGCGGCGCGCTGGCCTTCAGCGGCGCCGAGGTGCAACTGCTGGCGGGAGAGGTGCGGCGGGCTTCGAGTCCGCCGAGGTTCCTGCAGGCGGGCGTCGCGATGCGCGCGGCGGTCGCGCCCGCCGCGGCCCCCGAGCCGGCCGAGGAATCCGTCGGCGAGACCCACGTCTACACGCTGCCGGGCACCGTGGACATCGCGCCGGGCGTCACTCAGAGCGTTGCGCTGTTCGCGCAGGCCGCGGTCCAGGCCGAGCCCGAGTACGTGCTGCGCCACTCGATCTACGTGTACCAGGCGCAGCCGCAGGCGGAGCAGGACCTGCACGCCGAGATCGGGTACCTGGTGCGGCGGCCGCGCGGCACGCCGTTCGGCGACACGCCCCTGCCGGCGGGCGTCGTGCGCGTGATGTCGCCCGATTCCGGGGGCCGCCTGCAGCTCCTCGGCGAGCCGCAGATCCAGCACACGCCGGCGGGGCGCGAGTTGCACCTGGTGACGGGCACGGCATTCGACGTCACCGCGCAGCGCACCCAGCTCACCTTCGCCCTGGACGGCAAGCGGGCGTCCATCTCCTCGTACCGCGTCACCATCCAGAACGCGAAGGCCGACACCGTCACGGTGCAGGTCCTCGACGAGTTCCCGGGCCAGTTCGACGTGCTCGCCAGCACGGTGCCGGCGGAGCGGCTGAGCGCCTCGAGCGTGCGCTTCCCGGTCTCCGTGCCTCCCGGCGGCGAGGCGACCCTCGAGTACCGGGTCCGCGCGCGCTGGTGACCACCCTCATCCACCTCTCCGACGTCCACTTCGGCGGGATGGCGGACATCGAGACCGTCGAGGCGGTCGAGGAGCGCCTGCCCGCGCTGCGGCCCACGGCCGTCATCGTCTCGGGCGACCTGTGCCAGCGGGCACGGGCCGGCGAGTTCCAGCGGGCCCGCGCGTTCCTGCGCTCGGCGTCGCGCGTCGCGCCCGTGCACACCGTGGCGGGCAACCACGACGTCCAGTGGTGGCGCGAGCCGTTCGACGTCCCGCTCCTGGGCCGGGCGCGGTTCGCGAAGTACCGCCGCTGGGTGGCGGAGGATCTCGCGCCGTCGCTCGCCGTGGACGGCGCCGTGATCTGCGGCGCGGCGTCCGCGCACGGACTCGCGCTGGGCTCGATGACCTGGAACCCGCGGGACCTCACGGTGAAGGGGCACCTGCCCGCCGCGGAGCTGGCGCGGGCGGCGGCGGCCTTCGCGAAGGCGAACGGCGGCGGCGCGCTGCGCGTCCTGGTGGTGCACCACAACGTGCTCAAGGGCAACATCTCGCGGCGCTGGGGCCTGGCGCGGCCGGAAGCCGCGCTCAAGGGCATCGCGGCCTCGGGGGCGGACGTCGTGTGCTGCGGCCACGATCACGAGGAAGGCATCGGCACCATCGAGCGGGAGGGCCGGCGCGTCGTGGTCTCGACGGCCGGCACGCTCTCGACGCGCGGCCGGAACCACCGGCCGCCGAGCTTCAACGTCGTGCGCGCGACGCCGGGGGCGATCCGCGTGGAGATCCACGTGTACGACCGCGCGTTGCATTCCTTCACGATGACGGAGGCGCGCGACTTTGCTCGATAAGGTGCTGTCGCGCTGGCTGCGGCCGGTCGAGCCGGCGCCGCGTCCCGAGTCCGACGCACCGCGGTTCCGGATGCCCGAGGACCGGCTGCTCGCGCGCCGGCTCGAGCTCCTGGGCCTCCATCCGGTCGCCGGCGTCGAGGTCACGGACAACCGGACCGTGATGGTGAGCCTCTCGCCCAGGGGCGTCCTGCGCATCCACCGCGGCTACGCGATGGCGCCCGACCGGGTCCTGAAGGCGGTGGTCCGCTTCGTCGCGCCGCGCACGCGGCGCGCGCAGCGCCGCGCAGCCGAGCGCGAGATTCTCTCCTTCCGGCCCGAGGATCACGCCGCCGGCCCGGCGCGGGCGCGGCGCTCCGGCGACCGGCCGCGGCCCGGCGACGCGGAGAAGACGCGGCGCCTGGCGCGCCTGTTCGCCGAGTACAACGCCCGGCACTTCGGCGGCGCGCTGCCCGTGCTGCCGTTCCGGATCTCGGGACGGATGCGCACCCGGCTCGGACAGCTGTGCATCCGGCACGAGACCGGCGAGCCGTACGAGATCACGATGAGCCGCAGGCACATCGACCGGCACGGCTGGGACGAAGCCTCGCACACGCTGCTGCACGAGATGGTGCACCTGTGGCAGCACCGGCAGGGCCACGCGGTGGACCACGGACGGCTGTTCCGCCGCAAGGCGGCGGAGGTCGGCGTGGTCGGCGCCGCGCGGCGCACCGTGCGCACGCCGCGCGGCCGCGGGCGCGCCGCCCGGACGGACTGATCCACCTCACCCGGGGAATCCATGGCTCCGCGCTTCGAAGGCGTTGACTTCTACGATGTCGGCTCGCTGCTCTCCGAGGAGGAGCGCGCGGTCCGGGACACCGTCCGGCAGTGGGTGGACGACCGGCTGGCGCCGGTCATCAACCGGCACTACGTGGAAGGCACGTTCCCGCGCGAGCTGGTGCCGGAGATGGCGGAGCTGGGCTTCTTCGGCGCCAACCTTCCCGAGGAGTACGGCTGCGCGGGCCTCAACAACGTGGCCTACGGCCTGATCATGCAGGAGCTGGAGCGCGGCGATTCCGGCGTGCGCTCCTTCGCCTCGGTGCAGGGCGCGCTGGTGATGTACCCGATCCACGCCTTCGGCTCCGAGGAGCAGCGGAAGCGGTGGCTCCCGAAGATGGCGGCGGGGGAGGTGATCGGGTGCTTCGGGCTCACGGAGCCGGACTACGGCTCGAACCCCGGCGGGATGATCACCACCGCGAAGGAGACGAAGGACGGCTGGGTCCTGAACGGCGCCAAGATGTGGATCACGAACGGGTCCACCGCGCAGGTGGCGATCGTCTGGGCCAAGACCGGCGCGCTGGGCGACGCCGGCGGCATCCGCGGCTTCATCGTGCCGACCGACACGCCGGGCTTCAGCGCCAAGGACCAGAAGGGCAAGCTCTCGCTGCGGGCGTCGGACACGTCGGAGCTGGTGCTGCAGGACGTGAAGGTCGGCAAGGACGCGCTGCTGCCGGGCTCGAAGGGGCTCAAGAGTCCGCTCAGCTGCCTCACGCAGGCGCGCTACGGCATCGCGTGGGGCGCGCTCGGGGCGGCGATGGGCTGCTACGACGAGGCGCTGCGCTACGCCAAGCAGCGCGTGATGTTCGGCAAGCCGATCGCCGCGTTCCAGCTCCAGCAGCAGCGGCTGGCGGAGATGCTCACCGAGATCACCAAGGGGCAGCTCCTCGTGCTGCAGCTCGGCCGGCTCAAGGACCAGGGGAAGGCGACGCCGCAGCGCGTCTCGCTCGCCAAGCGCAACAACGTGAACGTGGCCTGCGACGTGGCGCGCGAGGCGCGCCGCCTGCTCGGCGCCAACGGGATCCTCGTCGAGTACACGGCGATGCGGCACCTGGCGAACCTGGAGAGCGTGTACACCTACGAGGGCACGCACGACATGCACACCCTGATCCTGGGCGAGGAGATCACCGGGATCAGCGCGTTCGAGTGACGCGCCGAGCGCGCGGCGGCCCCGCGGCCGCCCGCCCCGCGCCCACCACCACCGAGGGGAACGAGTGAAGATCGCGGTCTGCATCAAGCGGGTGCCCGACACGGAGACCCGCATCCGGATCGGGGGCGACGGCGCCTCGATCGACGAGTCCGGCGTCAAGTTCGTCGTGAACCCGTACGACGAATTCGCGATCGAGGAGGCGCTGCAGCGGAAGGAGAAGGCGGGCGGCGGCGAGGTGGTGGCGATCGCGCTCGGGCCCGACGCCGCGCAGGAGACGATCCGCGGCGCGCTCGCGATGGGCGCGGACCGCGGTATCCTGCTCAAGGCGGACAAGGTGCCCGCCGACGCGCTGGCGGTGGCGCGGGCGCTCGCGGCCGAGCTGAAGGACGGCGGCTGGGACCTCGTGCTCTTCGGCAAGCTGGCGGTGGACGACTACAACCACGGCGTGGGGCCGATGACGGCCGAGCTGTTGGGCCTGCCGTGCGTCACGGCCGCCGTGAAGCTCGAGCTCGAGGGCGGCCGGGGCGTGGCGGAGCGCGAGGTGGAGGGCGGCATGGAGGTGGTGGAGTTCGCCCTGCCGGCCGTGCTCACCGCCGACAAGGGGCTCAACACGCCGCGCTATCCGGCGCTCAAGGGGATCATGGCGGCGAAGAAGAAGCCGATTGAGATCAAGCCCGCGGCGCTCGGCGAGGCGCGCGTCGCGGTGACGACGCTCGCGCTGCCGGCCGACCGCAAGGCGGGGCGCATCGTGGGCGAGGGCCCGGACGCGGTGGGCGAGCTGGTGCGGCTGCTCCGCACGGAAGCG
>DATKNX010000188.1:0-15981 GCA_035541085.1 Gemmatimonadales bacterium | reverse complement strand
GCGATCACGCTGGCGCTGTCGCCCGTCTTCAGGGTGACGGCCTGGGCGCTCGTCGAGAGCGACGCCGGCGTGCCCAACCCGCTGCTCACAGGATCCTTGAAGCATCCTGCGGCGCCGGCAGCCACGAACGCTACCGCAAGCAGAACCTGACTCTGACGCTTCATGATTACCCTCGCGCTCAAGTAGCGTGATTTCAGACCGTGCACCGCCTGGCTACTGCGGCTGCTCCACCGTCGACAATCCGAGATACCGCACGACATCTATCGAATCCTCGGTTCCCAACAGACTGCCCCAGTTCTGAACCCCGACCTCGTGGCGGTCGTTGGTGAAGATCAACCGGTAAACCCCCATCCCCGACTCGTCCTGGAACACGAAGTACCGCTGCCGGCCCCGCGTGTACTTCCACACCTCGTACGGCGCCGGCGACGCGACGGGACGGCGGAGAATCTCGTCCCACTGCCCGTTCCGGAGGTACACCCTGCCGCGATCCGTGCGCCACCCGGGCACCTGCCCCGCGCCGCCCTCGCGGAAGGCGCGGTTGGCGAAGTCCACCGCCCGGTAGAACCGCACCATCGCCTGGTTCACGCCGCCGGCGCCGTGCGCCGGATCCCGATTCGCCCAGGCTTCCCGCAGGAAGCGGCGCTTGCCGTCCACCGTCAGCTGGTCGTACACCCCCTGCTCCCCGGGCTCGAGCAGGTAGACCATCGGCGCGTACATCGAGTCGAGCTGCAACTCGCCGGCCCGGTCGAACACGTCGCCCGTGGCCTGCGCGGGCGTCGCGGCGGTGGCCGGCGGCGCCTCCGTCATCAGGAACGGCGCCGAACTCACCACCGTGCTGTCGCCCAGCCGGACCCGGACCTCGAAGCGGTAGTCGCCCGGCGCCAGGCCCGCGAGATTGAGCGAGCCGTCCGCCACGCCGCCGCCGCGGGGGAAGCGCACGGGGCGCGGCGGGGTCGCCACCACGCTCCGGCCCTGGGCCCCCACCACCGCCACGCTCAGCCGTCCGTCCAGCGAGTCGGTCGGCCCCGGGTAGACCTCGGCGTAGTACGCCAGGGTCGTGTCCGCCTGCGAGAACCGCGGCGTCGGGGCCGTGCGCATGGCCAGCGCCCCCCGCCGCACCTCCCCCGCACCGACGTCCGAGTCGGCGCTCACCGGCCGCGCCGACGTCGCGAGCAGCACGTCCGAGAGCAGGGGCCGAGCATCGTACGCGCTCACGCCGACCGTCCGCTCCAGGGCCGTGCCACCGTCCGGGACGACCCGCACCACCAGCCGATAGCGCCCGGGTGCCACCGGCACCTCGAAGGTCTCGACGGCCGTGGCGCCGCTCGCGCGGGCCACCGCCGCCGGCACTTCCCTGGCCCAGCCGTTGTGCTGGAGCTCCAGGCCGGTGCTGTCCTGGAAGGACACTTCGAACCGGTAGCGAACCGCCGATCCGGTGCCCGGTCCCAGGGCGTCCAGGCGCACCTCACACACCCCTTCGATTGTCGTGGTCGCGTGGGCGGGAGAGTAGAACCGCACCACGCTGACCGTCAGCGGCTGGTCGCCGCCCTGCCTGCCCGCTCCGGCCGCCGCCACACAGCACGCGACCGCCGGGACCATCCACGCCTTCCGCATCAGACCTGCCGTACGGGGCGGGAGCGCCGCCGGTACGCCGGCGCGCCCCGCCCCGACAGTATCCGCTACCAGTTGAAGACCACGCTGAGCATGCTCACGCCGCCCAGCAGGCCCATGTTGTGGTACGCGTAGTCCACGCCCACGCCGAAGCCGGTGGTGCTGGGGCGGTAGTAGATCCCGCCGCCGTACGAGCCGCGGTACTGGCTGCCGTTGCCGCTGCCCGTGAACCCCGCGTAGCCCACGCTCCCGGAATCGGGCAGCGTGGCGCCGTTGTCGGGCGCGTACGTCATGCTCGCGCGGCCGGCGACGGAGAACCCGCTCGAACCGAGGCCCACCTGATACTCGCCCCCGAGGTCGAAGCCGGGTTGGTTGTTGTTGGGCTGAATGAACTCACCCAGCACCGACAGCCGGCCGGCGCTGGTCTGGAACAGGTCGTACGCCAGACCCACGCGGAACATCACCGGCAGGGACCAGGCCTTGGCCGTCAACTGCGCGGTGGCCGGCTCCTGGGGGACGTCCTGCTGTCCCGGCGGGGCCGCGCGCGTGACCGACACCGTCAGCGCCTGGCCGCTCTGCGTGATGTTCGTGCCGAGGTTCTGCACGACGAACGAGGCGCGGATCGGCCGACCGCCGATCATCGCGTGGAAGCTCGTGCCGAAGTCCACGGCGAACGCGTTGCCGGTGGTGCGGCCCAGCTGGTCGTTGATCAGCTTCAGGTTCAGGCCGGCCGCGAACCGGTCGGAGAACTGCTGCGAGTACGTGAGGCCGACTTCCGTCTCGCTGACCGAGTAGACCTCGCCCGTGCTGCCCGTCGGGTCCGCGACCGTGTACACCGGCTGGTTGCTGAACCCGAAGTTCGACACGTTGACGCCGACCGCCCGCGAGCCGCCGCTGAACGGGAAGCCCACGGCCGCCCACGCGTACTTGGTCCCCGCGATGTAGTTCATCGTGCTGGCCATCAGCCCCGCGTGGTCCATCTGCGAGAGGCCGGCGGGGTTGTAGTACTCGGAGGAGACGTCGGTGCTCAACGCGGCGAACCCGCCGCCGAGGGCCTGGCCCCGCGCCGACGGCGCGATGAGCAGGAACTCGTCGGCGGTGGTGCCATACGCCGTGTTGTTCACCGGAATGACGGCGCACGGCGACACGGCGCCGCCGCATTGCGCCGTCTGCGCCTGCGCCGCGGCGGCCCAGGCGACCGACACGGCGGTCAGCGCAGCGAACATCAAGACGAAGCGATTACGCATTCGAACCTCCGCGCGGGCCGGGGCGGAGCCCCGGCCCGCTTCGGGACGTTTTACTGAGCGAAGTTGACCACCGTGAACCGGCCGATCTTGGTGCTCCCGTCCGGCGCCTCGACGTGATAGAAGTACACGCCGCTGGCGACGAACTGGTTGTTCCGATTGCGGAGGTCCCAAACCGCCAAGCCGCCGCCCGTCGGGTCGTTGTGCGTCAGCACCCGAACCAGGATCCCGCTCACGCTGTAGATCCTGATGATGCACTGGTTCGGCAGGTTGACGAACTCGAGCACCTTCGTGTTGGCGGAGGTCTCGAGGGAGTTGGTCACGTAGTACGGATCGGGCACCGTGTGAATGTTGTTCAGGTTGCCCGCCGCCTTCGCGATGGTGAAGGCCTGCGTGACCCGCATCTTGACGTTCAAGCCCGGCACGTACGGCGAGCTGTACGGCAGCGCCGCGTACGTGTAGCCGGAGCACGACGCCGGCACCGCCGCCGGCGTGGCCGGCGCGTACGTCGAGCACGTGGCGTCCACGACACCGGCCACGGCCTTCAGATGCCACTTCGTGCCCGCCGCCGGCAGGGCGCTCATCTGCATGATGAAGTACATGCCGTCGATGTACAGCTCGATGCCGTTGCCGTTGGCGGCGCCCGTGTTGTCGTAGTTGATCGGCTCGAACTCCGCCTTGTTCTGCAGTACGGAGCACGTGGTGCCGAACGTGATGGAGCACACCGGAACGATCGTGTACCGGTGCCAGTACCCGACCACGCCCACCGTGGGCGAGCCGGTGCCGTCGGCGATGTCGCCGTCGGCCACGCCTGAAGCCACCAGCGCCCGCTCGTTCAGGAACCCCCAACTGGCCCGCATCTCGGGGCTGAACGGCAGGTTGACGTGGTCCGTCGAATCCCGCACCGAGATCGTGGAGTCCGCGTTCCAGGTCACCACGAAGTCGCCCGGGTGGCCCAGGGACGTCCCGTACTGGACGTACCGGGCCAGGAGGTTGATCCCCGGGGGCGTGCCGGTGTTCGGCAGCCGGTAGGTGAGCGGCTCATAGATCATGCTCACGCCGGTCAGCTTGCCGTTGCTGTGGTCCGGCGAGGCGAACGGACTCAACGTCGGCTGCGGCGGCTCGGAGCCGCCCTCGTCGTACCACACGGCGTGATTCAGGTAGGCGCTGTGGTTCTCGGCCGGGGTCTGGCCGCTCCACGGGTAGCGCCGAGAGCTCATCGTGTAGTTGCCGTCGCTGATGGCGCCCATGGGCGCGATGAAGCCGGAGAACTGCACCGGCATCCGCGCGCCGAGGCTGCGCAGCGGCAGGATCCCGAGGGCCGCCGAGCGCGTGGAGTCGTATTCGACCAGCGGGGCCGAAGCCGAGAACGGTATCCAGTTGGTCGGATCGGTGACATCCAACTGGTTGTAGCCCTTGCCGTTGTCGAACCCGAACGCGGCCCGCGAGGTGTCAGGACCCGAGCTGAAGGTGACGTACATCTTGCCGTAGGGCCCTCCGAAGCCACCCACGGACCCCGGCGTGACGGAATCGATGTGCGCCGTGATGTCGCCCGGCGCCAACGCCCCGGCCACCGACGCGAGGAAGGAGAAGCTGGTCGCGTTGGTCGGGGGCACGATGCCGCTGAACGCGCCGGTCGCCGGATCGATCGCCAGGCTGGACTTCGTCGGATCGAGCCTGGTGGTGTCATCACCGTAAATGCCGCTGATGATGACCGGCGCGAGGGCGTTGGTGCCCGTCGGCCGCGGCGTCACCGACTTCGGGACCAGCGACGACTGCAACGAGCTGGGGCCCGACTTGACGCTGTTCACGTCGAAGGCCGACACGGCGTAGAAGTACTGGAAGCCGTTCGACACCTGGTTGTCGATGTAGGCGAACGGCACGCCGTTGTCGATCAGCGCCGGCAGGCCGGAGGCGCCGCCAACGACGGCGGTGTCGGCCTGCAGGACCAGCACGTTGCCGTTCGCGAGCTGCGTGCGCCCACCGGGCGGGATCTGCACGACGCTGCCCGCCAGCGGATAGTCGACGCTGGGGCCCGTCCCGGTGTACGGATACTGGAACTTGACCGCGCAGTTGTTGGCGTACTTGGCGGTCGGATCCTGGGGGCTCAACAGCGTGTCCCCGGTGCTGCCCAGCCCGATTTCGGGCGCGCAGTTCGGGTTGTTCGCGTCGAAGACCTGGCCGGTGTAGTCGGTCAGGACCGTGCCCGAGTAGTCGAACTGGGCGACGAGCTGCAGCTCCGCCGCGGTCCGGCCGCGCCAGATCCGGTAGCCCTCCACGTCGTACTGGCGGTAATCCGGATCGTACAGGGCGCTGGTGTCGGAGCTGGCGACCGCGTAGTACGGGTCGCCACCGCCGGTGAAAACGTTCTCCGTGTTCGACTTCGTCCACGCGATCGTGACGCTGTTGTCACCCGGCACGAGATAGAACGTCGGCGCGTCGGGCGCGAACGGGAGCAGGAACTTGGCATCGAAGATGGCCTGGGCCACCTTGGCCTTGTCCAGCAGCGAGCCCGGCGTGGTCTGCACTTCGTTCTGCTCGATGATCTGGTCGCCGTTGACGTCGCTGAACTGCCCCCAGCCCATCGGGCGCTCCACCGGGTCGCGGATGGTCGCCGTCTTGCCGCACAGCGTGGTGCACACCGCCGCGCCCGAGCGCGTGCCCGCGATCGCCAGCGTGTCCGGCTGGGCCGGCCACCCCGGGACGAACAGCGGGGCCGCCGCATCGGTGGCCGCGACGTAGTTGGTGCCTTGGCTGCCGTCGAGCGAGCCGGCCGGCATCGAGTAGATGCCGTTGGTCGTCGCCGCCCACTTGTGCAGCGGCGCCGCGAAGACCAGCGCCACCACGATGACCGACGACTGTCCGGGCGCCAGTTCGAACGGACCCGAGGCCTGGAAGAACCGCGTGTCCGCCGGTCCCTGGATCGAGTTGCAGGTGTGCAGGAGGACCGGGTCGGAGTTGCAGATCCCGTCACCCTGCGACGGGGAGACCTGGCCGGAGATGTAGCGGTACATCTGCGGCACGCCGTCCGCGTCCTGGAACGTGCAGCCGGCGTACGACGCGTTGCAGGTGTTCCCCCACACGCTGATGCCGAATTCCCTGCCCGTCAGCGGGTTCACCGGGCTCTTCAGGTACTTCACGGCCTCGAAGCCCGGGGCGGGGTAGAACGGCTCGCCGAACACGCCCGCCGGGTACCCCCACAGCGCTTCCTTGTAGTTGTCCTTCATCACCGCGACCAGCGAGAACGGCAGGACGGCCTGCGAGTAGTTCAGGCTGGACTGGTTGCCCTCGTCCGCGTCCTGGAAGTAGTTCGCGAACACGTTGTGGAACGTGTAGCCGGTCGTGGGGAGGGTGATGTTGTACTGGGCCGACACGGCATCGTGGAAGTTCTGCGCGATCTGAACGATCGCCGCGATGTCCGTCCCGGTGTAGCCCGCCGCCGAGAGTCCCGCGTAGTCCGCCGCGTTGGTGGACGTGATGTTGATGAAGCGGAACAGGAAGTAGAGGATGTCCTGGTTCCCGGCCGGGAAGTTCCACAGCAGGCCGCGCTGCTCGACCAGGAGCCCCATGGCGTGCTTGCGGCCCGAGGTGATGCTGGTGTTGCCGTCCCAGTAGCGGACCCACGTGTCCTGCTGGGAGATCGACAGCCGCCCGAGGAGCGCCGCGTTGTACAGCGACGGGTCCTTGACGTAAGCCGCGGCGGGCCACGACGCCACGTCGTTGGAGTTCAGGCTGCTGTAGATGTTGGTGATCGCGTCGCCTTCCTGGTAGAACCCGGTCGGGTCCATGAAGAAGACGCCGACAGTATCACCGTCCCACGAGAACGGGGTCTGCCCCGCGGCGGGGTCCGAGAACACCGTGCCGGCGACCTGCAGGCCGCCGTTGAACACGTAGTTGTCCCCGGTGCCGTTGGGCCAGAACCCTCCCTCGACGGTGCCGCTGCCGTAGGGGTTGTCGCACTGATTGCCCTTGTTGTTGATGACGTTGCAGTCCACCCGGTTGGCGTTGAGGCGCAGCTGGGCGACGCCGCCGAAGAGACTGAAGACGCTACTCTTCGCGCTCCGGACCTGCGGTCCCGGACGGGTGGGCCTGGCCGCAGACGTCGAGACGACCGAGACTCCCGCCCCGAGTACGAGGACCGCGGTCAGCGCAAAACGCTGTAGCACTCTGGGTTGCATGCGGACTCCTTGAACGTTTGCGCCGGGCGGTGCCGCGCCCGATGGTGCGGCACCGCCCGCCGTCCCCGACTAGAAGGTGAACTCGAAACCAAGCCGCATACTGAACGCGGCGCTGTTGAACGTGTACGGACCCTGGTTCCGGTTGTAGAACGCCGTGAACGCCGTGTTGATCTCGCTGGTGGAGAAGAAGTTGTCGCCGTTCCCCCACCGCGCTTCGGCCTGGCGGAGCAGCAGGCAGTCCACCGGGCCCCGGCTGTTGTCGGTCGTGTTGTACGCGTACTGCGAGCAGTCGGACAGGTCGACGCCGGTCACGGCCTGCGTCACGCCGTTGACCGTCAGCTGCTTCGTGACCCACAGCTTGCCCGCGTCGCTCTTCAGCGTCTGGAGCTGCGGCTGGATGAACACGTTCTGCTCGTACGTCGTGTTCACCACGTCGCCGGTCTCGGCGAAGATGGCCGAGAGGCTCTTCCAGTTGAACAGGTTGAAGAACTCGGCGAAGACCGACACGTCGCGCCCGACCAGCTTGAAGCCGCGCGTGACGCGCAGGTCCACGTCCTTGATCCACGGCATCGTGGAGTTGTTGATCGGCTCGAGGGCGACGCCCACGAGGCCGAACCCGTTGCCGGGCCCCCGGATGCCGGAGCCGATGTTCTCCAGCAGCGTGTACGGCAGCCCGCTCGCCGCGCGGAACGTCGCGTAGATGCCGGCGTTCTCGAGGATCGAGCCGAGCAGCGTGCCGCTGTGCCAGCCGTTCGGGAACGTCGCCGCCAGGTTGCCGGCGATCGTGTGCGTCCGGTTGTCGGAGCTGGTCAGAATGGCCTGCGGCGGCGGCACCCGGGCGCCCGTCACGGCGCTGTTGGTGCGCGCCAGCGTGTTCAGGTACTCGTTCGGATCGGAGCCGGTGTTCTTGGCCGTCTGGTACGTGTAGGAGATCGTCCCAGAGAAGATCGAGCCGAACCGCCGGTCGAGCCGGACGTCCACGCCGCGGATGTTTCCGAAGTCCGCGCTGGTGTACAGGTTGTAGGCCGCGTTCGTCTGCGTCGGATCGCCGCCGACGACCGGGTCGTAGAGGTTGATCGTCCGGCCGGCGCCCTCGGAGACCTGGTCCTTGTTGTACGCCGAAATGTCCAGGACCATGTCGTCGCTGAACGCGTGCCGGATCCCGAACTCGAACTGAATCGTCTTCCCGAAGCCCACCGGCCGCGCGAAGATGTCGTTGGAGTTCGAGTTCGAAATGTCGCTGTTCGTGCCGCTGGCCAGCACGCTCATGTCCGGCGTCTCGACCTGATGCGCGTACGAGAGCCGGAAGCCCGTGCGGTCGGTGACCGGGAAGGAAACCCGCAGCGACGGCGCCAGGACGTCCTGAGGCGCGGCAGCGAAGAAGTTGCAGGTCGCCAGGGCCGCGTTGCCGGAGCCGGCGCTGGCCTTGTTCGCGTTGATGGCGGCGTCACACGCCTTCACCATCGCGGTGTCCTGCGCATTGTAGGCGTAGTTGGCGAGCTTCGCCGAGTCGGTGATGGTCGCCAGCTTGATCGGGTCGGTGTACGCCCGGCCCGGTACCCGCGGATACAGGATCCCGGTGGCCAGGTGGTTGTACCGCAGGCCCAGGTCGATCACGAGATCGCCGAGGTCGATGCGGTCGGAGGCGTACAGGCCGTAGGTCTTCGGCGAGTCCTTGTACGCGCTCATGAACGCCGGGCTGTTCGCCGAGGCGTTGAAGGCCAGGTCGGTGAAGTTGGTGAACTCCCAGCCCGCCTGCACCCGGTTGTAGCGGTTGGCCTGCCAGTCCGCCTGCACCCGGCCGGTGAGCCGCGTCTCCTGCTGCATCCGCAGCCCGTAGTTGCCGAGCCCCACGCTGTTGTACGACGTGGAGGCGACGCCGTAGGGGTTGATGCGGTAGGCGCTCGACGCGTTCAGGTCCAGCCGCTGGAAGTACGGCGTGCACTGCTCCGCCGGGTTGTTCACCTGGCACGAGCCCAGGCGCAGGATCTGGATCAACTGGTCGTTGATCGGGAAGTTGCTGAAGTTCGTGATGAACTGGATGTTGCCGGGGTTGAACCAGGCGAACGGATCCTGGTGCCCCTCCATCCAGCTCGGCGCCACCGCGCTGTTGATGTACTGGTCACGCTGCCAGCTCAACGCCGCCTCGAGGGACAGCGCGTGCTCGCTCGAGGTCGACAGGTTCTGCGTCCAGTGGCCCGTGAGATCCTGCGAGTACGACCAGTTGCCCGTCTGGGCGAGCGGATCGTACGACGGGTACCCGTTCAGGCCCTGGTTGCGGTCCAGGTGATACGTACCGGACAGCTGCGACCCGTTGCCGAAGGTGTACAGCAGCTTCGAGTCGATCGTCGTCTGGTCGCTGTTGGCGTTGGGCAGCCGCCCGACGGTGCACGTGCCCGCCTCGGCCGCCGACAGGCGCCGCGGGTTCGCCGACAGGTCGCCGCCCACGCTGTAGGGCTGGGTCGGCGCCGAGTAGCCGCAGCCGCTCGAGCTGGAGTACTGCACGAAGTGCGGCACCACCACGAGCTGGCTGTCCGACCGCGGGTTCGGCGTGCTGCCGTCCGGCAGGAACGGGGTGATCGGCGTCATCACCGAATCCGACGCGCCGCCCAGAATGAACGTCGGGATGCTGCCGGCGCCCAGCGGCCGCTGGCCGTTCTGCTGGCCCTGCAGCGTCGTGGCCACGTAGAACGTGAAGTTCGACACGATCGGCCCGCCGATCGACGCCTCGACACGGTTCAGCCCCGTGCCGTACAGCTGGCCCGCGACGTTGTCCGTCGCGTAGCTCAGGGCGCCGTGGTACGACGTGCCGCCGGCGCGCGTGTTCATCGAGACCACGCCGCCCTCGGCCTCGCCGTAGGCGGCCCCCACCGCGCCCGTCGTCACCGACGCCTCTTCCAGCGCGTTGGTGCCGACCGTCGTCGCGGAGGGCGTGTTCGACGACGATCCACCGCCGCCGCCGCCGAAGCCGCCGTTGAAGTTCTTCACCAGCACGCCGTCGATGTACGTCGCCTGCGAACCGGGCCGGCTGCCGCGAATGGACAGGCCGCGGTTGCTCTCGACCACGCCGGGCTCGAGACGCAGCACCTGGTTCACCGCGTCCACGGGCAGCGACTGCACGGTCGCGCCCTCGACGATCGGCTTGCTGGCCACCTGGTCGCGCGGCACGATCGGGTTCTGCTCCTCGGTCACCGTGATGGCCCCGAGCTCGACCGCCCGCCGCTCCAGCACCGGGTTGACCGTCATGGTCTGCCCGGACAGCACGTGGACGTTGCGCACCTCGTTCATGGCGAAGCCCACCTGCTGGGCCCGCACACTCACGACGCCCGCCGGAACGTTGTTCATGAAGTAGTAGCCGGCCTCGTCGGTGACGGCGCGGAACGCCGTGCCGACGATCATTACCGTGGCCCCACCGATGGGGGCGCCGGCCGAGTCCTTGACCGTGCCTTCGATCTTCCCGGTCGTGCCCTGGGCCAGCAGACTGCCGGCTCCGAACACCGCCACGGCCGCGACGGCCGCCGCCACTCGGGCGAGGTGAGAGAAGGCCCAGCGACTACGATGGGTCATTGCAGACCTCCACAGGCGTGAACACGCGAGGACACGAAAGACGAACGTGGCAGCGACACGCCACCTCCTTTCGAACGACTTTCTCTCTTCGACCAGAAGGTCTATGCGCTCGTTGGTCAAGCGACGCAAACCCTAACCTCGGCCAATATGCGCGCCGCTCTCAATGAGTGTCAAGGAACGGTAACAGGGGGTGTCCCCTCCCGGGGACATCACCCAGCAGATGGCGGACTGGCGCCGGAATCCCCGGCGAATCGCTGCCCGAGCGTGGCCAGCGACGCGCCGAAGTCCGCCACGTTCAACTTGCGCTTCTCGAGCTCCGCCGCCTTCGCCTTGAGCTCTTCGAGGCGGCTCCTGGTCTCGCTCAGCAGGCCGTCCACGCGCTTGGTGAGCTCGGCCATCACCTGATCGAGGAGCTGCGTGACGCGCTCGGCGTGCGCCTGCTGGCGCCGCGACAGATCGTCGAGCTGCGCGGTCACGCGCTGCGCGAGCTCGTCCATCCGCTGGCCGACCCGCCGCTCGAGTTCGGCGACCTGCTCGGCCGCCGCGCGCCGCTCCAGGGCCTGCTCGCGCTCGAGCCGCGCCAGCTCCGCGCCGAACAGCACCTGACGGACGGTATCGAGATCGCCGGCTCCGGAACCCGATGATTGCGTCACGACCGCCGCTCCGGCCTGAAAAAAGTGCCCTATGTTACCGCGCGCCCCGCGCGCCCGCTAGAGTCGCCGGCCGGCACGCTAGACGTCGAGCGCGACGATCTGCTGCTGCGGCCGCGCGGGCGTGACCTGCGGCCCGTTCTCGCGCAGGTAGACGTTGATCTCGCTCCTGACGCCGAAGCGCCCCGGCAGGTAGATGCCCGGCTCGACGGAGAAGCCGACGCCCGCGAGCAGCCTGCGGTCGTCGTGCGTCTCGTAGTTGTCGAGGTGCGGCCCCGACCCGTGCAGGTCCTTGTCGATCGAGTGGCCGGTGCGATGGACGAAGTGCGCGCCGTGGCCCGCGGCCGCGATCACCTTGCGCGCCACGTCGTCGAGGTCGGCACCGGTCACCGGCCAGCCCTCGCGCCACTTGTCGGCCAGCACCGCCACCGTCTGGTCGCGAGCGTCGCGCACCACGTCCCACACGCGGACCACCTCCTCCGGCGGCGCGCCACCCACGTACGCCATCCACGTCTGGTCCGCGTACACGGTGTCGACCCGCACGCCGGCCCACAGGTCGAGCAGCAGCACCCCGCCCCGCTCGATGATGGTGTCGGGGCCGCCGGTCGGGTCGTGGTGCGGGTTCGCGGCGTGCTCGCCCGCGGCCACGATGGGCGGCTCGTTGGTCTGCAGGCCCGCCTGCTCGAACGCGGCCATCACCCAGCGCTGCAGCCCCTGCTCCGTCGGGGTCTTGCCCTCGGCGTACCACGCCTTCACCTGCTCGAAGGCGGCGAGGGCGATCTCCCGCAGCAGCTCGGCGGCCTTGAGGTGGCCGGCCAGCTCGTCCGGCGTCCAGCGCGAGGCCAGCGCCGTCACGAGCTCCGACGAGGACACGACCTCGGCGCCGGCGGCGCGGATCAGCTCGACCACGCCGGCGGGAATGCGGTCGAGGTAGGGGACCGCGTCGTTGCCGGAGTACTCCATCGCCAGCTTCTTGCCCGCGCACACGCGCGCGAGCTCGGTCTCCAGCTCGCGCCACGCCGCGTAGCTCCGGACTTCGCCGGGGAAGCCCGCGATCCGGTGCTGCTCGATCTTGTGCGCCACCGCCACCGGCTGGCCCGCCGCGGGGAGCAGCACGAACAGCCGCCGCGTGGCCAGGCCGCCCAGGCCCAGGACGCGGGTCGTGACCGGGTTCATCCCGTGGAAGTCGAACAAGAGCCAGCCGTCGAGCCGCCGGCTCGCCAGCAGCCGGCGGACCTGGTCGAGCACTTCGGGGGTCAGGAAATCGGACACGCTCACCGTAGCCTCCTCATGGGGCGGTGGAGCGCCACTCGCAGCGCGTGTCGCCGCGGGAGCGGCACGCCGGGTGGAGCATCCCGCCGTCGAAATCCACCAGCTGCCTCAGCAGCTCGGCGATGCCGGCCGCGTAGAACGCGCACGCGGCGCCGTCGGGCGTGGCCTGCACGGCCACCGGATCCGCCATCGTCGCCACCGCGCCGCGCGCGGTGCGCTCGAGCGCCGTGCCGAACACGTCCGCCGCGCAGCGCCGGGCGGCGCGGAACCCGACCGCGCGGCGCGCGAAGCGCGGCAGGTGCCGCGTCGCCCACCGGGTCGTGAACGCGAGCCGCTGCAGGGCGCGCCGCGCCGCCCGCCGCCCGCCGTCCGCGAACACCAGGCTGGCGTCGCTGCGGCGGCCCGCCAGGCGGAGGATCTGCTCGAGCTCGGCGGTGGCCACGCCCTGGTCGCGGCGCACTACCACCTCGTAGCGGGCGATCTGCGCGGCGACGGTGTCGGAGAGCCCCAGCCGCTTCTTGAGGTGCTCGTCCACGTACTCCGCCGCCTCTTCGTCGCGCGGGGAGTCGAGGTGCCGCATCGCCTCGAGCACGGCGAGCGGGAGTATGCTGTGGGCGCGGAACCGATGGCGATCAGTCACGGCGGCGAGCGAAGATACAGCGCGCGCGGCTCAGCACCAAACCGCGGCGCGCGGCGGGCGCTCTCCCGGCGTCCGTTACCGGTCCGACACCGGCACCGGCGTCGTCCGACCGCTCGTCGTGCCGTCGCCCAGCTCGCCGTACGAGTTGTCACCCCAGCACCAGACGCGGCCGTCGGGTGTCACGCCGCAGCTGTGCACGATGCCGGCGCTCACCATTCTGAAGGTGAGCCCGCCCACCACCGGCTCCGGCGATGGATGGACCAGCGTGTCGGCGATCCCGTCGCCGAGCTGCCCGTAGCGGTCGTTGCCCCAGCACCAGGCCGCGCCGGCCGCCACGCCGCACGTGTGCGTCCCGCCCGCGCTGACGCCGGTAAAGGTCAGCCCGCCGACCACCACCTGCGGCGACCACTGGTTCTGGTTGTCCGACAGCCCGTTGCCCAGCCTGCCGTAGTGGTTGTGGCCCCAGCAGTACGCCGCGCCGAGCGGGGTGATCGCGCAGGTGTGATAGGTGCCCGCCGTAATCTCCGAGAAGGTCAGGCCGCCGGCGACCGCCGTCGCCGTCGTCTGTGTCATGAAGTTCCCGATACCCAGCTGCCCGCGCTCGTTGGCTCCCCAGCACATCGCGGTGTACCCGGTCGTGAGCGCGCACGCGTGGCCGCTGCCGCCGGCGACGCTCACGAACTGCCACTGGCCCGAGATCGGCGCGGGCGCGTCCTGCCCCGCCACGGAGGTCGTGCCGTTGCCCAGCTGGCCCTGGTCGTCGTAGCCCCAGCAGTATGCCGCGTTCGCGCTCGACACCGCGCACACGAAGGTCGCCCCCGCGCCGACCGACGCGAAGCGCAGGCCGCCGGTCACGAGCGAGGGGATGGGGACGCACGTCTGCCCCCCGACGCACGCATCCCCGGCCACCGAGCTGCCCAGCGCGCCGAGGGCGCTCAGGCCCCAGCACCAGGTGCCGCCGCTGGCCGCGACGCCGCACGTGAAGCCATTGCCGGTGGTGACGCTGACGTAGCGCTGGCCGCCCAGCACCTCGAGCGGCACGGGGTGGGCGGTGGAATCCGAGGTGCCGATGCCGAGCTGGCCCTCGTCGTTGCGGCCCCAGCAGTACATCGCGCCGCCGGTGGCGATGGCGCAGCTATGGTAGTCGCCGGCGCTGACCTGGGAGAACACCAGGCCGCTGGGTGAGGTGGACTCCTTCCCGCACGCACCAGCCGCCAGGGCGAGGACCAGCAACGCGAGCGGTCTCACGAGTCCCTCCCGATCACACTGCGGGACACACTCCGCTTATAATCGAAGGCCCCCAAACCGACGGCAACTGCTCCCGAGCGGGAATGCCGAGTGATCGCCATACCATTGTGAGCGCCAACGGGAACCGCTGGTTGACGGCGGGCGGCACGGCCGCGGCGCTGGCGGTCGGGGCCGCCGTGGCGGCCGGCGCCGGCTGGCGGGGATTCGTCCTGCTCCTGGCCTTCTTCCTCTCCTCGTCGCTGCTGACGCCGGGCGGAGGCCGGCGCACCGCGCGGCAGGTCGCGGCCAACGGCTCCGTCGCGGCCGCGGCAGCGCTGGCCGGCGCCGTGCACCCCGCGTGGACGCCGGTCTTCGCGGGCGCCCTCGCCGCGGCCGCCGCCGACACGTGGTCCACGGAGATCGGTGGGCGGAGCGCGACGCCGCCCCGGCTCCTCACGACGGGACAGCGGGTGGCCGCGGGAACCTCGGGCGGCGTCACCTGGCTCGGCACGGCCGGTGGAATCGCCGGCTCGGCGTTCGTCGCCGTGGTGGCCGCCGCGCTCTCGCTGGTGCCGCCACTGGCGGCGCCGTGGGTGGCCGCCGGAGGCGTGGCCGGGAGCTTCGCCGACTCCCTGCTCGGGGCCACGCTCCAGGCGCGGTACCGCTGTGCGGCGTGCGGAGGGGTAGACGAGAAAGGCGGAGCGTGCTGCGGCGCGCCGATGACCCTCGCCTCCGGATTGGCGTGGATGACCAACGACACGGTGAACCTCGCCGCGACCATCGTCGGCGCCGCGGTGCCCCTGCTGGCGATGGGCGGCGGAACGGCCGCACGGTGAAAGGGCGCCGAGCCGTGCGGCGCACCGGAGCCTAGGTGCGCGACCTGGTGGTGGTGGGCGCCGGGCCGGCCGGCTCGGCGACGGCGGCCTGGGCCGCGCGGGCCGGCCTCGACGTGCTCGTGGTCGAGCGCGAGCGCTTCCCGCGCGAGAAGGCCTGCGCGGAGTACCTGAGCCCCGAGGCGACGCACGACCTCGAGGCGCTCGGCGTGCTGGAGGAAGCCGAAGCGGGCGCGGCCAAGCTCACCGGGATGCGGATCGTCTCGGACGACGGCTCCGCGGTGGTGGGCCACTTCCCCGCGGCCGGCCCCGGCGCGCTGCGGCCCTGCGGCCTCGCGCTGCCTCGCTCGCGGCTCGACGCCCTCGTGCTCGGCGCCGCGCGGAAGGCCGGTGCCTCCGTGCTCGAGGGCGTGGCGGTCGAGCGCCTCCTGATGGAAGACGGCGTCGTGACGGGCGCGGGGCTCAGGAGCGGGGACCGGCGCTGGGAGGAGCGGAGCCGCGTGGTGGCCGGGGCCGACGGTCTGCACTCGCTCGTCGCGAAGCGGCTGGGACTCGCGAGGCGGGGCGGGCCGCGGCGGCTGGCGCTGGTGGCGCACTTCGCCGGCGTGGCCGGGATGAGTGACTGCGGAGAGATGTTCGTGCGCCGCGGCCGGTACGTCGGCCTGGCGCCGATCGGCGGCGGCCGCGTGAACGCGGCGGCGGTGGTGCCCGCCGGCGAGGCGCGTGCGATCGCGCGCGACCCGGCGGCGTTCCTCCGGG
>DATKNX010000187.1:0-10374 GCA_035541085.1 Gemmatimonadales bacterium | reverse complement strand
CGATCGGGAGCCCCGCCGCCATCGCCTCCACCGCCGGGACGCCGAAGCCCTCGTACGTCGAGGGCAGGACCAGGGCGTCGGCCGCGTAGTAGGCGGCGACGAGACTCTCCTCGCTCACCGACGGCTCCTGGTGCACGAACGGCTCGAGCCGGCCGGCGGCGACCGCGGCGAGGTGCGCCGGCTCGAAGCGCCCGCCGATCTGCACCAGGTGCGCGTCCACGCCGCGCGAGCGGAGCACGCCCAGCGCGCCGATCGCGGCCCCGACGTTCTTGCGCGGCACGCAGGTGCCGACGTTGAGCACGACGCGCGTGGCGGCTCCGTCCGCCGCGCCGAGCCAGGCGCGGCGCCGCGCGGCCAGCGTCGCCTCGGCGGGGCGCACGCGGAACCCGTCGTCCACCGCGTGCGGCACGACGCGGATCCGGTCGGCCGGCAACCCGAGGAGGCGCTGCGCCTCGTGCGCCGTGAAGGCGCTCACGGTCACCCAGCGATCGGCGCGGCGCACCCAGCCCATCACCCACTCGAGGAGCCGGCCGCGCAGCCCGGCGCGCAGCCCGCCGCCCTCCGCCATCACCTTGAGCGGCTGCAGGTCGTGGACGGTGACGACCGACGGCACGCCGGGGAACGAGGCGAGGCAGTGCGCATACGAGTGGTCGAGCACGTGGACGAGCGCGGGCCGGTAGCCCCACAGCGCGGCGGGGTAGAGCGCGTAGCGGGCGAGATAGCGGGGACCGCGCAGCGCGCGGGCCTCCGCCGGCTGCGCCGCCTCGGGGAGCCACTCGGCGAGGCCGGCCGCGTAGCGGTCCACGCCGGCCCACCGCTCGAGCGCGAGGTCGGGGACGACGAGGACGCCGCTCATCGCGCGGCGGCCGGCACCACACGCCGCGTGGCCGGCAGCGCGCTCACGCGGCCACCACCGCCGCGGCGGGCTCGCGTCCCGCCACCCGCTCGAGCACGGCGCGCAGGTCGGCGAACGCCCTACTCCGGTTCCACTCGCGCACCACGTACGCGCGGCCCTCGAGCGCCTGGGCGCGCGCTTCCTCCCGATGCCCGGCGATCCACAGCAGCTCGCGCGCCATCGCGTCGGCGTCGCGCCGCGGCGTGAGCCGCCCGCGGCCCGCCAGCGTCAGCGCCATGCCGCCCACCGCGGTCGCGGCGACCGGGACGCCGCAGGCCAGCGCCTCGAGCGGCGCGAGGCCGAGGCCCTCGGCGAGCGACGCCTGCGCCAGCGCGTCGGCCGCGCGGTAGTAGTCGGCCAACCCGTGCATCGGATGCACGGCCGGACGCGCGGCGACCCAGGCGTCCACGTCGGGCAGCGCCATCTCCCGCGCGAGCGCCAGGAACTCGGCGTGTCCCCCGCCGAGGTTCAACACGAAGAGGTCGAGCCCGCGCGAGCGCGCGATGGCCGCCGCGCGCAGCACGGTCTCGGGGTCCTTCTCGTGGCTGATGCGGCTCGAGAGCACGATCACGAACCGGCCGGCCGGCAAGTCGAGGCGGCGCCGCAGCTCGGCCCGCTCGGCCGCGTCCGCGGGCCGGAAGAGGTCGGTGTCCACGCCGTAGTAGAGCCCCACGTCGCAGCGCGGGCACCAGCGCGAGGCCACGCCGCGCAGGTACTCGCCCAGCGCCACGCAACGCGTCGCCATCGCGCCGTTGAGCCGGAGCAGCGTGCGGATGGCGAGCTCGCCCGCGAGCCACCCGACCAGCCCGATCTGCCCGCGCTCGCGCCGGCAGCGGAAGTACTCGAGCGGCGGCAGCGCCGTGAACGTCACGACGGGCACGCCGCGCAGCCGGCCGGCGAGGTTGGCGCTCAGCGCGCCGCGCAGCATCTCCTGGGCGAGGATCACGTCGCAGCCGCCCGCCAGCGCGAGCAGCCGGTGCAGCGACGCGAGCTGGAACGCCAGGCGCCCGCCCGGGATCTCGTGGACGGCGACGCGGATGCCGCTCTCCGCCACGCGCGCCTTGAGGCCGCCCTCGGCGTAGGGTCGGGCGGCGACGGCGAGCGTGAGGTCCGTGACCTCGCTCAAGCCTGCCACGAACCGGATGTCGGTGAATCCTTCGACGAAGAACAGGACCCGGAGGCGGGCGCTCACGCGCGCGCCACGGCGCCCGGCGCGAGGCCGGGGGAGGAGGTGCGGGGCACCCGCGGCACCGGACCGCCGGTGACGCCGCGGTAGACCTCGAGGGTCTGCGCGGCGACGGAGTCCCACGTCAGGTTGCGCACCGCGTCGCGCGCGGCGGCCGACATCGCGGGCCAGCCCGCCGGCTCGCCGAGGATCCGGTCCACCGCGGCGGCGAAGGCGGCCGCGTCCTCCGGATCGCCCACCACGAAGCCGGACGACCCGTCGCGGATCAGGTCCGCGGCGCCCGCGCGGCTGCTCGTGACCACGGGCACGCCCGACGCGAGCGCCTCGGCGATGACCATCCCGAACGGCTCGTAGCGCGTGGGAAAGAGGAAGACGTCGGCGGCGGCGAACGCCGCGGGAATGTCCGCGCGCGGCGGCTCGAGGCGCACGCGGTCCGCCACGCCGAGCGAGGCCGCGAGGCGTCCGTAGCGCGCGGCGTCGCCGCTCCCCACCGCGAGCAGCTCGGCGTCGCTCCCGAGCCGCGCCAGCGCGCGGATCGCGACGTCGAGCCCCTTGCGCTCGAACGCACCCACGAAGAGCAGCCGGGCGCGCGAGCCCGCCCGGGGGCGCGCCGGCGGCGGCTTGAAGGCGTCCAGGTCCACCGCGTTGGGGATCACGTAGACGGGGACCGCCAGCGGGCCGTACCAGCGCTTGACCTCCTCGGCCGTGTGGCGCGAGACGGCGATGACCGCCGCGAGCGCCGGGTGCCGGTACGCCGCCCGCTCGTCGCGCACGGCCTGCGCCGACACGAGCCGCTGGTACCAGCCCGCGTCGGGGTTGAGGCGCCGCCACTCGGCCGCGCAGAACTGCGCGGTGATCACGCTCGCGCCGGGCAGCGCGCCGCCGACCGCGTGCACGAGATCGTAGCCGCCGCCGCGCGCGAGGCGGCCGGCGCGGAGCCGGAAGAGCGGCGCCGTCAGGAGCATCGGGCGGAGCGGCGCGCGCACGCGGCGCACGCCCACGGCGGGCGGCAGATCGCCCTCGGCCTCGATGGTGACGAGGTCGAGCGCGACCGGCTGGGCGAGCCGCCGGGCCAGCTCGAGCGCGTAGCGGTCCTGCCCGCCGGTGGGCCGCACGCGGTGGATGGCGAGCGCCACCTTCATCGGGGCGGCGCCTTCACGAGAGCAGCTCCTTGTACAGGCGCTCGACGCGGCGGGTCATCTCGACGGCGTCGAAGTGCGTGCGGGCGGCGCTGGCGGCGGCGCGCGCGATGTTCTCCCTGAGGTCGCGGTCGTCGTGCAGCGCGAGCAGCGCCGTGGCCAGCGCCTCGTGGTCGCCGGGCGGCACCAGCAGGCCGGTGACCCCGGGCTCGACGATCTCGCGCACGGCGCCCGCGTCGCCCGCCACCACCGCGGTGCCGGCGGCCATCGCCTCGACCACCGCGAGGCCGAAGCTCTCCGGAGCGTCGGGGACGTGCACCGCGGCGTCGAGCGCGCTGATGACGTCGGTCGTGGCCTCGGTGTGGCCCGTGAAGCGCACCTTGTCGGCGATGCCCAGCTCGCCGGCGAGGCGCATCAGCTCCGCCGGGTAGTCGGCGTCGAGCCCGAAGGCGGGCCCGCCCGCGATCACGACCCGTGCGTCCTTGCGCGCCGCGCACAGCGACTTCGCCGCCCGGAGCAGCGTGGCGTGCCCCTTGCCGCGCGCGAGGCGCGCCACCATCCCCACCACGTAGTCGTCGGGGTCGAACTGGAGGCCGGCGCGGCCGCGCCGCCGCCGCACCGCGCGGAACTCTCCGGGCAGGCGGGTGCCGGGGTGCACGACCTCGATCCGGACGCGGCGCGGATTGAAGCGCCGCTGCGCGTTGGCCGTCTGCATCGAGTTGGCGAGGATGCAGCGCGCGGGCGTCAGCGCGGCCAGCAGGCTCTCGGGCCGGCGGAAGTCGGGCACGTCGTGCTGGAACCAGACGGCGGGCACCTTCGCCATCCGCGCCGCCGCGCCGGCGTAGCCGTGGCCCCACGCCATCACCGCGTGCACGAGGTCGGGCTTGAGGTCGGCGAGGCGCCGCGCCAGCACCCGCTTGGCGCGCCCGGCGGCCAGCACGTTGCGCATGTGCGGCATCGCCAGGACCTGCGCCTCGACGCCGAGGCGGTGCGCTTCCTCGACCAGCGGGCCGCCGCTCAGGAAGAGCAGCACGGGCTCGACCTCGCGCCGGTCGTGCAGCGCGACGAGGTCCATCGTGACCCGCTCGGCGCCGCCGCGGGTGGCGTGGGGCGACACGTACACGACTTTCATCGCTTGCCCTCGAGATCGGCGAGGAGCCGGCGCGCGAGCACTTCGACCGAGGCGACGGACCAGTACCCCTTGGCGCGCTCCGCCAGGGCGGCGCGGCCCTCCGGGTCGCCCACCAGCTCGGCGAGCCGCGCCGCGAAGGCCTCCGCCGACGGCTCGCAGTCGGCGATCCGCCCCAGCTCGGGGTCGTACAGGTGCCCCGTCGAGCTGACGGTGGGCACGCCGTGCGCCAGCGCGAACATCGCGCCGCTCCGCCGCATCGTGAGACCGTCGGTGTAGGGCGCGGCCGCGAGGTCCACGGCGCGCATCGCCCGGCCGAGGTCCGCCGCGCCGCCCGGCCCGACGCGCGTGACGTTCGCGCCGGGCACGGTCCAGCCGTCGGTCGTGCTGCCGTAGCCGAACACCAGCCACTGGACGTCGGCGCGGCGCTCGACCGCGGCGGCCGCGGCGGCGATCCAGTCGTGCGCGAAGCCGGCGGCGGCGGGGCTGAACACTCCGATCACCACCGTGCGCTCGTCGAAGCCGAAGCCGCGCCGCGCCTCCGCCCGGGCGACCGCGGAGACCGGGAGCGTGGCCCCGATGGGCGCCAGGGCGACCGGAGTGGCCGGGTCCGCGTAGTGCCGGCAGATGTCCACGTAGCGCGGCACGGGCGCGTAGGCGCGGCTCGAGAGGCGCAGCAGCCACCGCAGCTGCCAGCGCATCGGCCAGCCGGTCACGAGCCACGGGATGCGCGTGAAGGGCACGTAGGGCTCGTGGACGATCATCACCACGGCGATCCCGGCGCGCGCCACGCGCCTGAGGCCCAGGACGAGCCCGGGCGCGAGACCGCGGCGGGCGAACGCGAACGGCACGAACTGGACGACGACCGACGTCGCGCCCAGCTCGCGGGCGGCGTCCGCCAGGTGGCGCGGCTCGAGTCCGACGGCGCACTTCAAGGGCGCGAACAGGGCGGGGTCGCCGTGGTGGCCGAGCACCGCGGGCGGCCCGCCCGCGGCCTCCAGCGCGCGCGCCAGCGCGAGCGTGTGGTCGGCGACGCCGCCGGCGTCGGGCGGGAGGTCGGGCGAGTAGAGGCCGATCACGACGCCGCCGGGACGGCGCCGACCTCCGCCGCGGCCCGGGTCGCGTCGGCTTCCATCCGCCGCAGCGACGCCAGGACGCCGGCGAGGAACCAGAAGTAGGCCAGGCTGGGATTCGCCAGCAGCGGCTGGGAGCCCCACGAGATGACGAAGTAGGTGACGAACAGCCCCGCGATGGCCGCCGCGCTCGAGGCCACGAGCGGGTCCTGCGCCCGCCGCGCGAGGCGCACGGCGCCCACGATCATGCCGCCCAGGATGACGACCCAGATCAGGAGGCCGGGAATGCCCGCCTCCACGATCTCGTCGGCGAAGAAGTTGTCGGACCAGCCCACCTCGTTCTCGATCTGGGCGCTCTGCGGGTCGGCGGTGATCGTGCTCATCAGCGCGCCGGCGCCGGCGCCGGTGCGGCCGAGGCCCGCGCCGAACGGGTAGTGCTGCACCCGGAACCAGATCGCCGCCGCGCCGCCCTCGCGCGCCTCGAGGTAGAGCCCCGTGTTCGTCATGGTGAGCAGGCGGTCCACCACGTTGCGCTGCCGCCAGATGTCCGGCGCCTGCGCGTACTTCCGCACGTTCTCGGTCGAGATCGGCGTCAGGTACGTCTGGATGCCGAGGTACGCCCCCGCGCCGACGAGGGCGACGAAGATGACCGCGACGATGCCGCGGCTCCGGCCGCGCGAGAGTTGCAGGGCCGCCATCACCAGGATGGCGAGGAGGCACCCGAGGATCATCTGCCGCACGCCCGAGACGATGAAGGTCGCGGCGGCGAGCGCGATGCTGAGGGCGGCGAGCCAGCGCAGGCGCCGCACCAGGCCGGGCGCGATCAGCAGCAGCAACGCGAGCGGCGTCACGAGGAAGGCGAACACCGAGGAGCCGCCCGGCACCGCACTGGTGCCGAACGGGCGCCACTCGTGGTAGAAGCTGATGTTCTGCCAGAACCGCGGCGAGAGGTCGAGCACGCTCTGCGGGCCCGCGACGTACTGCAGCACGCTCGTGACGTACGGCACCAGGGCGATGGCGCTCAGCGCGCCGAGCATCAGCAGGAGGCCGCGCCGGTCGCGCACCAGCGCCGCCCCGATGAAGTAGAGCGGGATCATCGTCAGGTGCGTCTTGAAGGCGGCGAGGCTCGGCAGCAGCCCGGGGCTGTACGGGTTGAAGACCTCCAGCACGATCCACGCGACGTAGGCCAGGATCAGCGGGACCCACGGCAGCCGGGGCAGGTGCGCGTCGCGCCGCACGACGGCCTGCACGATCCAGGCGGCGGCGACCGACAGGACGATGATGTCGATGCCGACGTGCACCACGCGGTTGTAGTTCGAGAGGAGCTTGAGGAGGCCTTCGACGCTCAGGTAGGCGAAGATGACCACGGCCGTGAGCAGCCGGCGTCCGAGCCAGACGCAGAGCAGGGCCACCGCCAAGGGGATGATGGCGTAGGTCACGCTCTAATATGGGGTTGCCGTCGGCCGCGCGCCAAGTTAGAACTAGCCACGCAAAGGGGGCGCGCCGATGCGCTCGTACCTGTTCACGTTCGTGCTGGCCGCGGTGATGGGCGTCCTGCTCACCCCATTGGCGGGCGCGGTGGGCCGCCGCCTCGGGGCGATGGACCGCACCGTGGAGCCCCCCGTGCCGCGCTTCGGCGGCCTGGCGATCGCCGTGTCGGCGGTGCTGGCGCTGGGCCTGTTGGCGCTCGTTTTCGACCCGGTGCGGGCGCTGCTGGGCTACTCGCGCATCGAGCTGGAGGCGGTGTACGCGGGCGCGGGCGTGATCTTCCTCCTGGGCGTCGTGGACGACCTCCACGCGCTCAAGGCGGCGCCCAAGCTCACGGTCGAGGTGGCGGTCGCCGCCGCCCTGTACGTGGTGGCCGGCGTGCACGCCTCCACGGTGTGGCTGCCCTTCGGCATCGTGGACCTCGGCTACTGGGCGGGGCTCGCCTTCTCGGTGCTCTGGATCGTCGGCATCACCAACGCCTTCAACCTGCTGGACGGCATCGACGGCGCGGCGGCGGGCGCCGCCATCTTCGCCCTGCTGGCGGTGTTCTTCGCGTCGGTCCAGCTCGGCAACCCGCTGGTGGCGCTCCTGACCGTGGCGCTCGCCGGCGCGACGCTCGGCTTCCTGCGCTACAACTTCGCGCCGGCGCGGATCTTCCTCGGCGACTCGGGCAGCCTGTTCCTCGGCTTCGTGCTCGCCACGCTGGCCCTGCGGGGCGCGACCAAGGGCCCGACGATCGTGGCCATCGCCATCCCGATGGTGGCCTTCGCGCTCCCGGTGATGGACACCGCCATCTCGGTGCTGCGGCGGGCGGCGCGGGGCGCGCCGCTGATGACCGGGGACCGGGAGCACTTCCACCACCGGCTGCTCGCGATGGGGCTCACCACGCGGCAGGCGGCGGCGCTCTTGTACGTCGTGTCGGCCGCGTTCGCGCTGGCCAGCATGCTGTTCCTCAACCCGAACATCCGCGGCATGGCGGTCTTCCTCGCGATGCTCGGGGTGCTGGTGTGGTTCGCCGTGCGGCACCTCAAGGTGTTCGAGCTGACGGAGCTGGCGCGCATCGCGCGGCGCGGCTTCGTGCAGACGCGGGCGATCTCCTTCAACGTGGACGTGCGCAAGGCCGCCCACGAGCTGGACAAGACGCGCACCTGGGACGAGATCGTGCAGGCGCTCGCCCGGCTGTTCGACCGCAGCGAATTCGACGCGGTGCGGCTCGTGCTCTACGACGGCGGCCCGGGGAAGGCGCGGCGCGAGTTCCTGCTGGAGGGCGGCGAGCTGCACGAGCAGCCCGTGGCGCCGCAGGCGGACGAGTGGGGCGTGCACCTGCCGTTCCAGCTCGGCGCGGGCGGCGTGGTGCGGGGCGAGCTGGCCGTCTTCCGCCGCTACGGCCGTCGCCCGCTCGTGACCGACGTCAACCTCCTCGTCGAGACGCTGCGCCCCGCGCTCGAGGCCGCGGCGGAACGCGTGGCGCCGCCCGCGCGCGAGGAGCGCGCGGCCGGGACGCCGCGGCGCCGCGCGACCGATCCGTCACCGCCGGCCAGGCCCTAGGCCGCCCGGCGTCGTGCGGGTCCTCGGCATCGGCAAGTTCTATCCCCCGGAGTACCACGGCGGGCTCGAGTCGGCGGTCGCGGCCCTGAACGTCGAGCTGGTGCGGCGCGGCTGCGAGGTGACCTGCGTCGTGGCGGCGGTGCGGGGCGCGGGCGGCGTCGCCGAGGTGGACGGCGTGCGGGTGGTGCGCGCGCGCTCGGTGGGCACGCTGTTCTCCCAGCCGCTCTCCCTCGGGCTCCCGGCCGCCGTGCGGCGCGAGGCCGGCGACGTCGTCCACCTCCACCATCCGAATCCGCTCGGTGACCTCGCGGCGCTGGCCGACCGGCGCCGGCCACTCGTCGTGACGCAGCACAGCGACGTCGTCCGGCAGCGCGCGCTCTGGCCGCTCTACGGCCCGCTGGTGCGCGGCGCGTTCGCCCGCGCCCGCTTCGTCGTCGTCGCGTCGGAGAACTACCGCCGCGCCTCGCGCGAGCTGGGGGGCTTCGACGCCAAGGTGCGCGTGATCCCCTACGGCATCGGGTTGGGCCGGTTCGCTCTCACGCCCGCGCTCGCGGATCGCGTGCTCGCGTTGCGGGCCGCGTGGGGCGGCCGGCCCGTCGTTCTCGCCGTGGGCCGGCTGGTGGGCTACAAGGGCTTCGACGTGCTGGTGCGCGCCGCGGCCGGCCTCGACGCGACGGTGGTGATCGTCGGCGCGGGCCCCGAGGAGGCGCGGCTCCGGGCGCTGGCGCCGGCCGGCGTCGTGTTCGCGGGGCGCGTCGGCGACGCCGACCTGCCGGCGTACTACCACGCCTGCGACCTGTTCTGCCTGCCGTCGCTGACGATCGCCGAGGCGTTCGGCGTGGTGCTGCTCGAGGCGATGGCCTGCGCCAAGCCGCTCGTCACGACGTCGCTCCCCACCGGTGTAACGGCCGTGAACCGGGAAGGCGTGACGGGGCTGGTGGTGCCGCCGGGCGACGTGGGGGCGCTGCGCGAGGCGCTGCGCGCCTTGACCGGCGACGCTGCGCGCCGCAAGGCAATGGGGGAGGCGGGCCGGCGCGCGGTCGAGGCGGAGCACACCGCCGCGCTGATGGCCGACCGCTACCTCACGCTGTACCGGGAGGCTCTGGGCTAGGCAGCTGCCGGCGGCGGCGCGCGGTCGCCGCCGGGATCGAGAGCACGTGCGAGAGCGCCAGCGCTCCCACGAAGCCCGCGTGGCGGATCGTGAGGAAGGCGCGCTTGATCGCGGCGCCCACGCCGCGCCCCGGCGCAGCTTCGGGGATCACGCGCAGCGCGCGGTCGAGGACCGGCTGCCACAGCCGGTGGCGCCGCGCCCGCTCCAGCGTCGCGCCCCACGCGATGGCCTCCGACACGCGCTCCGTTTTCCAGCTGCGCCGGCCGATGGAGTCGCGCCAGCCCGCCAGCCGCAGGTAGCGCGGCTGGGGCGTCGGCTCCACCTCCGCCGCGAGGATGGGCGAGAGGTTCGCCGCGTCGGCCACGGCCTCGAGCAGCGGCTCGGGCCGCGGGTCCGCGTCGAGGCGGCCGAGCACCTCGGAGAAGCTGAAGTGCCGGGCGCGCGCGGCCAGCGTGAGGTCCAAGGCGGCCCGGAGCGACCCGCTGCTCCAGGCGTGGTTCCGCGCATCGTGCACCAGGAAGTGCCAGAACAGGTCCATCGCCGACGGCACTCTCGCGCCCGGGATGGACGCCGGCTCCGCCCGCTCGAACCAGCCCTCCACGTCCCAGCCCGCGCCCCAGCGCGTCGGTCCCAGGCGCCAGTGCAGCTCGATGGTCTGGGCGGCGGGGCCGACGAACGTGTCGTGGTACGGGCGGAACACCTCGGGGGCCGAGGCGTCGCGCGGCGTCTGGCGCAGGAAGTCGAGGGATTCGAGCACCCACTCGGCGGCCTCGAGCTGCCGCTCGGGCACGAGGACGTCCACGTC
>DATKNX010000186.1:0-7478 GCA_035541085.1 Gemmatimonadales bacterium | reverse complement strand
CCGCTCCTTGCTCGCCTTGTCCTTCTCCTTGGAGAGCGCGGCCTTCTCGATCTCGAGCTGGACGACGCGCCGCTCGACCTCGTCGATCTCCTGGGGCAGCGAGTCGATCTCGATCCTCAGGCGCGAAGCGGCCTCGTCGATCAGGTCGATCGCCTTGTCGGGCAGGAACCGGTCGCCGATGTAGCGGTCGGAGAGCGTGGCGGCCGCCACGATCGCCGGATCGGTGATCCGCACGCCGTGGTGCACCTCGTAGCGCTCCTTGAGGCCGCGCAGGATCGCGATGGTGTCGGCCACCGAGGGCTCGCCCACCATCACGGGCTGGAAGCGCCGCTCGAGGGCCGCGTCCTTCTCGACGTGCTTGCGGTACTCGTCGAGCGTCGTGGCGCCCACGACGTGCAGCTCGCCGCGCGCCAGCATCGGCTTCAGCATGTTGGCGGCGTCCACCGCGCCCTCCGCGGCGCCCGCGCCGACGATCGTGTGCAGCTCGTCGATGAACACGACGAACTGCCCCTCGGCCGCCGTGATCTCCTTGAGAACCGCCTTGAGCCGCTCCTCGAACTCGCCGCGGTACTTGGTGCCCGCGACGAGCTGGCCGACGTCGAGCGCGATGACGCGCTTGTTCTTCAGGGACTCGGGCACGTCGCCGTTCACGATGCGCTGCGCGAGCCCCTCGACGATCGCCGTCTTGCCCACGCCCGGCTCGCCGATCAGCACCGGGTTGTTCTTGGTGCGGCGGCTCAGCACCTGGATGACGCGGCGGATCTCCTCGTCGCGGCCGATCACGGGGTCGAGCTTGCCGGCGCGGGCGGCCTCGGTGAGGTCGCGCGTGAAGCGCTCGAGCGCCTGGTACTGGCCCTCGGGATGCTGGTCCGTGACCTGGTGCGCGCCGCGCACGGACTTCAGCGCCTCCAGCAGGTCGGCGCGCTTGACGCCGGCGGCCGTGAACAGCTCGTGCGCCGTCGTGCCCTTGGTCTCGGCGAGCGCCAGGAGCAGGTGCTCGGTCGAGACGTAGTCGTCGCCCAGTTTCTTCGCCTCGTCCTCGGCACGGTCGAGGGCCGCGAGCAGCTCGCGCGAGAACTGCGGCTCGCCGCCGCCGCTCTGCCGGGGGAAGCGGTCCAGCTCGCGCGCGACTTCGTCCTGCAGGCGCGCGACGTTCATTCCCACCTTGTTCACGAGCGGCGCCACCACGCCCTCGTCCTGCCCGAGCAGGGCCGAGAGCAGGTGCGCGTCGTTGGCGACGGGATTGCCGCGGCGCTGCGCGTCGGCGCGCGCCGCCTGGAGCGCTTCCGCGCTCTTGATGGTCAGCTTCTCGAAGTTGGGCATGGCATCTTCAGGCAGGGGCAAGGCGCATGCCTCGCCACGCCTGCCTGGGTGGCCGGGAATCTGCCAATCCGGCTCCGTTCGGCAAGGTCTCTGCGGACAGGAAGGCGGATTTCAGATCAGTTCCCAGACGCCGAGTTTCCAGTGGTAGCCAGACGTCAGTCGCAAGGGGCCAGACCAGTGGTCAGACTTGGCAACTGGGCTAGCTCCCGACTGCTGGCAGCTGGGAACCACTGGCAACTTGGCGTCTGGCAACTACTCTGAGCCCCGGCCCCCTCGCAGCTGCCACCTGAAACGAACGCGCCGGCCCTGGGGCCGGCGCGCTCACCGCTCGCCGATGCGGGCGGCTACTTCGTCACCACCATCTTCTTCGATTGTCGGATCCCGTCCACCACCAGCTGGTAGACGTAGATGCCGGAGGCTGCTTCCCGACCCGTGTTCAGATAGTTCCCATCCCAGTACGCCGAGAAGTTGCAGTAGCCGCCGCTCTGATCCTGGCAGTCCAGCGGAACGCCGTCGAGCGCGCGCCCCGAGCCTTGCAGCGTCGGGATCGCCACCAGCTGGGCCAGGATGTTGTAGATGCGGAGGCTGACGACAGGATGGTGCCCGTTCGCGAACATAGAAAGGCTAAGACGAAACGGGATCGTTGTCGTCGGATTAAACGGGTTCGGATAGTTTTGAAGCAGCTCGACCTGGCCGCCTCGCCGCGTGCTGTCCTGTGCTCTTGCCAGCGACGGAGTGGCCAGGGCCAGCCCTACCACGAGCCACGCCAAGGCGTAGCGCCGCATCCCTGACACTCCATTTCTAACGAAAAAGAACCTGGTTGACCGGCTCCTGTTGAGTGTGGTCGTCCTTATACCGCGTGTCGTTGCCGAAGTTACCGGCGGCCAGCGGAAACGTCAAGCGCGGCGCGCACTTCCGAGCACGCGCTGGTCGCCCTGGCGGCGCGTAATTCCTTGCGCATCACACCATTCCAAGAGCGGGATCAACCACTTTCGGGACCGCTGGAGCCGCTCCCTCAGGGCGGCCGGCGTGGCCGATCCGAGGTCGGTGAGCGCCGTCACGATGCGCCCGGTTTCGCGGGCCAGGGCCCCGGCTTCGTAGAAGCGGTCCTTGCCGACCGGGACGACGGCCCCCTCCCTCGCCATCAGCCTGAGCAGGCCGGGCACGTCGGCGCCCGGGTGGGCGGCCGAGAGCTCCGCCACCGACGGTGGCTCGGCGTCGGCGCCGCGCAGCGCCTCGAGGAGGTCGGCCCTCAGGCGCTGGGTGGAGCCCTGGAGCTTGGGCGCCCAGCCCGCGCGGCGCACGAGCGCGCCCTCCAGCTCGATCTTGCCCTCCGCGGCGAGCCGGCGCGCCGCCAGATCGAGCAGGCCTTCGTGCGCCCGGCCGGGTGCGGCGCGCCACGACTGCACCGGCATCCCGGCCTCGAGCGGGTGCTCGGCGTGGTAGTGCTCGAGCGATTCCGCGAGCCGCGTGGCGAGGCCCGTGACCTCCTCGGCGGCGAAGAGGCGGCCGTCCGCTTCGACGAGCGCACTTCCGGTCGCCGAGGCGGGCGCCGCGCTGGCCGCCGTGCCGAGGGCGGTCGCGAGGGCGGCCGCGAGGCGCGCCGCATCGAGGCCGGCGGCCACCTCCAGCTCTTCCCGCCCGAGGCCGCCCGGGCCGCGGCGGCGCACGAGCAGCTCGACGAGGTCCGCGTCGCTCGCGGGCACCGCCGGGTACGACTGTTTGCCTCGGGCACGGGCGAGCACCCGCTCGTCGGCCCACGGGTCCACCACCACGCCGCCGCCGATCGTCGTCACGGGCGAGTAGGAACGCACGACGAACCGGTCGCCGGCGCGGGCGACGAGCGGCGACTCGAGGAGGAGGCGCACGGGGAGGCCGCTCGCGGGGTCTGCCCGTGGGCCCGCGGCGCTCGGCTCGTCGTGCGGGCCACCGGCCGCGCCCGACGCCCCCTCGCCGGCCTCGGCCGCGGGGGCCGGTGCGCCGGGCAGCGCGATGCGCGCCAGGACCTCCGCCGTGCCGTGGTTCACGCGCACGCGGAGCCGCGGCTTGAGGCGCTTCGCCTCGCCGGGCAGCAGCGTCAGCACGACGTCGAGCGCCTGGCTCGCTCGCCACCCTTCGCCCGAGACCACGACGTCGCCGCGCGCCACCTGCTCGTGCGAGGGCCCGACGAGGGCGAGCGCGGTGCGGCGCCCCGGCACCGCGCGCGGCGCGGGCCGGTCGTGCGCCTCGATGCTGCGGACGCGCGCCGCGAGGCCCGACGGCAGCACCGTGAGCTTGTCGCCCTCGGCGGCGGTGCCGCTCCACGCGGTCCCCGTCACGATGGTGCCCGCCCCCGCCAGCGCGAACGCGCGGTCCACCGGGAGCCGGAAGCGGTCGTCGGCGCTGCGGGCCGCGATCGAGGCCCCCTCCTCCGCCAGCGCCGCGCGGAGCGCGTCCAAGCCCAGGCCGGTCACGGCCGACACCTCGACCACGGGCCACGCGCGGCCGAACGCGGCCGCCACCTTGTCGCGGACGTCGTCCGCCACGAGGGCGCGCCACGCCTCGTCGGGCGCGAGGTCGCACTTGGTGAGCGCGACGACGCCGCGCGCCAGGCCGAGGAAGCGGAGGATGGCGAGGTGCTCGGTGGTCTGCGGCATCACGCCCTCGTCGGCCGCGACCACCAGGAGCGCGAGGTCCACGCCGGTCGCGCCCGCGACCATGTTCTTGATGAAGCCCTCGTGGCCCGGCACGTCCACGACGCTCGCCTCCACGCCGCCCAAGGCGAGCGGCGCGAAGCCGATGTCGATCGTGATGCCGCGGCGCTTCTCCTCCTCGAGGCGGTCGGTGTCCACGCCCGTCAGCGCCTTCACGAGCGCGGTCTTGCCGTGGTCGATGTGGCCGGCGGTGCCTACGACGAGGTGGCGTTCCACGCGTCCTGGTCCCAGAAGGCCATCGCCGGCAGGGGCCGGTCCTCCGCGAGGTGGTAGCGGATGAAGGAGAGCAGCAGCCGGCGGTGCGACGCCGCGTGGCGCGCGTCGAGCCGCGGCTCGGGCAGGAGCCCCGCGAGGAGCGAGGCCAGCGCGTCGCGGTCGGCCGGCGCCAGCTTGGCGACGCCGCCGGCGCCGCCGCGGTGCGCGGCGCAGAGCGCGCCGCCGGCCGAAGCGGAGAAGTGGAGCGTCCCGCCCTCCGCGAGCGGCACGCCGCAGGTGACGCAGCGGTCGAGCGAGGGCGAGAAGCCGAGCGCGACCACGGCGGCCCAGCACGCGGCGAGCGCGGTGGCGTCCACGTCGTCGTCCGCCGCGCCGGCCAGCGCCGACAGCCCGCCCGCCACGGCGGCGAAGAAGCCGGGATGCGGCTCGCCCGGGGCCGTCTTCAACACCAGCTCGGCCAGCGCGCAGGCGGCGGCGAAGCGGTCCACGCCGCGCGCCAGGGCGGCGTGTGCGTCGAGGATTTCGAACGCGGTGAGGGGGTGCAGCTCGCGCGACTCCTTCACGCGGAGCGACGCGTCGCCGAGGGCGAAGAGGTCGAGCCGCGGGCCGGTCGAGGCCTTGGCGCGCCGGGCGCCGCGCGCGATCGCGCTCGCGAGGCCGAGATCCCGCGTCAGGAGCCGCAGGATCTTCGACGTGTCGCCGTACGGCATCACGTGGAGAATGACGGCGGGCGTGGTCACGAGCGGCATGGGATCAAGATAGCCGGAAACGCGGGCCGGTGGCGCGCCGCGCGGGCGCCGGCCGGCGCATCCGGCGGGCGGCGCGGCGGCGCGCCGCCACCACCGCGCTGCCCTACTCCGCCGCGGTCGTGTCCTCGGGCGCGGGCGCCAGCACGTCGAAGCGGCGCGTGCGGACGTTCCACGCGATGGCCTTCCGCAGGATGCGCTCGCCCACGCTCCACTGGTAGCGCACCACGTGCGGCGGCGTACCGTAGTCCTCGCGCACGTTCGGCGCGGTGACCTGGAATTCGGGCGACCACTGCGTGTCCGCCACCGAGCGCAGGAAGGCGTCGTACGCGTCCTGCGGGCCGCCCACGGGGATGCCGGGGCACGACGTGCCGGGCAGCTGGAAGTCCACGTCGCTGATGGAGTCGGCGAACTCCACGGCGCCGCCGCCGCGGATCTGGAGCACGAACGAGGGACCGAGGCTCGGTCCGGACGTGCGCGCCACGAGCCAGGCCTTGAGGCCGGGGACCGGCACCGGCACGGAGTCGCTCCAGGGCCACCAGTGCGGCGCGGCCGCGCCCTGGCCGAGCGCGATGACGGTGTCGGAGCGCATCGTCTCCGAGGAGAGCACGAACGAGGTGCGCAGCACGAGCGGCGCCGGGCACTCGCCGAAGGAGAAGGTCGCCACCGCGGTGTCGGGGCCGTGCCACTCGGTCGTGTAGGACGCGACCTCCGACTCCCCGGCCGGCACGCCGGGCCCGCTCGCGACGACGTCGAGGCCGGGCCAGCGCCGCAGCGTGGGCCGCACCGAATCGGCGGTGGTGTCGTCGGCGATGTAGAGGAAGGACTGGCCGTCGGGGGCGAAGCTCGGCGCGGCGAAGGGCGAGGTGAGGTCGCCGAGCCCGAGCGGGCGCCGCGTGACCGTGCGCGCCGCGACGGAGTAGACGAACACTCCGGAGACGGAGTCGCCGGCGTACGTGAACCCGACCACGGCCGTGTCGCCCAGCACGCCGGGCGGCATTTGGGTGAGCACGGCGGGCACCGTGTCGCGGCGCGCGCCCACCTGCACCGCCACGCGCCGCAGCGCGCCCGAGGGCGACGCGAGGGCGGCGCCCGCCGAATCCACGAGCGCCACGCCGGTGACACGCGGCCCGCCCGGCGCCGCCGCCCCGGCGTTCCGGTCGCCGCCGCGGCAGGCGGCGAGGGCGAGGAGCAGCAGCCAGCGTCGCCTCACGTGCCGCCCTCCAGCTGGAGTCCGACGTACACCGCGCGGCGCCGCGCCGGGAAGCGCAGGACCTCTTCGTAGCGCGCGTCCAGCAGGTTCTCCGCCTTGAGCGTCGCGGTCACCGACGGCGCCGCGCCGTGGCCGCGCACGAACTCCACGTGGCCCGCGAGGTCGAAGCGCACGTAGGCGGGCAGCGCGACGCGCGCCGGCGCCGCGCCCGAGTAGTCCTCGTCCGCGCGGCGCCCCACCCAATATGCGGTGAGGCTCGCCCCGGCGCGCGGCCCCAGGGCCGCCGCGGCCGTCGCGCTCCCGGCGTGGGCCGGCCGCCGGAGCAGCGGCTGCCCGGCGGCGAACGCGGCGCCGTCGTAGCCCGAGTCCGTGGCCTCCGTCCGCGTCCACGTGTAGTGCGCCTCGAGCGCCAGCCCGCGGGCGACGGACGCCCGCGCCACCAGCTCGAGGCCCGACGCGTTCGCCGCCGCGATGTTGTAATAGTTGGGCGAGGTCGGCGTGGGCGGCGCGAACGTGTACTGGATCAGGTTCCGGAACCGCTGCGAGAACCACGTGGCGCTCACGACGAGCCGGCCGCCGGCGAGCGTGCGCTCGACGCCCGCGTCCCAGCTGGTGGAGCGCTCGGGCTGGAGGCCCGGGTTCCCCGTCACGTAGCCCGTGGCGTAGTTCTGGAAGAAGCTCGGCTCCTTGAACGCCGTGCCGAGCGAGGCGCGGAGCCGCGTCCGTCCGAGGCGCCAGGCCAGGCCCGTGCGCCAGGTGAGGAAGCTGCCGAAGGCCTCGTTGCGCTCGAAGCGGACGCCGGCGTTCGCCGCGAGCCGCCCGCCGGGATCGGTCAGCGCCTGCAGGTAGAGGGCGCGGTCCCAGCGGCTCACCACGAGCGAGCCCGGGCTCGGGCCGTACTGGCTCAGCGACAGACTGTTGCTGTTCTCCGTCTCGGTCTCGAACACCGCGCCCGCGGTGACCACGGTGCCCTCGGCCGCGCGCAGGTTCAGCCGAGCGTCGGCGCTGCGGCGGCTCAGGCGGTCGTAGCTCCGGAAGGCGTAGTAGCCGAGCGTGTCCGCCGGCGTGTTCGGCTCCTGGTCCACGTTCGTCCGGCCCACGGAGAGGCCGAGCAGCGCGCGCGCCTCGAGCCACGGCGTGAGGAATCGCCCGGCGTCGAGGCTCGCGATCGCGTCGCGGCCCGCCTGGTACTGGTTGTGGTAGACGACGTCGCCGGAGCCGTCGGTCGGGTAGTGGTAGACGTTGTCGTCGTAGCGCGCGGCCAGCCTGGCGCTGGTGCGTCCGTCC
>DATKNX010000185.1:0-7511 GCA_035541085.1 Gemmatimonadales bacterium | reverse complement strand
GTGACTGCGGAGAGATGTTCGTGCGCCGCGGCCGGTACGTCGGCCTGGCGCCGATCGGCGGCGGCCGCGTGAACGCGGCGGCGGTGGTGCCCGCCGGCGAGGCGCGTGCGATCGCGCGCGACCCGGCGGCGTTCCTCCGGGCAGAGCTGCTGGCGGTGCCGGAGCTCGGGCCCCGCTTCGCCGGCGCGCGGATGGTGCGCGAGGTCCTCGTGGCCGGACCGTTCGCGCGCACGACGCGGCGCGCGGTGGCGGACGGCGCGCTGCTCGTGGGCGACGCGGCGGACTTCTTCGACCCGTTCACCGGCGAGGGGATCTTCGCCGCGCTGCGGGGCGGCCGCATCGCCGCGGCATCGGTGGCCGCGGCGCTCGCGAGCGGCCCCGCCACGCGGGCGGCCCTGCAGCCGTACTCGGCCGCGCGGCGGCGCGCGTTCCTGGGGAAGTGGGCGTTCGAGCGGCTCGCCGGCCTCTCGGCGACGCGTCCCGCGCTGATGCGCCGGTTCACCCGGCGGCTGGCGCGGCGGCCGGACCTGGCCGACCTGTGGGTCGGCGTGGCCGGAGACTACGTCTCGCCGCTGGCGCTGCTCGCCCCCGGGGCGCTGGCCGCGCTTATTCTATAGGAATGACCGGGCCGCACTCCGGCCCGCCATCACCTCACCCAGGACCGGACGTCGCCATGGCGCTCGACGAAGCGCGTTTCCGCCACACGATGAGCAGGCTGGTCACGGGGGTCACGGTCGTGACGGCGCGCGTACCGCGCGGCCGCGCGGTGGGCCTCACGGCCGGCTCCGTGACGTCGCTCTCGCTCGATCCGCCGATGCTGCTCGTGTGCGTGGGCCGCGACGCCGAGATCCACGACGTGCTGCTCGAGGCGGAGCGCTTCGGCGTCAACGTGCTCGCGGCGGGGCAGGTCGAGATGGCGCGGCGCTTCGCGGACCGCGAGCGGCAGCACCTGGGCGAGGAGGAACTCGTCGCCTCGCCGGGCGGCGTGCCGCTCATCCCCGGCACCCTGGCGCGCATCGAGTGCCGCCGGCGCGGCCGCCTCGACGGCGGCGACCACACGATCGTCACGGGCACGCTGGAGTGGTCGGAGGTGGGCGAGGGCACGCCGCTGTGCTACTTCGGCGGCCGCTACGCCGAGCTGCGCGGGTGAGGCGGGGGCTGCGCGTCTGGCGGGGCGCGGCGCGCCGGGCGGAGCTGTTCGACGATCCCGCCGCCGACCCCGCCACGGTGCTCGCCTCGCTGAAGGACGTGGCGCGCGCGAACCGCTTCCTGGGTGGCGCGGCCGCGGCGCTGCGGCGCCTCGACGAGCTCTTGCGGGAGGTCGCGCCGGGCGAGCCGCTGACGCTGCTCGACGTGGGCACCGGCTACGGCGACCTGCCGCGCGCCGCCCGGGAGCGCGCCGCGCGCGCGGGCCTGGTGCTGACGCCGCTCGCCGTCGAGCGCCATCCGGCCGCGGCGCGCCACGTGGCGGCGCCGGGCGACCTGCCCGTCGTCGTGGCCGACGCCGCGGCCCTGCCCTTCGCGTCCCGGTCCGTGGACCTGGTCCTCTGCTCGCAGGTGCTGCACCACTTCGAGGGCGGCGCGGCCACGGCGATCGTGGCGGAGCTCGCGCGCGTGGCGCGCCGCGGCGTCGTGCTCGCCGAGCTGCGGCCGCACCCGCTCGCCGCGCTGGGCGTGTGGCTCGCCTCCTGGCCGCTCCACTTCCACCCCGTGAGCCGCCGCGACGGCGTGACGAGCGTGCGCCGCGGCTTCACGCCGGCGGCGTTGCGCCGCGCCTGCGCCGATGCGGGGGTCGCCGCCGAGGTGCGCACCCACCCGATGTTCCGGGTCACCGCGGCCTGGCGGCCGGACGGCCGCGTCCCGGCGGGCCCACCCCGATGATCCAGGTGGACCGGCACGAGACCAGCGCGAGCGTGACGCGCGTGTTCGCGTGCGCCGCCGACGTGGAGCGCTGGCCGGAGTGGCTCGCGCACTACCGCTGGGTGCGCTTCCTCGAGCGCCGGCCGGACGGCGGCCTGGTCGAGATGGCGGCGTGGCGGCCGTTCGGCCCGCTGCGCTGGCCCACCTGGTGGGTGTCGGAGATGACGCTCGACCGCACCGCGCCCGCGGTACGCTACCGGCACGTGCGGGGTATCACGCGCGGCATGGACGTGGAGTGGACCTTCGCGCCGGAGGGGGAGCGGGTGGCCGTGACCGTCACGCACCGCTGGGACGGGCCGCCGTGGCCCGGGCTGCGCCGCGCCGCGGCCGGCCTGGTGATCGGGCCGCTGTTCGTGCACGCCATCGCGCAGCGCACGCTGGCGGGCATCGCGCGGGTGGCCGAGGCCGGGGCGGGCCGATGAGCGGCGCGCGCCGCGTCGTCGTCACCGGCGTGGGGTGCGTGACGCCCATCGGCACCGGCGCCGAGGGCCTGTGGGACGGCCTGAGGGCCCGCCGCTCGGCGGTGCGGGCCATCACCCGCTTCGACCCCTCGCCGTTCCGCAGCCGCATCGCGGCGGAGATCCCCGACTTCCACCCGCTCGACTTCCTCGAAGCCCGGCGGGCCCGCCGTCTCGACCGCTACTCGCAGCTGGCGGTCGTGGCGGCGCTGCTCGCGCTGCGCGACGCGGCGCTGGACCTCGGGCGGGAGGACCGCGACCGCGTGGGCGCCTCGATGGGCTCCGCCCTCGGCGGCGTGGGCTACGCCGAAGAGCAGGTCGCCGCGTACGCGAGGAGCGGGCTCAAGGGCGTGGACCCGATGCTCGCCCTGTCCGTGTTCGGCGGCGCGGCGAGCTGCAACATCGCCATCGAGTTCGGCGTCACCGGACCCAACAGCACCAACGCGATGAGCTGCGCGTCGGGCACCATCGCCGTGGGCGACGCGTTCCAGGCCATCCGCGACGGGCGGGCCGACGTGATGCTGGCCGGCGGTGCCGAGGCGCCGCTGGCGCCGCTGTGCTTCGGCGCCTTCGCGGTGATCCGGGCGATGAGCACGCGCAACGACGAGCCGGCGGCGGCCTCGCGCCCCTTCGACCGCGAGCGGGACGGCTTCGTGATGGGCGAGGGCGCCGCCGTCCTCGTGCTCGAGGAGCGGGACCGGGCCGTGGCGCGGGGCGCCCGCATCCTGGCGGAAGTGCTCGGCACGGCGGTGACGAACGACGCGTGGCACATGACCGCGCCGCGGCCCGACGGCGGTCAGGCGGCGCGCTGCCTCACGCTCGCGCTCGCCGACGCCCACGTGGCGCCGCACGAGGTGGAGTACGTCAACGCCCACGGCTCCTCGACGCCGCTCAACGACAAGACCGAGACGCTCGCCATCCGGAGCGCGTTCGGGGCACACGCCCCGCGCCTCGCGGTCAGCGGCACCAAGGGCTACTACGGGCACCCGCTCGGCGCGTCGGGGGCCATCGAGGCCGCGGTGACGGCGCTGGCGCTGGCGCGCGGCTGGCTGCCGCCCACGCTCAACCTCAGCGTGCGCGACCCGGAGTGCGACCTCGACTACCTCGAGGGCGCCGGGTGCGAGCGGCGCGCCCGCGTGGCGGTCTCCAACTCCTTCGGGTTCGGCGGCATCAACGCCGCCGTGGTCCTGCGCCGGGCCGACTGACCCGCGGGGCCGCGCGCTTTTCGGCTTGCGCCCCGCCGCGCGCCCCGGTCATATTGGCGCCGCTTCGGAGGCGGCCACGACTCATTTCGAAACGAGGGATGTGATGCGCCAGACGCTGCGCCCGCTCGTCGCGGAATTCATCGGCGTGTTCATGCTGGTCTTCATCGCCGGCGGCGCGATCATCGTGAACTCCATGACCAGCGGCGGCGTCGGCGTGGTCGGCATCGCCGCCGCCCAGGGCCTGGCGATGGCCATCGCCGTCAGCATGACCATGGCCATCTCCGGCGGACACATCAATCCGGCCCTCACCGTGGGGCTCTGGTCGGTGGGCCGCATCGGCACCAAGCAGGCCGGGCTCTACGTCGTGGCCCAGCTGCTCGCGGGCATCGTCGCGGCGGTCCTGCTCAAGCTCCTCTTCCCGAGCGGCGCCGGCGGCGTGGCCCAGTACGGGGCCGCGAGGCTCGCCGAGCAAACGACGTTCACGCAGGGCCTGCTCGTGGAGGCCGTGCTCACCTTCTTCCTCGCGCTGTCGATGATGGGGACGGCGGTGGATCCGGCCGCGCCGAAGGTGGGCGGCTTCGGCATCGGGCTCACGCTGGGGATGTGCGTCCTGGCTGGCGGCCCGCTGACCGGTGCCGCGCTGAACCCGGCGCGCGCGCTCGGCCCCGCGCTGATCGCGGGCGACATGACGTCGCAGCTGGCTTACTGGATCGGCCCGATCGTCGGCGCCGTGGTCGCGATGCAGGTCTACGAGCGGGTGCTGCTCAGGAAGAACGGGGCGTGAAGCCAGGCGGTGCGGGGCCCGCCGGCGCGGCCGGCCGCGGCCCCGCACCGCCCCCCGGCGCTACCGCGCCCGTGCGGTGGGCGTGATGTGCATCGCCTGGAGCACGGCGCCGAGTCTCCCCTCGTAGTACCGCAGCGTCGCCACCAGCGAATTGCCCACGACCCGCACGTCGTGCCGCAGGCGCGAGGGCGCGTTGCTGGCCTGCTCGAGCTGCCAGAGCTGCGCGGCGCAGTGCGCGGTGCCCCGGGCGAGCACCGGCAGCATCTCGCGGTAGCCGTCGAGCGCCCGCTGCACGGCGGGCTCGGCGCAGCCCCGGCAGACCTTCACCACGGACCGCCGCGCCACCGAGTCCACCGCGGCGCACGCGCCCCTCAGGTAGTCGGCGTTGTGCAGCACTTCCTCGTCGGGCCCGTTGAAGACGGCGCGCCGGTACACGTCGATCCCGCTCTTCACCTCCGCCACCGCCTCACCGACCCGGCCCAACACGGCCTTGCTCGAGTCGAACGCCGCGACGCGCGCGGCCCGCGCGGCGGGCGTCTGAGGAACCGGCTGCTGGACGATCAGGGCGGCGAGGACGAGAGCTGACGGGATCATGGGCGGAGCGGCCGATGGCGTGTGAAAGGAGTGGTGCGCGGAGGCGCGGCCCTAGCGGCCGCGGCTTCGCCAGTACAACCAGGCGGAGTACGAGAGGTAGATCACGGCCGCCGCCACGTAGGCGGCGACCATGTAGCCGCCGTTAGCGGGTGGCATCGGCCCCCCCCTCCGCGTCGCCCTGGGCGCGCGCGGCGGCGAGCCGGGCCCACGCGTAGCGCCGCCAGAGCAGCCCGAAGTAGAAGACCGTGAACGCCAGGAACGAGTAGAGGATGGTGACGAGCATCGCGCCCGGCACCCGCGGCCGGCCGGGCTGCAGCACCACCGGCATCGGGTGCAGCGTGCGGAACAGGTAGACGGTCATGTGGATGAACGGCACGAGCAACGCGCCGAGGATGCCGAGCACCGCCGAGTAGCGCGCGCGCCGTCCTGGCTCCTCGACCGCCGAGCGCAGGACCAGGTAGGCCAGGTAGATGAAGTAGAGGAACAGCGTCGAGGTGAGCCGGGCGTCCCACGTCCACCAGGCGCCCCAGATCGTCTTCCCCCAGATCGGGCCGGTCACGAGCACGACCGTCGTGAACACGGTCCCCACTTCGGCGGACGAGGAGGCCAGCAGGTCCAGCCGCGGATCCCGGAGGAACAGGTACAGCACGCTGAAGATGCCCACGATGCCGTAGGCGAGGTACAGCGCGACCCAGGCGCTCGGCGCGTGGATGTAGAAGATCTTCTGCGCCAGCCCCTGCGTGGCTTCCTCGGGCGTGAACAGGAGGGCGCGCACGTACACGCCGGCGACCATCAGCAGGCCGACGGCCATCAGCACCCCGCCCCGCCTGAGGGCGCGCTCAGCCGACGCGGTGGCCGTCATTCCTCGAGGGTGAACTCGAAGACCAGCGTGCAGAGGACCACGAACGTGATGTCGTAGGCACCGAGCAATTTTAGCCACGGCGCCCACTCGGCGAAAGGACGGTGCGCGAACAGCTTGGCGGTCATCTCCGCCGCCGTGCTCACCGGCGTGATGAGGAACGGCAGTACGAGCACGAGCAGCATCATCTCGCCGAAGCGCGTGTTCACGGCCATCGAGCTCATCAGCGTCCCGACCGCGACGAAGCCCACCGTGGCGAGCGCGATCACGAGCACGAGGGGCCCGAGCACGTCGAGCAGCGGCACGTTGAAGAACAGCGCGAACAGGGGCAGCGCGATGGCCTCCACCGCCCCCACGAACACCAGGTTGGCGAGCGCCTTGCCGAGGTAGAGCGCCGTGCGGCTCGCGGGCGAGAGCAGCAGGCCATCGATGGTGCGGTTCTCCTTCTCCACGCTGAACGCCCGGTTGAGGCCGAGCACCCCGGCGAAAGAGAACGTGATCCACAGGACGCTCGGCGCGAGGTCCACCGACGAGACGGCCGTGGGGTCGCGGGCGAAGTTGAAGATGGCCAGCACGAGGGCCGTGAAGACCAGCGCCGACAGGAACGCGGTGCGACTGCGGAACTCGAGCAGCAGGTCCTTCGCCGCGATCGCCCAGGCCTGGCCGAGCACGCTACGCATCGCCCGCCGTCGCCTCGGCGTACCGCGCCCGGTACGCCGCGAGATCGCCGTCCCGCGGCGCCAGCGAGGCGAACCGCCCCGCCACCTGGATCGCGACGTGCGTGGCCAGCTCCAGCCCTTCGTCGAGGTTGTGGGTGACCAGCACCATCGTGCGCCGCTCCGCGCGCAGCCGGCCCAGGAGCGCGCGCAGCGCCGCCGCGGCCCGCTGGTCGAGGCCGCTGAACGGCTCGTCGAGCAGCATCACGTCGGGATCGTGCAGGAGCGCCCGGGCGATCGCGAGGCGCTGCACCATGCCGCGGCTGAACGTCCCCGCCCGGTCGCCGGCCCGCGCCGCGAGGCCCACGCCCTCCAGCGCCCGGGCGGCGGCCGCGTGCGGCTCCGCCAGGCCGTAGAGCCGCGCGTAAAACGCGAGGTTCTCCGCCGCGCTGAGGCCGTCGTAGAGGAGCGAATGGTGGGAGATGAGGCCGACGCGGCCGCGGTGCGACGCCTCGCCGCGCGCCAGCAGCGCGCCGCCGATGCGCACCGTGCCGGCGTCGGGCCGCAGCAGGCCCGCCAGCACCCGCAGCAGCGTCGTCTTGCCGGCGCCGTTCGGCCCGAAGACCGCCAGCGATTCGCCGGCGCCCAGCGTGAACGCCACGCCCCGCAACGCCCGCACGTGCCCGAAGCGCTTGGCGAGGCCGGCGACGTCCAGCACCGGCAGGGTGCTAGCGCCGGGCGACGCCATGGTTCGCACGCACGCGTGAGTAACCGGTCATGGTGGAGCGCAAATATACTCGCCCCCCACCTCGGCCATAGCGCGGCCGGCGCGCCCGTTCAGGTCGCCGGCGGCTCGAACTCGAAGCGATCCTCCAGCCGCGTCAGCACGAGCAGGAACCGGAGCTCCTCCGACGCGCCGCGCAGGCACACCGTCCACCGCTGCTCGGCCGCGCGCTCGCGCACCAGCACCAGCGCGCCGAGGCCGGCGCTGTCCACGTGCGTCGTGCGCCCGAGGTCCACGATCACGCGGCCGCC
>DATKNX010000184.1:0-2103 GCA_035541085.1 Gemmatimonadales bacterium | reverse complement strand
GCGTCGTGGCGGCGCTCCTGGGCGTCGGCCTCGGCGCGGTGCCGCTCGCGCCCGGCGAGCTGCTGCGCGCGCTCCTGGGCCGAGGCTCCGGCACGGCGCCCGCCATCGTGTGGTCGCTCAGGCTGCCGCGCGTCGCGGCCGGCTTCCTCGTGGGCGGCGTGCTGGCCGTGGCGGGCGCCGCGCTCCAGGCGCTGGTCAGGAATCCGCTCGCCGATCCCTATCTGCTCGGACTCTCGGGCGGCGCCGGCCTCGGCGCGGTCGTCGCGCTCGCCCTGGGCCTCGTGTCGGCGTGGGCGCTCCCGGCCGCTGCGTTCGCCGGCGCGCTCGTGGCCATCGTCGTGGTCTACCGGCTGGCGCGGGTCGCGGGCGGCGTCCTCGACAGCCGGATCCTGCTCCTGGCGGGCGTGGTGGTCGGCGCGTTCGCCGGTGCACTCCTCGCCGGGCTCCTCGCCGTGAGCGAGGCCGCGCAGGTGAAAACGGCCACGCTGTGGCTGATGGGCGGCCTGGGCGGCATCGGCTGGATCGGCGTCGCCGCGCTGGCGGTGTACGCCGCGCCCGCGCTCGCGGTGCTCGCCGCCGAGGCGCGCGCCTTGAACCTGCTCGCGATGGGCGAGGAGCCGGCGCAGCACCTCGGCGCCGACGTGGCGCGCACCAAGCGCCGCGTCTACGTCGCCGCCTCGCTCCTCGCCGCCGCCTCCGTCGCGGCCGCCGGGATGATCGGCTTCGTCGGACTCGTGGTGCCGCACGCGGTGCGCCTCGTGAAGGGGCACGACCACCGCGTGCTGCTGCCCGCCGCGTTCCTCCTGGGCGGCGCGTTCCTCGTGCTGGCCGACACGCTGGCGCGCACCGCGTTCTCGCCGCTCGAGCTGCCCGTCGGCGTCGTGACCGCCGTGGTGGGCGTCCCGATCTTCGCCGTCCTGCTGAGGCGATGGACGAGCCGGTGATCCCCGAGCGAGGAGGGTCCGCCGCGGGCGCCGCCGCCGGCAACCCGGGCGCCGGGTCGGATTCCGGCGCCGTCTTCGAGCTGAGCGGCGCCAGCGTGCGCTACGGCGCGGCGGCGCCGGCGCTGGACGCGGTGAGTCTCCGCGTGCGGCGCGGGGAGTGCGTCGCCGTGGTCGGGCCCAACGGGGCGGGGAAGACCACGCTCCTGCGGGCGCTGCTGGGCCTCGTGCCCCTGGGCGCCGGCCGCGCCCTGGCGCTGGGCCGCGAGGCACGCGAGTGGCCGCGGGACGCGCTGGCGCGCGCCGTGGGCGTGGTGGCGCAACGCGAAGAGCCGGCGTTCCCCGTCACCGTGCGCGAGACGGTCGAGATGGGCCGCTACCCGCACCTGGGCCCGTGGCGCGCGATGGGCACCGCCGACCGCGAGGCCGTGGACCGTGCGATGCGGCGCGCCGACGTGGCGGATCTGGGCGCGCGCTGGGTCGCCACGCTGTCGGGCGGCGAATGGCAGCGCGTGCGCATCGCGCGGGCGCTGGCGCAGGAGCCCCAGGCGCTCGTGCTGGACGAGCCCACCGCCTCGCTCGACCTCAAGCACGAGATGGAGCTGTTCGAGCTCGTGACGGACCTCGTGCGGCGCGACCGCCTCGCCGCGCTCGTCGTCTCGCACCACATCAACGTCGCGGCCCGCTTCGCCGACCGGCTCGTGCTCCTGGCGGCGGGCCGCGTCGTGGCCGACGACGTCCCCGAGCGCGTGCTCGAGCCGGAGCGCCTGCGAGCCGTCTTCGATTGGCCCGTCGCCGTCAGCCGCCTGCCCGACGGCACGCCGCAGCTCTATCCCGAGCGGCGGTCCGGATCCCGGAACGGAGAAGCCGCACGATGAGAGCCCGTCCCTCGCGGTCGATCGTGGGGCTCGCCCTCGCGGCCGCCCCGCTCGCCGTTCCGCTCGCCGCTCAGCAGCCGGGCGACAGCGTGGTGCTGGACCCCATCGTCGTCACAGCCACGCGCGTGCCGACGCCGCTCGCCGCCACGACCTCGGCCGTCACGGTGATCACCGGCGCCGAGCTGCGCGAGCGCGGGATCGGGACCGTCGCCGAGGCGCTGCGCGCCGTGCCCGGCGTGGACGTGGTGGAGACGGGACCGTTCGGCGGCGCCACGAGCCTGTTC
>DATKNX010000183.1:0-3129 GCA_035541085.1 Gemmatimonadales bacterium | reverse complement strand
GCTGGTGGCGTCGGTGGACGGCGCGAGCGTGCCCGACATCCCGGGCCTGCCGCGCGTCGCCGACGCGGCGGGCCTCGCGGCCTTCGAGCCCATCGAGTTCATCGACGTCTGCACGCCCACGGCGACGCACGTCGAGCTGGTGGTGTGGGGGCTGGAGCGGGGCTGGCACGTGCTGTGTGAGAAGCCGGTGGCGACGACCCGCGCCGATGCCGAGCGGGTGGCGGCCGCGGCCCGGCGCGCGCGCCGCGTCGTGGTGCCGTGCCACCAGTACCGCTTCAATCCCGCCTGGCTCAAGCTCCGCGAGTGGCTCGACGCGGGCCGCATCGGGCGCTGGCACCTGGCGGAGTTCCGCACCTACCGGCTGCACGCCGACCCGGGCGCGGCGGCGGGGGCGGGCGCGGCGCCGTGGCGCGGCACGCGGGCCGCGGGCGGCGGCGGCGTGCTGCTCGACCACGGGACGCACCTCCTCTACCTGCTCGACGACGTGGCCGGACCGCCCACGCGCGTGCACGCCTGGACGGGCCGGCTCCGTCACCGCGCGTACGACGTGGAGGACACGGCGCAGCTGCTCCTGGAGTATCCGGGCGACCGGATCGCCACGCTCTTCGTGACCTGGGCCGCCACCGGGCGCGAGAACGTCATCCGGTTCGTGGGCGACCGCGGGACGATCGCCTGGGTCGGCGGCGAGCTCGCGCTCGACGCCGAGGACGGGCGGGAGCGCGTGGACTTCACCGCGGCGCTCGACAAGGCCGCCTACACGGACTGGTTCGCGCGCCTGTTCGCCCGGTTCGCCGACGCGGTGGACCGCGGCGACGCGGAGCCCTGGCTGCGCGAGATCGGCGCCGTCGCGGACGTGCTGGAGCGCGCGTACGCCGCCGCCGAGGCGGCGGCACCCGCCGGGGTGCCGTGAGCCGGAGGCTCGTGGCCCTGCTGTTCCTCCTCGGAACGGCCCTCTTCGTCCTGCTGCTCCACCACGTCGGCCTCGCCTTCCTCCTCGTCAACGTCCGGCGCACCGGCTGGATGCTGGCGCCGATCGTCGCCGTGTACGGAGGCGTCTACGCGTGCTTCGCGCTGGCCTGCTGGCTGGTGATGGCGGACCTCCCGGGCCGGCCGCCGTACGGGAAGACCCTGCTCATCATGGTCTCGGGATTCGCCTTGAGCTCCGTCACGCCGTTCGTGCAGCTGGGGGGAGAGCCGTACAAGGTGGGGGCCTTCTCGCCCTGGCTGGGCGCGCGCCGCGCGGCCGGGGCCGTGCTGAGCTACTACATGCTCACCACGCTCAGCAACCTGCTCACCTGGCTCGTGGCCGTCGCGGCGGTGCTGGCGTTGTTCCGGCCCGCGGCGCCCGCGGCGCTCGGCCTCGCCGCGCTGGCCGCCGGGCTGCTGCTCGTCCTGGCCTTCGTGTTCTCGCGCCACCGCGCGGGCGTGTTCGGCGCCGGGCTGCGCCTCGTGGCCCGCGTGCCGCTCGTCCGGCGCCTGGGCCCGCTGCTCGAGCGACACCGCGGCACGCTCCTCGGGCTCGACGAGCAGATCGTGGGCTTCTACCGTCGCAGCCCGGGCCGCTTCGCGCTCGCGCTGGCCGTCGACTTCGCCGGCCGGACCATCGGCATGCTCGAGTACTTCCTCATCGCGCGCAGCGTGGGCGTCCCGATCGGCTTCGTGCAGGCGTTCGTGATGGGCAGCTTCCTCACGCTCGGCCTCAACGTGCTGTTCTTCATGCCCTTCGACCTCGGCTCGCGCGAGGGCGGGACGGCGCTGATCTTCGGCACCCTGGGCCTGCCCTCGTCGCTCGGGCTGTACGCGGGCATCGTGACCCGGCTGCGCTGGGCGCTGTGGGCGGCCATCGGGCTCGCCCTGCTGTGGGTGGGCGGGCGGCGCGAGCCTCAGCGGCGGGCCGGGTAGCCCACCGTCTGCGCGAACAGCACGCGCTGCCCGGCGCCGAGGCCCAGCGCGCGGTGCAGGGCGGGCCGGTCGCAGTTGTGGAACCACGCGGCCAGGCCCTGCGACGCCGCGAACAGGTAGACGTTCGCCGCGACGAGGCCCGTGTCCACGTAGTAGTAGGCCTTCTGGGTCTCGGGGTCGTGAAGCCCCGGCTCCTGGAAGCCCCGCGTGTGAGTCAGCTTGTGCACGTCGGCCACGTAGACGAGCTGGACCGGCGCGGCCGTCACCATCGCGCGCTGCCCGCGGCCGATGGCCAGTGCGCGCAGATCGCGCGCCGTGACGGGCACCAGGCGGTGGCGCGCGGCGTCGAAGCGGTACGCCCCGCCCTCGAGCGCGACGTAGACGTCGACCTCCTGCGAGTCGCTGGCCGACGCGGCCGTCAGGCCCGCGTAGCCGAACGGGCCGCGCGGCCGATTGACCCCGCACGCCGCCCAGAGCAGGTTCGACAGCAGCTGCCGCGGCAGCGGCCGGCCCGCGATCTCGCGCGTCGTGCGCCGCGCACGCAGCGCCTTGGACAGGGATGCTCCGCGGCCGAGCCGGGGGCGCGGCAGCGCGATCGGTTCCGGCGCGGCGGCGGCGCGGGGGGACCGCGGCGCCGTGGTACGAGAGGCGTGGGCTGCCATGGTGGTCCGATCTCCGTGGTCGTTCGGCCGGCCAGCGCTGCAGGAAGCGTGCTCGCCTCGCGCCGCGCCAGACCCGGGAAATCACCGCACGTGGGGGTCACACACCGGAGGGAGGCAGGGACATGAAGGAGCTGGCGGCGGCGTTGCGCGCCGAGGTCGCGCGCGCCGCGGCGCACCTCGGGCGCCTCGGCGAACGCGAGGCGATGGAACCGCGCGGCCCGGACAAGTGGGTGCGCAAGGAGATCCTCGGCCACCTGATCGACTCGGCCGCGAACAACCACCAGCGGTTCGTGCGCGCGCAGCTCGCCGACCGCTACGCCGGCCCCGGCTACGACCAGGAGGCCTGGGTCAGGGCGCAGCGCTACCGCGAGCGGCCGTGGGCGGAGCTGGTCGAGCTGTGGGTGGCCCTGAACCGCCACCTCGCCGCGATCGTCGAGGTCGTGCCCGAGGGCAAGTTGCAGACGCCGTGCGTGGTCGGCGGCGACGCGCCGCACACGCTCGAGTGGGTGATGACGGACTACCTGCGCCACCTGAAGCACCACCTGGAGCAAATCGGCGCGGCGGC
>DATKNX010000182.1:0-7657 GCA_035541085.1 Gemmatimonadales bacterium | reverse complement strand
TGACCCGGAGGCCGCCGCCGATCGCCACGTTCGCCACGTCCTCCGGCGTCCGCGCCTCCTGGTCCGTGACGATGAGGTACTGGCGGTAGTCCTTCGCGACGCGGCCCACGGCCTCCGGCGTGATGGCCTGCCGGATGTCGGACGCGAGGTCGTCGTACGTGAGGCCGAGGGCCGCCAGCCGCGCTGGATCGGCCACCACCTCGATCTCCCGCTGGTCGGTGCCCTGGACGTCCACCCGGCCCACGCCCGGCACGCGCGAGAGGACCGGCTTGATTTCGTACAGCGCGATGTCGTTCAGCGTGGCTGGATCGCCGCCCTCGAGGTTGTACGACAGCACGGGGAAGAGCGACGGCGTCAGGCGCTCGACCCGCACGTCGAGGCCCGCCGGCAGGTCCGAGGAAACCTGGCTGATGCGGGACTGCACCAGTTGCAGGGCGTAGATCATGTCGGTCTTGGGCGCGAACCACATCGAGATCTCGCTCGCGCCGCGGATGGACCGCGACCGCACCCGCAGCACGCCGGGCACGACGCTCACGGCCTCCTCGATGGGCCGGGTGATGCTGAAGACCACCTGCCGCGCGCCGAGGGAGCTGCCCTCGGCGACGATGGCGATGCGCGGGAAGGTCAATTCCGGGTAGATGGCCGACGGGAGCACGAGCGCCGAGTAGACGCCGGCGGCGGAGAGGAGCGCCACGGCGAGGTAGACGAAGCGGCGCTGGCGGACGAGCACGTCGAACAGCTTCACGGCTTGGCCGGGACGATCTTGGCGCTGTCCGAGACGCCGTAGGCGCCGTAGGTCACGACGGTCTCGCCGCCTGCGAGGCCGGACGCGATCTCGGCCACCGCCTCGTTGCGTCCGCCGACCGTGACGTCGCGCGAGTGCGCGATGCCGCTCCGGTCCACCACGAACACCTTGAAGGTCTCGCCTTCCGGCACGAGCGCCTCGAGGGGCACGGTAACCGCGCGCGGGTCGGTGCCGGCCGCGATGCGGCCGAAGACGACCTCGCCGATTTCGAGGCGCCGCGCCGCCCGGGCGACGCGGACCCGGACGTGGACGGCACGGGTCGCCGAATCCACCGCCGCGCCCACGTCGGCGACGGCGCCCGTGCCGAGCGAATCGCCGGCGGCGCCCGCGCCCGCCCAGAACGTCACGCGCTGCCCCGCGCGCACCCGGCCCGCGTCTTCCGGCGTGAGGTCCAGGACCACGTCCAGCGCCGAGAGATCGGCCACCTCGACCAGCGGCTGGCTCACGTCCACGTTCGCGCCCATCACGGCCGTCATGCGGGTGACGACGCCCGCGACCGGCGCGTGGAGCGTCGCGAGCGACTGCGCCCGCTCGGCGTTGACCAGCGCCGCCTGGGCCTGGGCGAGGTCGGCCGCCGCCTGGTCCACGTCCTTGCGCGGCACGATGCCCTCGCCCGCCAGGCGCACGGCGCGGTCGTGCGCGCTCTGCGCCACCGCGACGGCCGCCTGCGCGCTGCGCGCGGCCGCGTCGAACGGACCCCGGTCGAACTCGATCAGCGGCGCGCCCGCCTCCACGGCCTGCCCGGCGACGACGAAGATGCGCGCGACCCGGGTGGGACCGGGCGCGCCGAGGTCCGCGTAGCTCCCCGGCCTCGGCGCCACGGTGCCGAGGGCCGAGACGGTGCGGACGAACGGCTGTACGAGGGCCACCGCCGTCTTGGCGCCCACCACGGCCTGCACGTCCGAGCGGGTCTCCGATTCACTGTCGCCGCCGCCGATGCAGCCGGCGGCGAGGCCGAAGACGGCCGCCGCGGCCGCGAGCGATACGGCGCGAGGACGCGCGGTGCGATGCGAACGACTCATGGGGTCGCCTCAGATGTCGTGAACAGACGCACGGCGGCGGCCGCCGTGTTGGCGGCGGCCAGGTCGTCCACGAGGTGGCCGAGCGCCTCGCGCGCCTGGCGCTGGGCCTCCAGCACGCTGGGGAGCGCCACCGCCCCCTCCGCGTACGCGGTGAGCGACATCGCCGCGACGCGGTCGGCGCTCGCCACCAGGGTCCGGTCGCGCTGCGCCTTCCCGGTCGCGGCCGCGAGGTCGCGGCGGGCCTGCGCTACCGCCGCGTCGCTCTCGCGCCGCGCCAGCACCAGCTCGCTGCGCGCCCGGTCCTGCGCCGCGGCCGCCGCCGCGATCGGGCCGCCGTTCCGGTTCAAGAGCGGCAGCGTGACGGCCACGCCGAAGGTCGGCAGCAGTCCCGGCTCGGCGCCGGTGGGATCGTGAGTGTCGAAGCCGAAGGTGAGGCTCGGCGACGCGAAGGCGCTGCGCCGCGCCAGCAGGACCGCCGCGTCCGCCGACCGAGAGGCCGCCTCGGCCGCCGCGACCTGCAGCGTGGCGCCGGCCGGCGCCGCCGTGTCGGGCGCCGGCAGCGCCAGCGTGTCGGCCAACGCGATGCTCACGCGGTCGGCCGGGAGGCCCATCACGCGCTGCACGTCGAGCAGTGCGCCGACCGCGTCCACGGAGTCGCCCGCCGCGTCGTTCGCGGCCTGGCCCGCGTTGACCGTGGCGAGCTGGACGTCCAGCTCGCTCGCGGCGCCGGCGTCGCGGCGCGCGACGGCCATCCCGAGCAGGCTGTCGGCGTCGAGCGCGGTGCGGTGCGCCAGCCGGGCCTGCGCCGTCGCCGCGAGGGCGGCGTCGTACGCCGCCTCCGCGTCGAACCGCGCGGACGCCCGCTCGAACGCGAACCGCAGCCGGGCCGACGCCCGCGCCTCCGCCGCCACGCGGATCCGCGCGCTGCGGATCCACGGCAGGTCGAGCGGCAGCTCCACGCCGGCGTGATACTGGGGAACGTCCTTGCTGTAGCCGGCGCTGACGGTGGGGTTCTGGAAGGCCCGGGCGCTGATGACGTCGGCGCGCGCCGCGGCGGTGTCGGTCGCAGCCAGCACGATGCGCGGACCGCTGGCCAGCGCCGCGGCGACCGCCTGCTCGCGCGTCACCGGCTGCTGCGCCGCGAGGGGGCGCACGCCGATGGCGGCCGCGAGCGCCAGCGGCGCGAGCGACCGGTACGGGCTCCGGCTTTTCATGGCGGTGGAAGGTAGTCGGCGTAGCTGTCGCGAAGATGACGAGCCGGAAGGCGGCCCGCCGGCACGTCTCCCTGGACGGGCGGGCCGAGCGGCGCCAGACTGTTCACCGTGCCTGCCACGCTCCACGCCCTGACGCGCGACGGCCGCCGGCTGTTCTTCACCCGCACCGTGCGCCTCTTCGCGTACGGCGCCCTGTCGGTCGTGCTGGTCCTCTATCTCACGAGCGTCGGCCTGACGGCGGCCCGGACCGGGCTCCTGCTCACGCTGACGCTGGGCGGCGACGTCGCGATCTCGCTGTTCCTCACGACCCGCGCCGACAGGGCGGGCCGCCGGTGGACGCTGGCCGTCGGAGCGCTCCTGATGGCGGCGGCGGGCGTAGCCTTCCTGGCCACGCGGGACTACCTGCTGCTCGTCGTGGCCGGGACGATCGGCGTCATCAGCCCCAGCGGCAACGAGGTCGGCCCGTTCTGGCCCATCGAGCAAGCCGCGCTCTCCGAGATCGTGGCCGAGCGGCAGCGCACGAGCGTCTTCGCCTGGTACCAGCTGGTCGGCGCCCTCGCGACGGCCACCGGCTCCCTGGCGGGCGGGTTCCTGTCGCAGGGGCTCCAGCGTGCATCGTACGCGCCGGTCGCCAGCTACCGCGCGGTCCTCCTGCTCTACGCGGCGCTCGGACTCCTGCTGGCGGGCGCCTTCCTCCGGATGTCGCGCGCGGTGGAGGTGGACCCGGCCGCCGGCCGCGCCGCGCCGGCGGGCCGGCTGGGGCTGCACCGCTCGCAGCGGTTCGTCGCGAAGCTGGCCTCGCTGTTCGCGGTCGACTCGTTCGCGGGCGGCTTCGTGGTGCAGGCCTTCGCCGCCTACTGGTTCCACCTGCGCTTCGGCGTGCCGCCCGCCGCCCTGGGCGGGATCTTCTTCGGCGCCAATCTCCTCGCCGGCGTCTCGGCGCTCCTCGCGTCGCGGCTGGCGGCGCGGATCGGTCTGGTGCGCACGATGGTGTTCACGCACCTGCCCTCGAACGTGCTGCTGATCCTCGTGCCGCTGATGCCCACGCTGCCGCTGGCCGTCATCGTGCTCTTCGCGCGCTTCAGCATCAGCCAGATGGACGTGCCGACGCGGCAATCCTACGTCATGGCGGTGGTCGCGCCCGAGGAGCGCTCGGCGGCCGCCGGCATCACCGGCGTGGCGCGGACCACGGGCGCCGCCATCGCCCCGCTCTTCGCGGGCTGGATGTTCGCGCGGCCCGCGCTGTGGAACGTGCCGTTCTACGTCGCCGGTGGGCTGAAGATCGCGTACGACCTGATGCTGTATCGGGGATTCGTCAGGACCGAAAGGCCTCTCCCGCGGCCGCCGGGAACCGGATCGCGACCCTCGTTCCCTTCCCCGGCTCGCTCGTGACGTCGATCCGGGCCCCGTGCGCCTCCGCGATCCAGCGCGCGATCGCGAGGCCCAGGCCCGCGCCCTCGGCGCCGTTACCGCGCGCGCGCGCCGGATCGCCGCGATAGAAGCGGTCGAAGACGTGCGGCAGCTGCTCGGCAGGGATCCCGACGCCCGTGTCCTCGACCACCACCTCGGCCTGGCCCGACGGGGCGGCCGCGCTCACGCGCACCCGCCCGCCGCCGGGCGTGAACTTCACCGCGTTGTCGAGGACGATCATCAGCAGCTGCCTGAGCAGCGCCGGATCGCCCGTCACCACGGCCTCCTCGAACGTGCCGACCTCGAGCGCCACGCCGCGCTTGGTGGCCAGCGCCCGCGCACCCGACGCGGCATCCAGCGCCAAATCGTCGAGGAACACGCGGCGCCGCTCGACGGGCCGCTCGCCCGCGTCGGCCCGCGCCAGCGTCAGGAGATCTTCCACCGTGGCGCCGAGCCGCTCGGCCTCGCTCTCGACGCGCCGCAGCGCCGCGGCGTATCCCTCGGCGTCGCGCTCGCGCTGCAGCGCCACCTCGGCCTGGCTCCGCAGCACGGTGATGGGCGTGCGCAGCTCGTGCGCGGCGTCGGCCATGAAGCGCCGCATCGTCTCCATCGACGCCTCGACGGGCCCGGTGGACTTGCGCACCAGGAGCCAGCCGCCGGCCGCCACGAGCACCAGGCCGGCCAGCGCGGCGGCGCCGAACGCGCCGATCAGCGCGGCGTACTGGTCCTCCAGCTCGACCACGTCGGCGACGGCCGCGCCCACGTACGTGCGGCCCGGCACGGTGAACCGCTCCGCGTGGAGGCGCAGCCGCCGGCCGGCCAGCGAGACCTCGAGGTCCACCGATCCCCGCTGCGCCGCCGTCCGCGCGGCGGCTTCGATCCACGCGTCGGCCACCGGCGGCTTGACCGGCGAGCCGTCCGTCGCGAGCAGGTAGAGCGCGCGATCGGGGACGTGCAGCTCGTCCACCGCGTCCACCACCGCGCCCCGCGCGGTGCGCGCCTCCAGCTCGCGGATCCGCGCCGCACGCATCAGCTCGCCCACCGCGAGGCGCAGCGAGTCGTCGAGGTGCCGCGACATCTGGGAGCGGATCGTCAGGAAGAGGCCTCCGCCCAGGAGCACCAGGATCAGCCCGAAGGTCGCGGCGTACCACGCCGTGAGCCGCAGGCGCAGGCGGTCGAGGGGGCGGATCATCGCCACCGGGGCCCCCCGGGCGCGACGGCGCAGCAGCGGGTCACGCGCCGAACCGGTAGCCCGCGCCCCGCAGCGTGTGGATCAGCTTCCGGGCGTAGGGATCGTCGATCTTGCGCCGCAGCCGGCGCACCAGGACCTCGAGCACGTTCGTGAACGGGTCGTGGTTCTCGTCCCAGACGTGCGCCGTGATGGCGGCCCGGTCCACCACCTGCCCCGCGTGGCGCACGAAGAACTCGAGCAGCGCGAACTCCTTGGCCGTGAGCTGGATCGGGCGGCCCGCGCGGCTCACGTTGCGCGAGCCGAAGTCCACCTCGAGGTCCGCCACGGCGAGCGTCTCGGGGACCAGGGCGGGCCCGCGGCGCGCCAGCGCGCGGATGCGCGCCAGCAGCTCCCGGAAGGCGAAGGGCTTGGTGAGGTAGTCGTCGGCGCCGGCGTCGAGGCCCGACACCCGGTCGTCCACCGTGTCGCGCGCGGTGAGCATCAGGATCGGCGTCCGGAGGCCGCGGCGCCGCAGCTCGGTGCACAGGTCGAAGCCGCTGCCGCCCGGCAGCATCACGTCGAGCACGATGACGTCCCACGCCCCGAGCACCGCCCGCTCCCGGCCCTCGTCGAACGCGGACGCCACCGTCGCGTCCACGTGGTGCTCGGCGAGGCCCTCGCGCAGGATGCCGGCGAGGCCAGCGTCGTCTTCGACGATCAGGACGCGCATGGCGCGAGGATCAGTACTTCAACCCCGTGGCGTCGGCGAACCCCTTCATCATCGCCTCCTGCTCGGGCGAGAGCTTGGCGGGCACCTCGACCTGGACCTCGACGATCTGGTCGCCGCGCTCGCCGCCCTTCTCGATACCCTGCCCCTTGATGCGGAACTTCCGCCCGGGCTGCGTGCCGGCCGGAATGCGCAGCACCACGTGCTTGCCGTCGAGCGTGCGCACCTTGAGCTTCGTGCCGAGCATCGCCTGCGCGATGTTGATCGGCACGGTGCAGTGCACGTCGAGGCCGTCGCGCTGGAAGAAGCGGTCCGGCTCCACCTGGAACGCCACCATCAGGTCGCCGGCCGCCGCGCCGCCGGTGCCGCGCGGGCCGTGGCCCTTGAGCCGGATCTTGGTGCCGCTGTCCGTGCCCGGCGGCACGTTGATCATCAGCCGCCGCTCGACCCGCACCTCGCCCGAACCCTGGCACGTGGGGCAGCTCTGCGCCGCCACCTTGCCGCGGCCTCGGCACTGCGGGCACGGGCGCTTCACCGCGAAGCCGCCGGCGCCGAACGAGATCGTGCCGCTGCCCTTGCACTCCGGGCACGTCGTGACCGTGCTGCCCGGCGCCGCGCCGGAGCCGCCGCACACGCCGCACGCCTCGGTGACCGGCACCGCGATGGGCACCTTGCCGCCGAGGGCCGCCACGCGGAACGGAATCGAGACCACGGTCTCGACGCTCTCGCCCCGCTCGCTGCCGCCCTTGCGCTTGGCGGAGCCGCCGCCGCCGAAGATGGACGAGAACAGGTCCCCGAGCCCGCCCGAGAGGTCGCCGAAATCCATCTCTTCGAAGCGCGGCGCCGCGCCGGGCCGCCCCGCACCCGGCCGCCCTCGGGGCCCGGGGCCCGGGGACCGGGATCCGGCGCCCGAAAACGCCCCGTAGCGCCGCAGGTCGTCGTACTGCCTGCGCTTCTTCGCGTCCGACAGCACCGAGTACGCCTCGGTGATGCCCTTGAAGCGCTCGCCCGCGGTCTTGTCGTTCGGGTTCGCGTCGGGATGCCACTTCTTGGCGAGCTTGCGGTAGGCGCGCTTGATCTGGTCCTGCGTGGCGGTGGACGTCACGCCCAGCACGCCGTAGTAGTCCTGCTCCGGCGCCATCGGCTAGTTCACCGCCTCGCCGGCCGCCGGCTCGGTCCACGTCAGCACCGCCACGCGCGCCGGCCGGATGAGCGTGCCGTTCAGGCGGTAGCCCGGCTGGAACACCGAGCCCACCGTGTGATGTGCCTCCGGCGAGGCGGCGGGCATCGTCATCACCGCCTCGTGGA
>DATKNX010000181.1:0-2233 GCA_035541085.1 Gemmatimonadales bacterium | reverse complement strand
GCGCTGCTGCGCCCCGCGACGGTGCAGGTCCTCCTGCTGGCGTTCCAGATCTACCTGGGCGCGACGATCATCTGGACCCGCCGCGCGGTCATCCCGACCACGACGCACGTGCTGTGCGGCGCCCTCGTCCTGGCGACGAGCGTCGTGGTGGCGCTGCGCGCGGCGCGGCACCTGGCGCCGCGCTCCCCGGACCGCTCCTCCGCCCCGGCCTCCACGGCGGCATGAGCGCCGTGCAGGGCGGCGTGGCCGTCGAGCCTTCCGCCGAACCAGCAGCACCTCCGTTCGCCGACCGCCGGCGCCTCGCCGCGTTCCTGACGCTCACCAAGCCGGAGATCACGTTCAACGTCGTCCTCACGGCGCTGGTGGGCTACCTCGCCGCCGCCCGCGGCTCGACCGACGTCCTGGCGCTGCTGCGCACGCTGGCCGGCACGGCACTGGTGGCCGGCGGGGCGAGCACGCTGAACCAGTGGCTGGAGCGGGACCACGACGCGTTGATGAAGCGCACGGTCCGCCGGCCCCTGCCCGCCCGGCGGCTGACGCCGGGGGAGAGCCTCGCGTTCGGCGCCGCGCTGGCGCTCGCCGGCACGGCGTTCCTGGCACTGGCGGTGGGCGTGCTCTCGGCCGCGCTCGCCGCGCTCACGGCCGCGAGCTACCTGCTCGTCTACACGCCCCTCAAGCGCGTCACGTCGCTCGCCACCGTCGTCGGAGCGGTGCCCGGCGCGATCCCGCCGCTGATCGGCTGGGCGGCGGCGCGGGGCCGGCTCGACGCCGGGGGCTGGGTGCTGTTCCTCATCCTCTTCTTCTGGCAGATGCCGCACTTCCTCGCGCTGGCGGTGCTCTACCGCAAGGACTACGCGCGCGCCGGCTTCCGCGTGCTCTCCGTCGAGGATCCGGGCGGCGCGAGCACGGGCCGGCAGTCGGTGCTGTACGCGCTGGCGCTGCTGGTCGTGAGCTTGCTGCCGACGCCGCTCGGGATGGCCGGCCCGCTCTACTTCTTCGGCGCGCTGGCGCTGGGCGGCGGCTTCGTGTACTACGGCGTCCGGCTCGCCGCGAGCCCCGACAGCCACGCGCGCGCGTCCGGCCTGTTCCGCTACTCGCTGCTGTACCTGCCCGCCCTGTGCACCCTGATGGCGCTGGCCTGACGGACGTCGCGGCGGGCCTCGGCGACCTGCGGCACCGCTTCGGCGACCGCGAGGCGCTGGCCGGCGTTTCGTTCGACGTGCGGCGCGGGGAGCTCCTGGCCCTCCTCGGGCCCAACGGAAGCGGCAAGACCACGCTGTTCCGCATCCTCTCCACGGCGCTCGTGCCCACGGCCGGCTCGGTCACCGTCTTCGGCGTGGACGTCGTCCGCCGGCCGGCGCTGGCGCGCCGGAGCCTCGGGGTGGTGTTCCAGGCACCGAGCCTCGACCGCAAGCTGACGGCGGCGGAGAACCTGCGGCACCAGGGGCGGCTCTACGGGCTCAAGGGGCGCGAGCTGGAGCGGCGGATCGGCGCCGCGCTCGAGCACCTGGGCCTGGCGGCGCGCGCGCACGAGCGCGTGGAGCGGCTCTCGGGCGGCCTCGCGCGGCGCGTGGAGCTGGCCAAGGGGCTGCTGCACCGCCCCGGCCTGCTCCTCCTGGACGAGCCGACGACCGGGCTCGACCCCGCGGCCCGCCGGGAGTTCTGGTCCTACCTCGCGGCGGTGCGCGCGGAGACCGGCGCCACGGCTGTCGTGACGACGCACCTGCTGGACGAAGCGGACGCGTGCGACCGGATCGCCGTGCTGGACGAGGGCCGCCTGGTGGCACTGGGCGCGCCGGCCGAACTCAAGGCGGAGATCGGCGGCGACGTCATCACCATCGAGACGGCCGACGCCGAGGGCCTGGCCGCCGGCATCGAGGCGCGTTTCGGCTGCCGCGCGCAGGTGGTCGAGCGCGCGGTGCGCGTCGAGCGCGAGCGCGGCCACGAGCTGGTGCCGCAGCTGGTCGAGGCGTTCGCGGGGGCGATCGGCGGCCTCACGCTCGGCAAGCCGACGCTGGACGACGTGTTCGTCCGCCGCACCGGGCACCGGTTCCACCACGGCGACGGGGGCGCGGGCGCGTGAGCCTCTTTTTCCTTGCCGTCCTGACCCTCTGGCAACGTGAGCTGGTGCGCTTCTACCGCCAACCGAGCCGCGTGGTGGGCGCGCTGGCGCCGCCGGTGCTGTTCTGGCTCCTGATCGGTTTCGGGCTCGGGCCGTCGTTCCACGCCCCGG